>JAZDFB010000076.1:0-41203 GCA_043808305.1 Planctomycetota bacterium | reverse complement strand
TAAATTTAGTATTGCTCATGCCGTTGCTCCTTCCCCGCTGGAATCCCGCATAAATACGGGATTTCGCTGCGGCTCAATAATCGGGATAACGTGCCACTACGTCACTGCGTTACTAGTGGCACTAACTTTAGTAGCCGCTTTCATTCCGGCTATTTTATTCAATGCCAGGACCACTCCGTCAATAATGGCTTCCGGTTTGGCGGCGCAGCCCGGGATATAAACATCGACCGGGATGACCTTATCCACCCCGCCCAGGATATTGGGACATTCGTTGAATACGCCGCCGGTGCAGGCGCAGGAACCGATGGCGATAACTGCCTTGGGTCCGGGCATCTGCTCGTAGAGGTTCTTGAGCACCCGGGCGTTGCGGCGGTTGGCCGAGCCGGTGACCACCAGCACATCGGCGTGCTTGGGATTGCCGATATTGACAATGCCGAACCGTTCCACGTCGTAAAGCGGAGTCAGGCAGGCCAGAATTTCAATGTCGCACCCGTTACAGCTGCCGCAGTCGAAATGGAGAAGCCATGGTGATTTTACTCGCGAATTAGTTACTAAACCCATATTTACCTCCTGTTTCACGCTGCGGCGGGATGCCGCTCTGCGTTCACAACGCATTACTTAATGGTTGTAATATCTTATGATATAAAGGCCGATCATATTAAGGATAACCAGCCCGATGCCGAAGGTCCAGCTGAACCTGAGCAGAATCGATCTGGTCAGGCGGGCCGTGATGTTATCAATCACCAGAACTATGAAATAAGAAGCCAGTGCCAGCACAGCGCCGATCCAGAGGCTTTCCTTCCAAGCGCCCTGCATGGTGGATATGCCGAATACGGCAATCAGTCCCATAATGACAATCATTTCGTACCATTCAGCCAGTTCGATAAGGGCCAGGTATTTGCCCGAGAATTCCGTAATCGGACCGCGGACTATTTCCTGGTGGGCGTGGTGCGACATTGAAATATCAAACGGCGACTTGCGCATCTTGATAACCAGCACGATTACCATAGCCACGAATGCCAACGGCAGAGTGAACAGCAGAGGCGTCTGAAGATTAGCTATGGCTATCAGCTTGAAACTGCCGGTATTGATGTATATGGCTAGGGCGACCAGGAAAAGTATCGGTTCGTAAGCCAGCATCTGGATAAGTTCGCGGTTGCCGCCCAGATGGCTGTAAGGAGATTTGATGCTTAGTGCCCCGAGTATAAAACAGACGCTGCCCATAGCCAGCAGGAAAAGCGTTACCAGGATATCGCCGCCGATGACGAACATCACCAGGCTGGCCATCATCAGGCCGATATACCCGTAAGCCCAGATAAGATGCGATTTATAGGCGATATTCCGGTCTTTGTTCCAGAGCTTGATAACATCGTAGAACGGCTGGAACCAGCTCGGCCCGATGCGCCCCTGCAAGCGGGCGGTGAACTTGCGGTCGATACTTCTCAATATCCCGCTGATTATCGGAGCGGCAAATAAAGCAATAATGGCGAACACTGCTAATCTCATATATTTTCTCCTCCTGCCGAACTATAACAATAACCCGAACAGCACTAATATCATAATAATACCGACGGGTGTGAATATCTTTTCCAGCGAAGCCTCAGTTATCATATCAGAGAAATACAGGCCGCCGGTCTGGAGCGGCTCGTTGGAATCGGCTATGGAGCAGAACTCGCAGGCGCCGGCCGGGGCGTTCTCACCGCACATGTAAACCGGACCGATATCCTCTTTCCGGGCCCGGAGCAGCAACAGCGGCATCAGCAGCGCCGCAATCACTACGATGAATAGCGGCCAGGTGGCGAAGGAGCCAATCTGCAAAATCTGGATATTCCAGTTTCCGGTTCCGATGACGTTTTGGTAGGACGCCGTTATAGCCGGAACTATTATGGTGTCGTAGAACGGGGCAACTAAGATGCTCAGGATAATGGCAATCAGAACCAGCGAAATCAACGGCAGTTTATAGAAGAACGAAAGCGGCTCAATCGGGTGCGTGCCGTCAAAAGAAGGCTGGTTGATAAGCCGGCCCAGGTATTTGGTCCAGAAGACCGTAGTGGCGGCGCTGCCCAGCACCAGCATAATGGCCGCAATAAGCGCCCACTGGGTATTGGCGTTCATCGCCCCTTCCAGCGTGGCCCATTTGCCGATGAGCAGGCCGAACGGCGCCAGGAACATGGTGATGATGCCGATAGCCGTTATGACCGTAGTCAGCGGCATCCGGGTGACCAGCTCAGCCATCTTTTCTATGTCGCGGCTGCGGATATTGTTTTCAATCACGCCGGCGCACATAAAGAGCAACCCTTTGGATACGGCGTGGAATACCAGGAGTATCAAAGCCGCGGTAATGGCCAGCGGCGTATTCAGCCCGGCGCACATGACGATGATGCCCAGGTTGCCGATGGTCGAATAGGCCAGCAGTTTCTTGGCGTTGCTCTGGGTCATGGCGATAATGGCCGTGACGAAGAAGCTGAACGCGCCGATGAGCATAACCATAGTGGAAAGTGACGTTCCCTGGTAGGCGGGCGCCAGCCTGAGCAACAGGTAAACGCCGGCGTTAACCATGGTTGATGAATGGAGCAATGCCGAGACCGGGGTCGGCGCGACCATCGCGCCCAACAGCCAGTTCTGGAACGGCAGCTGGGCAGATTTGGTGAATCCGGCCAGGCAGAGCAACGCCAGCGGTATCAGCATAACCACGCCGGCCTGGCTGTGGATGATTTCGGCCAAAGATAATGTGTTCAGGGTGCCCTGGATCATAATAATCGCAACCACGAATCCTACGCCGCCTATCAGGTTCATCCATAATGCGCGCAGGGCGTTATTCTTGGCCTCGGCGTTGAGGTCGTGGCGAATTAACTGGTAGCAGGCCAGGGTGGTTACTTCCCAGAAGAAATACAGCCACATCAGGCTGTTGGCAAACACCAGCGCGTTCATAGCGCCCAGGAACAGGATGAAAAACAGGAAGAATACCGGCTGGCGCGACTTGGCCAGATGGAGATGCTCTTCGTGCTCGTCCATATACCTGATGGCATAGAGCGAAATCAGCGAGCCGACTATGGATATTATCAGGCACATAATTATGGCCAGCTGGTCGACCTTAAACGAAGGGCTGGTTTCCAGGCTATGCCCCTGAGTGTATTCAAAATAACCGAGCGGCACTATCTGGAGCAGCGCCAGCACTATCACCGCCAGGCTGCTGCTGGCAAAGCCGATATACAGGAAATATGTCAGCAGGGCGAAGTCCAGCACGGTTATGACGGTATTCCAGTAAGGCTCGGGCGTGAAATCGAATCCGCCTCCGGTCAACAGCCAGATAGAACTGCCGATAAGTATCAGTGCGTTAACGGTGACGAGAAACGTACGGATAGCCCGGTTACGAAGTATGAAACAAAGTATGCCGCAGATGATGGGAACAAGTATCGTGGCCGTCAGAAGCGTTGATTGAGTCATAATAACCTCACAAATTAAGGAGAAGAATAATGTCACGCGCCGGCCGGTTTTTAACTCCCGGATTTTTTATTATGATTGCATGGTCCGGCAGCTGATTTATCGAGCCTCTTCTCCATCGGCTCTTTCAGGTTATCGGGGTGGACGTTGTCCGTCCCCGTCTTATCCGTAAACTCCTTGATTTTCTTATCTTCCTTGCTCAGAAGCGCCTGGGCGTATCCGCAGGCGCCGCAATTGAACCCGTGTTTGCAAACACGGTTCTCGTCGGCCCTGGCCCAGATGCAAGGTTTCTCCTTTTTCATTAGGGGATGTTCCTATTCCTCCTTGGCCTGATTTTGGTCTTGAACAAGTTTCGTAACTATATCATTTGTGAAAGGTTTATCAAGAAAAACCGTAATTAAAGTTTTAAGCTTGTTTTAAACCGGTCGAAAACACCCCCGTTAACGGGGTGTTTATCTCCAGCTGCCAGAGAATCCTGTTTCTGTCCGACGCCTTATATTATTAAATATAACCGCTATCTGTTTCCCTTCAGCCGTTATTGTTATTAAATCCTTGACCACGACCTGATATTTCTTATCTTAACTTGTTTGAAGATTTATTAAGCCATACAAGCAATGCAAGGAGCACATTATGAACGTCCCGCTCTTGGACCTGAAGATGCAGCACCAGAAAATAAAGGATGATATCCAGCAATCCATCCAAAAGGTTATTGACTCCCAGCATTTCATCATGGGCCCGGAAGTGGCCGAGTTCGAAACCGCCGCTGCCAAATATATCGGCGCCAAATACGCCATCGGCGTGGCTTCCGGCTCGGACGCCCTGCTTTTATCTCTTATGGCGCTTAATATCAAGGCCGGGGACGAGGTCATTACCACGGCGTTTTCATTCTTCGCCACGGCCGGTTCCATCGCCCGGACCGGCGCCAGGCCGGTATTCGTGGATATCGACCCCAGGACGTTTAACTGCGACCCGAACTGGATTGCCGACGCCCTGAAAAAGCACAAAAAGGCCAAGGCAATCATGCCGGTCCATCTTTACGGCCAGTGTGCCGAGATGCAACCCATCATGGAGCTGGCCCAGAAACATAACTGCGCCGTGGTTGAAGACGCGGCACAGGCCATCGGCTCGACATATAAAGGCAAAAAGGCCGGCACCATGGGCGCGCTGACCGGATTTTCCTTTTTTCCGTCTAAGAACCTGGGCGGATGGGGCGACGGCGGCCTGGTCACCACCGACGACGATAACCTCGGACCGCTGGTCCGCAAGCTCCGCGTCCACGGCAGTTCCAAGAAATATTACCACCAGTATATCGGCATGAACAGCCGGCTGGATACGCTCCAGGCAGCCGTGCTTAAGGCCAAGCTTAAATACCTGGACAGCTGGAGCGCCGGCCGGGCCGAACGAGCCGCGTATTACAACAAGCTCTTCCAGTCAACCGGGTTGCCCGATACCATCACCACGCCGTATGTCCATCCGGACTGCAACCACATATACCACCAGTATACAATTATCGTCAAAGGCAAGCCCTTCGGACCAAGCCCTCAGGATAAACGCGACGGGCTCAGGGATTTTCTCAAGGAACGCGGCATCGGCACCGAGGTCTATTATCCGCTTCCGCTCCACCTCCAGGAATGCTTTACATATATGGGGTACAAGCCGGGCGACCTGCCCGTATCGGAAAAGGCCTCGCTTGAAGCGCTGTCACTGCCCATCTACCCGGAACTGACCAGCCAACAGCAGGACTACGTGGTGGAAAATATCAAAGCCTTTATGGGAAAGTAAACGGAAGTTATTTCTTATCCACTATGGCCTGATACACCTGGGCGATGCGGCTGACCATATATTCGGAATTGAAATTCTGCTGGATATGCGCCCTGCCTGCTCGGCCCATCTTGCCGGCTTCTTCGGGATGGTTCAGGATATAGATTATCTTTTCAGCCAGTTTATCCAGCGATGCTTTTTCATTCCCCTTATCAGGCGGCGGGATGATAAATCCGGTCTTGCCGTCCAGCACCACCTCGCGGGCGCCGTCAATATCAAACGATACGGCCGGCTTGCCCAGCGCCAGCGCCTGGGGCAGCGCCCGGGCCAGGCCTTCACGCAACGACGGATGGACCAGCACATCCATAGCTTCTATCAAACTCGGTATGCGCCTGGGCTCTACCAGGCCGGTGAATACCACCCAATTAACCAAACCTCGGTCCCTGACATCATTCATAATCCGGTCCCTTAATGCGCCATCGCCGACGAACATCAATTTGGCATCCGGCACCTCGCGGATAATCTGATGGGTTATCTTAATCAAATACTCGTGCCCTTTTAACTTGGCCAGCCGGGCCACTACGCCGATGACCTTGTCGCTCGGATTGATGCCCAGAGACTGGCGTTCCTCAAACCTGTTTTTAAGAGGCCTGAATTTGGCCAGCTCCAGGGCGCTGTAAATGGTGGTGTACTGCTCCGGTTTGCCCACGCCGGCCTTAAGCGCCTGGGTCGTCATGGCGTTGGCCACGCAGATAATCTTGTCAGTCACTGTAGCAGTCAACCGTTCCAAGGTGATATAGAAAAAGTTGGCTATTCTGGACTGGTACGGGTGGAACGGCAAACCGTGTATGGTGTGGATGATATGGGGCGCTCCGGCCAGCTTGGCGGCAATTCGTCCGAATATGCCGGCCTTGGTGCTGTGGGTATGGACGATATCCGGCTTGAGTCTTAGGATAATCAAAAACATCCTGACAAAAGATATCAAATCCAGTAGCGGGAATATATTCCGGCGCATCTCAGGAATGATTATCAGGTTGATGTTGTTGTCTTTTGCCCGCTTGACCAGTTCGCCTTCGGGCCCGATGGCCGGGCCGCTGATAAGTGTGATTTCATAACCGGGCATCCGCTGCAAGCCTTCTACGGTGATAAGCGTGTTTTCCTGGGCGCCGCCCAGTATCAGCCGGGTGATGATATGAACTACTTTCATACGCGGCTTACCGCCCGTCCGTTTCCGGCGTTTCCTGGTGGCGGGTAATATTATCTATAAAATACCTGAGATGTTGCTTATATTTAAGCGGCATAAACAAAGCCACCTTGCGGGTATACCACAAAAGCGGTTTGGCGAGGGCCGATTCCTTGACGTGCGCCCTGAGACCCGAAGTGGGATAATAGCTGATGCCCAGCAGAATCGCACCGCAGATAAGCGCCGTCTTCATAAACCCGAATACCCCGCCGAATACGGTATTGAGCTTGCCCTTCTTGGCCTTGCCGCCGCCTTTGGATTCTTTGGGATCATCGGATTCTTTAGACTTCTTTGGCTCTTTAGACTCTTTGGACTTCTTTTCCCCCTTGGACTTTTTGCCGAATGTTATCTCCATCACCCAGGTAATCATAAACAGTATCAGGTAGATGGACACAAATACCACCAGATAAATCAACAACTGGGCGAAGTACGGGTCAGACATCTCCGGGCCGATCCATTTGGCGATGGGCTCGTGGAGATAGAGGGTGATATATAATGTAATAAGCAGCAGGAAAAACCGGATGAATTGCCACCAGAAACCGGTATAAACACCCATGATTATGCCGGAAAGCAAAACGACGGCGAATATGATGTCAATCCAGTTCATAGCCAGATTACTGATTAATACTCCACCTTGACCAGGCACAATCCCTTGGCGGGCACGTTCTGCCCGGCCCTGGCCCGGTCTTTGGACTTGAGTATATATTTTACCGCTTCCGGCGCAATCTTTTTATAACCAACTAATAATAACGTGCCGACTATGTTGCGGACCATGTTATAAAGAAACCCGTTTCCTGTGACTGTAAATCGTATCTCCTGCCCAACGCCGTCCAAGTGTTTTTTGATTATTCTTATATCACAAATCCTGCGGATACTGTCGCTGTAACTGCCGGCATGGTTGGCAAAAGCGCGGAAATCGTGCCGGCCCTTCAGGAACCGGGCTGCCTTGCGCATCAACGGCACGGAAACCTGTTGGGGATTGAAATAATAGTAATTTCTTTGCAGTGCCGAAGGCACCGGCCCGTTAAGCATCCTGTAAATATAAGTCTTGGCTTTGGCATCGTATTGGGCGTTAAATCTATCCGGGACTTCACGGGATTCTTTTATCACGATGTCATCATCCAGAAGTCCGTTCAGCCCGTTCTGTATCCGGGCCGGGTCCAGATTGCCGGTGGTATAGAAATTAGCTACTTGGCCCAGGGCGTGGACGCCGCTGTCGGTCCGGCTGGCGCCGTAAAGGGTTACTTTATGCCTGGTCATCTTTTCCAGCGCTTTGGTTATCTCGGCCTGGATGGTCCGGTCGTTCTTCTGTATCTGCCAACCGCAGTAGTTGGTGCCGTCGTATTCTATGATTAATTTGATATTACGTTTCATTATTCACCATATTAGCCACAGAGTCTCAGAGTTCACGGAGGTTAAATAAAATTATTGATTATCTCTGTGTTCTTTGTCCCTTTCACGGGAGGCTTTGCACCGCCTCTGTGGCTACGGGAATTACTGCTTCAGGTATTCCTGCACGTCTGCCAGGAGACGTTGGTATGACGGAATCATCTTATAGTAAGACGCCAGCTCTTCGCCCAGAGGCTTGCCGTCGTCGCTTTTCCCTTCCTTCCTCAGGATTACCCGGGTAGTCTCTTTGACTCTTGCCGCGTATATGGACTTATCCGGTTTCCGGCCGGAGATGTCCACGGACTTTTCCTTTTCGTTCTGGAAGGTATAAATATCAAACTCAATCCGATTCTGTTCGGAGCGGATGAACTCACGGCAAATCAGCAGATACTTATCAGTGCGCAGGACGCCGATGGTAATCTGTTCCGGTATGGCCGTGATGTTTACGCTCATATCGCGCAGTTGCTTGCGGACCAGGGCCGCCATTTTATAGTTTGTCCGGGCGTGGTAGCACTGGATGGCCGGCTCAAACGCCTTCCAGTATCTCTTTTCAATCAGCGGCTCGAGTATATCCAGGGCGTTGGCGTATTCGCCTTTGGCCTTGTAGGCCAGGCCCAGGCCTAACCGGGCATCCGGGTAATTGGGTTTCGCTGACAATACCGCGGTCCATTCCTTTATGGCCCGCTCTATGTCGTTTGTTTCATAAGCAACCATGGCCAGATAGTGGTTTGCCTCTATGAAATCCGGCTTCAGTCTCAGCGTTGCCTCGAAGTATTTAGCCGAATCCGCGTATTGCTTGCTGTCCAAATAGAACTGGCCCAGCCCGTAATATGCCCAGACAAAGTTCTTATCCAGCTTAATCGCCTTCTGGAAATACGCCTCGGTGTCCGTGCCGGACATCAGCCGGCCGTAGAGGTAGTTATACAAAGCGCTGTCCGGGTTGGCATCCAGATAGACCTTGTATTCCTTACTGGCGGTTTCCATATCGCCCACCTCGCGCATCATATTCTGGTAGCCGCGGTGCAGGTCGATATTGGCCGGGTCAGCCGCTATCAGTTCCCGGTAACCCCTGATTGCCTCTACCTTCTTGCCGTCCCGGGCCAATTGCTCGATGTCGGCCAGAGTCAGGGTCGATTTATCAGCGCCGTAAATAACGCTAACCACTAATACGAATGCTAATGATATAAGAATATTCCGCATTTTAATCTCCTTATTAATTAACCACGAATAAACACTAAAACCTTTGTGTTCTTTGTGGTGAAATTCGGCTCTATTTATAATCTTGTATGACCCTTTCGGCTATCTGGACCGCGTTCAAGGCCGCGCCCTTGCGCAGGTTCTCTCCGGCCAGCCACAGGTTCAAGCCGTTCTTTACCGTCCGGTCAACCCGGATGCGCCCGACCAGCACCTCATCCTTGCCGTCCACATCCACCGGCATCGGATAGGCCTGTTTTGCCGGGTCGTCCACCACCCGGATGCCCGGCGCTTTGCTCAATAATGCACGCGCCTTGGCCGGGGAAACCGGCCGTGCAAACTCTATGTTGACCGACTCCGCGTGGCCCCGGTAGACCGGCACGCGCACGCAGGTCGGGCTGACCTTGATGGAACTGTCGCCCAATATCTTCTGGGTCTCCTGAATCATCTTGACCTCTTCATCGGTATAGCCGTCGAAGCTTGTCCCGGAGGGACAGAAGGCATTGGACTGCGGTATCTGCGGAATAACGTTAAAGGCAATCTGATGCGGAAATATTTTCCTTTGATAGCGCCGTCCGGCCAGTAACGCCTTGGCCTCTTCCTCCATCTCGGCCACGGCCTTAAGTCCCGCGCCCGAGACCGACTGGTAAGTGGACACCACCACCCGCTTGACCTTGGCGTAGTCATTGAGCGGTTTCAGGACCATCACCAGCGGGATAGTCGAGCAATTGGGGCTGGCGATGATACCCTTATGTTTGGCGATGGCATCCGGATTGACCTCAGGCACCACCAGCGGCACGGTTTTATCCATCCGGAAAGTCGAGGACTTGTCAATGACCACGGCGCCGTTGCGGACTGCTACCGGAGCCCAGGCCCGGCTGACACTGCCACCGGCCGCGAAGAAAGCGATATCCACGCCCAGGAAACATTCCGGCTCGACCTTGCGGATGCGGAGCTTCATCGGCCCGTGCGGAGTTTTGTGGTTTGTGTTCGCAGAGCGCCATGGCGCAGTGGCGCCAAATGTGGTAATCTTGCCGGCCGAGCGGTCCGAGGCAAAGAGTCTCAGTTCGCCCACCGGGAACAGGCGCTGTTCCAGGATACGGACCAGTTCCAGGCCAACCGCGCCGGTCGCCCCGACCACAGCCACAACGAATCCTTGCTTCATATTAGTTATCCTCTTAGAGTCACTTCGAATGTAATGAGTTAGTGGCTCTTAGATCCCGCGTACCCCGCGGGATAATTCCGTTTTAACAGTGACTTAAAGAGACTCGTAAGAGATTAATTTAGTCTATTTAAGTCTCGTCCAGTCCCTATTTATCAATCAGCTTACTTATTGGGTTGGGCATATCAAGAAAATTAGGGTCTTATCACGCCTCACGGCGGGACAACTTATAATTCATAAATAATAACTCATACTTACTCCTTGACATTATTCCAAATCAAGCTTTATTAGAGCCCCTAGGAGCACAGTGACGTAGAGGGTCTTATCCCCGAACGAAGCGAGTGGGGTTACTTTCGTAGTTTCGAGCTTTCGTGGTAATCTTATGAATTTATTCCTGCGCATAAGCATCGTCCTGACCGCCCTGGTCCTGCTCGGAGCCGGTATCTCCGGGTTTTTATGCCATGTATCACGCCATCAACAGATACAAAAAGCGCTTAAGCAAATCACAAGTCAAAACTGGCATGAGCGGGAAAATGCTATTAATGCCATTATTGACCTGAAAGCCGAAGAGGCTATCCCGGATATTATCAGGTTATTACAGGATAATGACCCCCATGTTCCCCAGTTTGCTGCTGAGGCATTGGGTAAACTTGGCGCTAACCAAGCTATTCCTGAGATTACCAAACTATTACAGCATTATAACCCAGATGTTCGCTATCGGGCTATTGTTGCATTGTGGCGACTTGATGCCAAGGAACCTATCCCACAGATTGCTAAACTACTACAGGATAATGACCAAAGAGTTCAACTGGTGGCTGTTAGGAGATTAAGTCAACTTGGCGCTAAAGAATTAATTCCGGAGTTTACCAGATTATTACAGGATAGTAGCCCAAGAATCCGTGAGGCGGCTGTTGAGGCATTGGGAGACCTTGGCGCTAAAGAAGCCATACCTGAATTAGTCAAACTTTTAGATGATAATGATAATAAAGTCCGCGGTTTCGCGGCAGTGGTTTTGGTAGAATTCGGAGCTAAGGATAAAGTCCCGGCAAAATTAACAGAAGATATAAAACTACTCTTAGGGTGAGACCATGATTTATTACCCTGCGCCCGTGCGGCGCTCAAAGAGCTCGGCGTGAAAGTCCCGGAAGAGAAGTAGATTGGTCAGCCTAATCCGCAAAATCTGCGGTTAGTGTTCATTCGTGCGAATTCGTGGTTTTGTAGTTTCGTGCCTTCGTGGTAAGAAATATTTATGGAAAAGAAATCAGAAAATAAGGAAGTCCAGGAAATACGATTAGACCTCATCATCCCGAACCGATTCCAGCCGCGCAAGGTCTTTGACCAGGCTGAGCTTCAGGAGTTGATGGACTCCATCAAAACCGCCGGTGTTCTGGAACCCATCATCGTCAGGCCGATTCCGCCTTCCGTTAAAAAAGTCTATGTGGACTCAAAAAACCAGGCCATTGATGAGTCTCCTAGTGGGGCGAGGCCGGAGTACGAGATTATTATGGGCGAGCGGCGGTTCCGGTCCTGCCAGGCGCTCAAGATGGACACCATCCCGGCCGTGGTCAAGGAGGCCGACGACCGCCAGATGCTGGAATGGGCCATCATAGAAAACACCCACCGCAAAGACCTCAATCCCATCGAGCGCGCTAAGGGATATAAGCAGTTAGCCGATACCTTCGGCCTGACCCACCAGCAGGTGTCCGAGCGGGTCGGCGTCGGGCGTACCGTCGTTACTCATTTAATCCGCCTTTTGAGCCTGCCGGCAGAGATACAGGATGATATCAGTCACCAAACACTCTCGATCGGGCACGCCATAGCTATTTTAGCCGTGCCTGATTCCACCCGGCGGCTGATGCTCTGGCAAAGGGTCAAGAACGAGGACCTCTCGGTCAGGAATCTGCGCATCATCGTTGACGCCTACCTGCACCCCAGAGGGGTCAGCGTCGGCGTAGGCCGGTCGCCTCAGTATAAAGAATTTCATCCCGGAAATGACCCGAACCTGAGGGAATGGTATGGACGGCTTATACAAAAGTTCGGACCTAACGCGCAGGTTAATATTAATTGCGCTAAGATAGGGGATAGATTCATCTGCGGCACGATTTCTATCGGGTGTCAAAGCGAGGATGAACTCCAACGTATCTTCAAGATAATCGGATAGGCGGGGGGAGGTGAGGGGCAGGGAGCATATAGATAACCTACACCCCTAATATAGATAGCCAGCACCCCGCAGTAGGATAACCATCACCCCGCAGTAAGATAACCATCACCTCGCAGTAGGATAACCATCACCCCGCAGTAAGATAACCATCACCTCGCAGTAGGATAACCATCACCTCGCAGTAGGATAACCATCACCTCGCAGTAAGATAACCATCACCTCGCAGTAAGATAACCATCACCCCGCAGTAGGATAACCATCACCTCGCAGTAGGATAACCATCACCTCGCAGTAAGATAACCATCACCTCGCAGTAGAATAACCAGCACCCCTAATAGATATGACCTTCACTCATAATAGATATAGCCTTTATCCATAATAGATATGACCTTTACCTAACTATCCGGTTACCTTTAGTTCGAATTGGGATCGGACGGGTAAAAATGTGTGACGTCACACATTTTACCGGAGTGAAGTGCTTTATATTGAAATTTAGGTGGTAAATCGGTGGATTCCCAGAAAATGGCGTCCGGGAATGGGTCTGATTAGTGGATGAGAAGAATCCCAAGGCTACGCTTGGGATAACGTGGCAGTACGTCACTTCGTTCCTACTGCCACTAACCGCCGGTGGGAAGCGTCCTTCAGTGTCCCTTGTATTTATCGTACCATTCCTGCCATACTGGAATTGCTTTTTCTATGAATTTCTTTTCTTCATCCTCTTTTTGTGTGGCAAAATATGGCGTATATGGTTTAACACCGGTTATTTGTTGCAATGAATAAATTGCAATATAGCGAACAGAAATATTATCTATTTTTAACCATTTGAAAAGATGCGGCACTGCTTCAGGTCCATAAGCAATTATTGGCGCTGCTTGATCATCCAAAAAAGAGCGAACAACAGTTCTACCAGACGGCAAAGTTATTACCCAACCTGAACAAACACTAAGACCCGAATACTCAATAAATTTTTCATTCAAGAAGTCATTAAAAAGTCTATCAATATCTGTCTTGATTTTGGCCTTCTGGATTTCATCCTCCGGCACGCCGAGAGTTTTGAGGGCTTCCCTCGCAGCGTTCCGCACAATATCACTTTCGTCATTTAGCAGTTCTTTTATCTGAGGAATAGATTTTTTGTCATCTAATCCGCCAAGCGTATCAACAGCATAATAGCGGACTATATGGTCTTTATCCTTAAGTTGTTCGCGTAGTTTGATAATATCTTTTTCTGTAGTTTTTTTGAGCCACTCCAAATTCTTATCAAACACATTAATTTTTTCCAGAGAACTCGTAGTAGAGAATGTTATTTCTGCAGAATCATTTAAGTATATCCAGTTCCCCCCTGACCACTCTACAGCAAATGGGCCGCACTTAATATTAAGGACGCTTCCGATATCGGTCACGTTATATTCATTGTCATTAGTTTTCTCTTCCTTGTAGTTTTCGAATACCTTGCCATAGCCGTGCTTACAATTATCTTTCAGGAAATTACCGCTGCCATCTTCCTGAAAATACCACTCATATTCAGCACCGCCATCATAATCACCGGTTTCCTTGATGATTCTAACAGCGCCAAACTGAATTCCTTTTTGGAAAAGAAAGAATTTCCCTATTTTTGCTCGGACAGCACGTTGATCTTTCTCATAAGATTCAGTTCCATCGTATTCTGTCGGTTCTGTTGCATAAGATTTTAGATGCGGATCAATCACTTGCCATAAATTGATGCTTTCTTTACTGCCAGAGAAACGGTTTGTCATCTTCCAACCTTCTGGTGTTTGAACCACAGTTGAAAGACTTTTACTTCTGGCAAAAAGCAAACCAATTTGGGTAATGAAGTAAACACGATCCGGCATTTCAATCTTCTGTATAATTTCATGTTTCATAAAAAGCCCAACGAGACGAAAAAGAGCGGCGGTCGTAAATCGTCCAAAGGAACTTTTAGGCATGCTTTCTGCTACCCTACTTTCACTGTCCCAACACTTGAAGTATGTGTCAAGGTCTCCTCGCCGAAGCGATGCATCAAGAGAAAAGAACGCTTCTTCTGGCGTGGAAGGACACAAGTTAATTTCTCCATATTGATTTACCGGGAAGATTGCCAATATAACAAATATTATAAAACCAAGCAATAGTAAGCCGAAGCCAAGATATCCTTTTTTAATAACCGGTATTTCAGACCGGCGAAGAATAAAACAAAGTATTTTCCGGATGAATCCCATCCTGCTCATAATAGTCATTACGAACAAGAAAGAACCTGATAAAAGACAGGCAACAAATATAAATACTAAAATTAGAGCTGTTATCGTCATTTGATTATTTCTTTTACATAGCGAAGCCCAAACCACACAAAACTATTCGCCACAAAATTCTCCGGGGACGCTACCCTTTATTCCATAATTCCTATAATAATCCTTTGGCCGCGGCAAAGACATCGTCCACGGTTATCAGTTCCATACACTTGGGCTCGGGGCCCTTTACAGGACTATCGCAGGCGCGCTTGGCGCAGGGCGAACATTCCAGTTCCTTGCGTATGACCACGGCGTCAGGGCGATTGGGCCAGGGGCCGTAGACTACCGGGTCTTTGGGGCCGTATAACCCAATTAGCGGTCGACGCAGGATGTTGGCCAGGTGCAACGGCGCGGAGTCGCTCCCGATAAACAGCGTTGCCTTTGATAACAGCACGGCTAATTGCTTTAGGCTCTGGGAATAGTCCAGGATAATGGGCTTGCTTTTCATACCGGCGGCTATCTGCTCCACCAAAGGTTTTTCGCCCGGTCCCCAGGATAACAGGACCTGGCACTTAAGTTCGCTGATGAGCCGGTCGGCCAGTTGTCCATACCTGTCCGGCGCCCAACGCTTGTATGCGCCGAAGGCGCTGGTGCCCGGATGAATGATGACGAGGCGGTCTGCCGGTCGCCCTGCCAACGGATCCACACTGGTTAGTCCGGAGATGTCTATAATCGAATCTTTGGGCAGACCGGTCTCGTAGATGCCCAGCGCCCGTAACAAATATAGATTCTTTTCAATCCTATTGATATGTGGTTCGGGCAGTGACACGGTCTGGTTGTTAAACAGGTAATTGTATTCTTTGGATGCCGGCGGCGCAAAGCCGATGCGTTCCTTGGCCTTGCTAAGATATGACACCAACCCGCTCTTGAGGTTGCCCTGGAAGTCCAGCGCCACATCGTATCCGGTCCGGCGTAGTGCCTTAATGAACTCCGGGACGGCGCCGAAGATATTGCCCGGTGCCAGCGCGTGCCTGGCCCGGCGGAATACGATACACTGGCAGTTTGAGTGTAACGAATTACTGCCAGGTATAGTTGGCAGTAAGTCATGCTTCCAACTGCCAACTATGAGTTCGTTGATATCCGGGTCGCCGTCCAGCAAGTCCTTGGCCTTTTCCTCCACGGCCCAGCCGATGTATGACTGAGGATAGTGTTTGCGGAGCAGGCGCAGGACCGGCAGGGTGTTTATCACATCCCCGACGGCGCTTAACCTTATTATCAATATTTTCTTGATTTCGGTCATAGGATTAATAGAATATAACTTTTTGCCCAACTTGCAAGTAATAAAGTATCCGGATTGAACGGATACAACGGATGTAATATTATCAGTTTAATCAGTTAAATCCGTATACTGAATACTATGGATAAAAAAATATACCAGTCGCCTTTGGTCACGCGCTATTGCGATGCGGCCATGGTTTATACCTTCTCGGACGAGCATCGCTTCATCACCTGGCGCGAGGTATGGATAGCGCTGGCCGAATGCCAGAAGGAGCTGGGACTGTCCGTCTCATCGGCTCAGATAGCGCAACTCAAACGATTCCAGGATAAGATTAATTATAATAAGATAGCTCAATACGAAAAGCTGACCAAACACGAGATAGTTGGTCATATCAAGGCCTACGGCGAGCAGTGCCCCAAGGCCAAACCGATTATCCACCTGGGCGCTACATCGGCGCTGGTGACCGATAACGCCGACCTGATTATTTATAAGCAGGCGCTGGGCATCATCCGCAAACAGCTTAAAGAACTCATCCGCCAACTGGCCCGGTTCGCACTGAAATATAAGGATATGCCGACCTGCGGCTATACGCACCTGCAACCGGCGCTGTTGACCACCGTGGGCAAGCGGGCCTGTTTGTGGCTACAGGACCTGGTGATGGATTACAAACAGCTGGCTGATATGGATGATAATCTTAAATTCCTGGGCGCCAAGGGCGCCATCGGCACGCAGGCCTCGTTCCTGGAGCTGTTTAACGGCAATACCAGCAAGGTCCGGGCGCTGGATAAGATGCTGGCCAAGAAGTTCGGATTCAATGATATCTTCATCATCGCCTCGCAGACCTATACCCGCAAGCAGGACTATCAGATTCTGGCTGTGCTGTCCGGCATAGCCCAGTCGGCCCATAAGTTCAGCACCGACCTGCGCCTACTGCAGAGTTTCGGCGAGATGGAAGAACCATTCTCCAAAGACCAGGTCGGCTCGTCGGCCATGGCCTACAAACGCAATCCGGTGCACAGCGAGCGGATAACATCGCTGTCCCGTTACCTGATATCATTGCTCAGCAACGCCGAATTCACGCACGCCAACCAGTGGCTGGAGCGCTCGCTGGACGATTCGGCCAACCGGCGGCTGACCATGCCCGAGTCCTTTATGGCGGCCAATGCCATTATCAAGTTATATACCTATATCGTCGGGGGAATGAGCGTGAATCCGTCCGGGATGCAGAAACGGATAGGCCGTGAGCTGCCTTTTATGGTCACCGAGGATATCCTGATGGACGCGGTCAATGCCGGCGGCGACCGCCAGCAGTTGCACAAGGCCATCCGCGACCACTCCATGGCGGCTGTAGCCCAGTTGCGCCAGGGCGGCGATAATGACCTGATAGAGCGCATCCGCCGCGACCCGGCCTTTGCCAGGATTACCCACCGGCTGGACCATATTACCAAACCGGAAAAACATACCGGTATGTCGGCTAAACAGGTAGAAGATTTTGTCAAGGAAGCGAATAGAATCGTTAAGTAATAGAAATTTTGCCACGGAGACTCAGAGAGCACGGAAACCAAATATAATTATAATGAAATCCTCTGTGTGCTCTGCGCCTCTGTGGCTGAATTATTTTAGGAGAATTATATGTCTTACACGGAAAAAGTGATGGATCATTTCAGGAACCCGCGCAACGTAGGCGAGATACCCGACGCGGACGGCGTAGGCGAAATCGGCAACCCGGTCTGCGGCGATATGATGACTTTTTACATCAAGGTTGCGGATAACAAGCTGGCCGACGTCAAGTTCAAGACCTTCGGCTGCGGCGCGGCCATTGCCGTATCATCTATGGTCAGCTCTATGGCCATCGGCATGACGCTGGAAGAGGCCAAGAAAATCTCCCGCCAGGACGTGGCTGACCAGTTGGGCGGATTGCCGCCCAATAAGATGCATTGCTCCAACCTGGGCGCCGACGCCCTGCACCGGGCCATAGCCGATTATGAATGCAAGAAACAGGCCAAGACCGTTGACTCTTCCAAAGAAGCAACAACCGCAACCTGTAAAACTAAATCAGACGATAAGTGCGCCTGCCCGATGTGCGCCCATAAGTTATCCGAAGAATTGCATTGCGAGCCTTGCAACAAGGAATTCATACCCTGCCCCAGTTGCAAGAAACCCATTCCGAAAGGCGTAAAAGAATGCCCGTTCTGTAAGAAGGCAGTGTAAATAGTACGCAGATTTTCGCTGATAAACGCAGGTTTATGATGGGAAAATATCCGAATTGCGTATGAATTTCCGGCCATATACAATATATAAAGCCATAGGTGGAATAATTACTGTGTTAATCTGTGTCCATCGACTGTTAGCGACAAAGGAGCGTTACAGCCAAGGATACTTAGCAGTAATTCACTAACGTTCAAACTGCTGGAGTATAATTCGTTACATTCAAACTGCCAGAGTATAAGAAAGCAGTAAGCTGATTGAGCAGATAAAACTGCTTCATATTTGCGATTATTATAAAGTAAAATATGTCTAAAGAAACTACCCTTAAAAAAGTCAACTATGATGTTTCCCAAGGGAATCTCGGTAAAGCATGTAATAGATTACAAGGACTTATTATGTTTGATCCGGATGACCTCTCGCTAAGGGTAAAAATTGCCGAAATCTATTATCAAGCAAAATTCTTGGCATTAGCCGGCAAATACTGGTATTTGGAAGAAAACAAGACGGAAATCATGAAAACAGCTTGTGCGGAATTTGAGAAATATCGCGGTTATAGCCCATTAGCAATTTTATGGGACTTGAAATTCCGGGGTAATATCGACAAACTACCAAAATACGCAAAAGAAAAATTATTAGCACTCCAAAAGGAATGCAAAGGAGGATATAAGTTTTATCCCAAGATTAGCGCAGGTAAAAGGAAAAAATGGAAAGAATCATTTAAAGACAAACTATTTAAAGTAGGCTGTCTGGCAATTGTAATATTATTAGTGATATTGATAGGCATTGGTGTCTTTACAGTTTTTAAATGGATGGGATAAATCCGTTAAATCCGCTTACTAAATTATTATGGGCGGATAGTCGTTGACGCCATTCAAGGGGCACTCGGCGCAGAGCGGTTTGGATTTCTTGCAAAACTCCTTGCCTAATTTAACCAGTAAGGCGTGGTATTCGTTAAACAATTTCACATCCGCCTCAAGCGAATCCTCGAAAAACGCCTTGAGCTCGTCGTAGCCGGTATCTTCCTCAGATACATATTTGTGGCGCGAGAATATCCGGTAGGTGTAGGCGTCAACCACAAAAGAGGGCTTTTGGGCGGCATAGAGCATGATGGAATCGGCCGTCTCCGGGCCGATTCCGCGTACGCTCAGCAATGCTTCTCGCAACGAGGCTGTCGGCAGGGCGAACAACCGGTCCAGGTCGCCGTCGCAGTCACCCATCAACCAGTCGATGAAATCCTTGAGCCGTTTGGACTTGACATTGTAATACCCGGCTGGGCGGATGAGTTCGGCCAGCTCGGGCAAGCTGATTTCGTGGAGCTTGGCCGGCGTGAGCAACCGGGCTTTCTTGAGGTTGTTGATGGCCTTTTCCACGTTGGACCAGTTGGTGTTCTGGGTCAGGATGGCGCCGATAATAACCTCGAATGGCGTATCACCCGGCCACCAGTGCTGGGGACCGAAACGCTTATATAAACGCCGGTATATTTCTAACAGGTCTTTTTTAGGCATAAATCACCGAACCACAGATAAACATACTTGGGCTGTTGGAGCAAAGCGACTTACAGCCCAGTATACTTGGCAGTAATTCGCTACGCTCAAACTGCCAGAGTACAGATGAACACTGATATGATAATAATTTTTCACAATAAACCAAGAATAATTGTTATTTACTATAGTGGTTAATATTCTATTGACACTGCCTTTTAATAATGTAAGTTCGCGCCTATGGATATATTCATTCACCGGACAGCCAAGGTCGGCAAGGACTCGACTATCGGCCAGTATGCGGTAATCGAAGGCGATGTGCACATCGGCCGGAATTGCGACATCGGCCATCACGTGGTCATCAAAAGCGGCACCGTCATCGGCGATAACGTCCGGATAGACGAACACACCGTCATCGGCAAACAGCCGATGAAGGCCAAGCGCTCGGCCACGACCAAGACACAGGTTTTTCCGCCGGCCCGTATCGGCAATAATGTCCTTATCGGCGCCTCGGTCATCATCTACTGCGGCTGTAAAATCGGCAGCGATATCCTCATCGCCGATTTTGCGTCCATCCGGGAAAACGTGGTTGTCGGCGACGAAACCATCATCGGCCGGGGCGTGGCCATCGAAAACAAATGCTCGGTCGGCAAGCGCTGCAAGGTCGAGACCGAGGTTTACATATGCGCTTATTCCACGATATCTGATGACTGTTTTATCGCGCCGGAGGTAACATTCACCAACGATAATTTCCTGGCCCGAACCAAGGAACGATTCAAATATTTCAAGGGCCCAACCCTGAAGCGCGGCGCCCGTATCGGCGCCAATGCCACCATCCTGCCCGGTCGGATGCTGGGCGCGGACTGCCTGGTGGCGGCCGGGGCAATCGTTACCAAAGACGTACCGGCCCGGACGGTAGTGATGGGCGCCCCGGCCAGGCAAATCAGGCCGGTACCGAAAGAACAACTGCTGGAAAATCAATAGCTCCGGTAGTTATACCATTAGGTATATTTATACTCCAGCAGTTTGAACGTTAGTGAATTACTGCTGGGTATCCTCGGCTGTAAAGCTCCTTTGTCGCTAACAGCCGATGGATAATGTTATACCTTAAGGTATTAGTATATAGAAGGTAGTATGTAGGGAAAATTCAACCTACCTCATTATCCAAAATGAAATCTTTTTTAGACTATATCAAAAGCCATCAGTGGGCGGTCATACTTACATTAATAATCCTGGCCATTGCGGTCAGGCTGGTGATTGTCTGGAACACCTACGTCATTTCCAGCGACGGGCCGGTTTATATCTCCGTGGCTAAGGATTATTACGCCGGAAATTACAAAGCCGCCCTGAGCCACCCCTATCATCCGTTGTATCCTTTCCTAATGTCCGTTGCTTATCACCTGCGCGGCTCCTGGGAATGGGCCGGATTATTTATCTCTATCCTGTTCGGCGCGCTGGCAATAATACCGCTCTGGTTCATCGGCAAGAAGATTTTCCCCGCCACAGACGGTAAAGTATCATCTGTGGTATTCATCGGCTGCCTGTTTTACATATTTCATCCTTTGGCAGCGCGATTCTCGGCTGAGGTCCTGACCACCGGATTATTCATGAGCTTGTTATTTTTTACGGTCTGGATGATGATTCTGGCGCTGTCAGAATGGAAATACCGTTATTTTTTCCTGGCCGGGGTCGGCGCGATGATGACATACCTGGTCCGGCCGGACGGGCTGATACTGCTATTCACGGCCATGGCCCTGGCGGTCTTGGTGGATATCAGACGTGATTACCTAAAAACTGTTAATAAACGGGCGCTGGCCGTATTTATCCTGATGCTGCCCTGGTTACTGGCGGCCACGCCTTATTTATATCATATGTATAAAACCAAGGGGCGGATTGAGATAACCCAGAAATTCTCGCTGGCCAAAGTCAAGACGCTATTCAGCAAGGCCGATGCATCCGAAGAAACAGCTACTACTGAAAAACCCGGGACGAACCGCTATCTTAACGCAATCTATATCGTAGCTAAAGAATCGGTCAAGGGCGTGCACATCCTACTATTGTTATTTTTGCTCGTTTACGTTATCTTTGCCCGGCGCAAAGCTCCGGAACCGGCGGCAGACGGAAAATCCGGATTTGTCATCTGGGTTATCTTCGGAGCATATATCCTGGCGCTGCTGATGTTCGCAGTAATATTCGGCCGGATAAGCAAGCGTTATACCGTGCCGCTGGAAATGCTTTTGGTGTTCTTCTCGGCGGCCGGGCTGGATTACCTGCTGACCAAAATGCGCTTGGTGAATTATAAATGGCTGGGCATCGCGCTGACATTGATAATTCTCTCGGTGCATACATTCGCGCCGGTGGGGAAGGATAAGCTTGTTTATAAAACAATCGGCCGGGCTATCAGGCTTGATTATGTTTGTAACCATACCAAAGGACTTCCCCCCATAAACGAAGGTTCCATGCCTAAGATTATCACGACATCTAACCGGATTGTTTATTATGCCCACGGCTGGCAAATACCGGTCGAGGGGAAGTTCTTGGACCGGCTGAACGAGGCCGATTACCTGGTGCTGGACAAGACCGCTGAAGCCCTATGGCCTGAGACCAAAGGAGAAATCATCATCCCGGGCGGCAAGTTTCGGCTGGCGCCGCTTACCTATTCTGACAAGCCATCTAAACGGTTGCGGATATATTGCATCCTTGACGCCGCCACCGGCAAACATAGGTAGAGTTTTATTTGACAGGGCGTTAAATATTTGCTCTAATTACCTTGGTTCTATTATATGAAAAAAGATTTTATTAGGAAGGACGCGCCGATGAAAAAGGTTGAACTTAAAGACGTTTCCGAATCATTAAAACTTGGCATTGATTTGGTTCGCGATGTGCTTAGCGAAAGACCCGGCGTTGATATCACCAAGGAAGAACAGGACCGTATCTTCCGGACCGCCCGGTCAATGGGTTATGACCTTAAGAAGCTGAAGCTGGGCAAGCGGCTCAACCTGCGCGAAGAAATCATCGGGGAAATCGTCTTGCAAATAGAAGCCAATCCCAAATGGAAGCGCAAGGAAATCCTGGAATACCTCAAGCGCGCCGCAGAAATGGTCGGCCGCGTACGCAAGCGGACCTTTGAAGAGGAATTCGACTGGCTCTAATCCTTGTGTTTCGCATAGGATAAGACCTGTTAACTCGCGAAGTTTATCCTCCCAAATGCTTTCGGGAGGGCTCCTGCCGGCACTAATCCGTATTCCCGGCCTGATTCATCGTTAACCCTTCGAACGGCACTGCCTTTATTCCGGGATTGTGCAGGAATTCCAAACCCTTGCGGTCCATCCATTCAAATATGGTCTCAGCTGGCACCATCAGCCCCAGGTGCGTCACCGGCGTTGGTATAATCTGGTTATAGACGCAGACCATTGATGAAATTCCGATTAAATCATAGGTATCGCCCATAAAAACGCCTCCGCCCGAATTGCCGAAGATAGTCGGGGCGCTCATAACCCAGAACTTTTCGCCGTTCATCTGCTTATACAGGCTGGAAATCTCCCCGCTGGTCGGCAGCGGATCATAGCCCAGAGGGCAGCCTACCGCATAGACCGGGCTGAACACCTTGACCTGATCAATTCTGTCTTTGGAAATAAAGTGCGCCGTGTGCTTGAACTGTTTTGAAACCTTAAGGTGCAGTATAGCTATATCTTTGGCCTCATCGTAGATAACCATTTCCGCTTTTAACTCATCCATGTCCGAAAAGTCATCACGGTAAACATCTATAGTTATTTCCGAGGCCTTCTTATCTGCCGGTTTCTTGATGCTAACGTCGGACGGATCATCTGAAATAGATCCATCAGCGCCTTTAACCACGTGGTAGGCGGTCAGTATATAGGTCTGGCACTCATTCTTTAAATACGGTTGGCTGTAGATGACAACCCCGCTGCCCACGTTACCCTTGGTTCGGATTCGAACCGATGGCAGGAGGAGTTCCTCGTAAAGCCGCTCGTTGCGGACGGAATTGTTAAGCGATTGTTTCAGCCGGGACACGTCGTCCAGATTATTGACCAAGCGGTCGGTGGTGGCATTCAATTGTTTTTCTATCACGCCCAGTTTGTTGCTGACCTTCTCGTCCGCGCTGGAAATTTCCTTAAGGAAATTGGTCAGTCCCTTCCGTAAAGAAGCCACTTCGTCCTTGGTCATTTGTGATTCTATTTCGGTCTGCTTTAAAATGATGTTGATTCTCTGGCGGAGCGCCATAGCGGTATCGTCCGAAGCGCGGATTTGCTCGTTGGCGTCCGAAAGGGCTTTTTGCTGAGAGAGTTGGTTGTTCTGGAATTCTTCCGATAAATTAACCAGGCTGTTGATCTGGATTTCCATAATGGCCCAGACGGCGATTAGTCCGGTTATGAACAACAACAAGGATGCCGACTTTATCCTGATGATAGCGCCGGAAAGGCGCCGCGCCAAACGCCTGATGATGACTGCTTTTCGATGCTTGTTGTTTCTCATAAGCCACCTCCTCCCCGGCCTCCCACGCACTTCCCGTACAGGGGGATGTTCGCGGCAAGGTCTTCAGAAAACACATTCCGTTGAGCCGGCAATACGTATTATCCATTCCTCTTATTTTCTCCTTTTAGCTTCTGGACCATATTGAATACAATCGGAGCAATGATGGCTTCGTGCCCGCCGTTGGCCTGAATGGCGCCATAAGTTACCCGGCCCAGGTAAACCGGATTGCTGAGCATAAAACCCAGCGCCTGCCTGGACCACTCCGCACCGCCCGGTGAAGGGATCTTCATCTCGTTCATTCTTCGGGCTACCTTGCCCAGGCTCTTAAGCTTCAGGTATTCCCTGAAAACAGTCCGGACGACGGACGACTCAAAAACGGCCGGCTTCAGCACGAATCGGCTCTGGCCGGGGTCAAAGACCTTTTTGTATCCGTAAGGCGTCACTCCGCCCTGATGCCGGCCCTGGCCGGCCGCCCGGCGCTTGCCTTCCTGTATCCAGCCAAGCCATGCGTCTAACCCAACAAACTTAACTATTACAGACTCCTTTGCTAACGCGCCCTTTTTGGCCGCAGGCAGTTTCTCCTGCCGGAGATCCGGTATTTTGTTGTCTGTTTTCTGGTTCTGAATTTCAGGTTCCGGTGTATACATCATATAATAACTCCTCTTTTTGGCCAACTCTTAACTGCTCTCTACCCCTCTCTCTCCATATGTTATATCGGTATATTGTAAAAGATTCTTTAGAATATTTTACATATTTCGGCCGTATTCTTATTTAACGCTTGCCTAATAGGTGTTATAGGTAGCTATTCCCGGGATTCACCTCTGCCCCGCTGGATAAGAAGCGTCCGGCTTGGCGGATATTCCGAATCGGTAAGAGTGAACGCTGACATTATCCGGTTCATCAGATTGAACGTATCTTCATCGGTCCGGTCACAGTATAACACGAAATGGGAGATTCCTTTTTTATTGTCAATTCCGCTGGTACCCTTGCCTGTGACATAATGCCCGGCCCGGTTGTCCGGCGTAATAAAACCGAATGTCAATCCGTCTTTGCGTTTCAAGCAGGACCAAAAGGCCTCCGCGCAATTCACCCGTTCAGGTTTGAACTGTCCTGTCTGGTAATTGGAAAACATATAATGCCCCTTGGCGAAGTTATCACCCGAATCATAATTGAGGCACTGGTTCAGGCCGGCATTACAGAAAATATCCACCACCGGCAGGTCTTCGTAAAAAGTATACCGCCGGTAAAACCCGGTCGGCGTTGCTGCAAGGTAGCGGACCATTAGCGGCCCGGCCGCTTCAAGGCTCAGGTTAAATTTTGTTCCCTTTGCCGACGGAATATCCAACAGCTTGCCTTTTCCTTCGAGTATATCCAGGCTTCCAAAAAAGCCTGAACTGATATCCCGGATATTCCATTTTCTGATAACACCTTCGACATCAGAAATAAATGCCTTAATCCGTTTGTTAATGATTCCGTTATCGCCCGATGGCTCTATTTGGAAAATTTTATATTCTTGTTTAGGTTTGGGTTGTTTGCCTTCGACGTCGAAATAAATATAGAAATATCTCGTGGTATTCATATATGTTTTGCCCCGGAGCGCCCAGAAGACGTTTACCAGCGCGTTTTTACGGGCATCAAATGATGGCTGTTTATCCGCCTGGCAGTCGCATGCGCCCAGCGGAACTCCGGCCTCATTATACTCCACCACCCTGATGGAATCCAGGTCTATGCCCGCATCAGGTTTCCGGCGCTGGACGCCGACCGGCAGGCCGTGCACCTCGGGAAACGCTTCTGATAACAGCTTGCTGAAATTAATACTCACCTCAACAGGGCAGGCGAATTGGTTAGCACCCAGGGGCTCGCGGCTGACCTTATTTTCCAGCCTGACAAACACCCGGTACGGCCAGTCCTTTTCCCACCAAACAAACCGCTTGGCCACCTCCTGCACCGGCGCAGCAAACTCTGGACTTATCGCTCTTTCGGGAAAAGATTTCAGCGCAAAGCCTATTTCTGCGGGAGGTATTAAAACAACGGCTTTCGAGCTCGCTGCTGTTTCCAATACGCTCTTCAGCTTCGCCGACTTTTCCGTAAACAGCTTTGCCAGCGGCGCGTATTTATACTCATTGATGCTTTTATATCGTTTGCCGGCAAAGGCATTGCGGCTCGATTGCATCGAATCAGTCTTGTCACGCAATGAATGCAATATATTGATGTATTCGGTTATGGTTGCTTCTAATTTGATTTCATCCGGCCTATTCGTCTCAGGATAATACAACCCATTATATGCTTTTGCCACCAGATGGCTCATCAGGAATTTGTATGCCATATATTGCCACTGCTGTGCTATGTATTCCCAGGCGCTGATGGTTTCTTCCTGGCGCGTTGCCTTATGCTTTATCTGCTCCAGAAGCTTCAGCGCATCGTCCGATAACTTGACCACTTGGTCCATCCGGCCATAGAACTCAGGCATCTCCAGATGGAAATCGCTGATAAACGGGTCTTCGTAAAGCCGGCTGAGTGCATCATCCGGAAATCCCATCAAACGGTTGCATTCATTAAATAAATTAACTGTCTCGTATCCGGTATTTGAATCAATCCCAAAGAACGACCGCGAGAACCGCGCCGGGAACGAGTCGTCTTCCGCTTTATCCGGCGCCCAGGCGCACTCAGCCGTCCAGAGCGTATTGAACCAATTGGTCTCAAAGAACTCCGGCCCGGCCTTGTCGTCCAGTTCCAGCACCACGCCCAACGCCGGCTTGCCCGCCTCGACAAACGGCAGGCCGGCCCTGCAGAACTCCAGGATGTTATCACGGGCATAATCGATTACCGGGAATATCTGTCCTTCGGTATATCCGTTCGGGCACAGGAACTGCCCCAGCCCGGATTTATTTATCGCCTCGATGGACAAACGGAATCGCTTTCTGTCCAGGGTATTATTCATTATTATGGACTTATCAGGAATCTGTGCCAGCAGCGCCTGGTATTTCAGGAACATATCGCCCCAGAATAGCGGGGTTTTGTAATAAATCTGCGCCAGGTGCATCACCCGCTGGATGTGCGTATTGAATTCCAGCATATTGTCGGTCGAACTGCCACTAATCTCGTCGGCGCAGTTAAAATGCAGGTACTTAGATTCAAAAGCCGGTATCGCCTTGGCGTAAACCTTTTCCAGGTAATCATAATAATCATCCTGCCCCGGCAGCACCTGTCCGTCCGGAGACTCAAGCGGAATCCCGGACTGGATATTGCCGATAAGCTCGATGTTATGCAGTTTGGCGTCCGCCGATATGACCTGTATCTCGTCTGGCGTCAGGATATCCAGCGTTGACTCCACTGAAAACGTCAGGACATTCATTTTGTATAACGCCAGTGTTCGGATAATATATTTAAATTGCTCAACGGTTGGAACGGCGTTATGGCTGATGTTCATCTGGACGCCTCGGTATCTGTAAATCGGATAATCGGTTATCAGCAGTCCCGGCACGGCCGCGTCCTTGCCCGCCTGGGTGATAACCTGCCTGAGCGTCTGCGCCGCGTAGAAAACGCCATCGGGGTCGTTGCCCAACAACATTATCGCGTCCTGCTCTGTCGACAACACGTAGCCCTGCGGCTTGAGCGCATCACCGGAGGCCACAACGCCGCGCTTGACGGCCCGCTCGTTGATTCCCTTATCGCGCTTGGGCACGCCCAGCACTATCGCATTGGGCCGGGTCCGGGCGTTGAAATCATCCAGCTCCACCGGCACATTTATCCCATATTCGGATTCCAGGTCAGTGCTTATCAATTCAGCCGCCCGGCGTTCCAGTTCGGTGCTGGTGCTCTCCAGCAATATACGCCAATCAGGGCTGATGACGCATCCTGAATCCTTATAGACTATCTGCCTGGGTCGGGGAATAACGTTGATTTGTGATTTAATAACTTGGTTGGGGATTGGCCCGGACGATAAACCCAGGCATCCGGACAGGATAATGACGCTGATAATTAATAGCAGTACTTTACGCATCCCGTTTACATCATACCCAAAACCAATTTCTATTAAAATCTTTTAATATATGATGGATTGCAGCGATATAGCATTACACCCATTATGATGTAACGGGATGCATAGAGCTACCAGCGGACGACCGCTGAGCCCCAGGTCAGCCCGCCGCCGAACGCAACCAGGACCGCGATGTCGCCCTTCTGGAGCTTATCGGACCGGGTGACTTCGTCAAACGCTATCGGCACCGACGCCGACGAGGTGTTTCCGTATTTATGGATATTGACGAAAACCCGTTCCATGGGAAATTTCAGCCGCTCGGCCGCCGCTTCCAATATCCTCAGGTTGACCTGGTGCGGCACAATAAGCTTGATGTCGTCCAGGGTCAGGCCGCATTCCTCAACGGCTTTGCGGACCAGGTCCGACATCTTGGTCACCGCGAATTTATAGACCTCGCGTCCTTTGAGCTTGACGCAGTGCCCGCGTTCATCCACGGTCTTGTGGCTGGACGGGTTCCGGCTGCCGCCGGCCGGCTGGTAGAGTAAATGGGTTCCGTTGCCGTCCGCACCAACATAGGTGTAAATTATCTCGTGTCCGCTGCCGACTTGGCCGGAATGTAGCACTACCGCCCCGGCCCCGTCGCCGAACAGCACGCAGGTGCCCCGGTCCTTATAGTCGGTTATCTTTGTCAGCGACTCAGACCCGATGACCAAGGCGTATTTATAATTACTGCCCAGCATCAGCCGCGTGCCCACGGTAAAGCTATACATAAACCCGCAGCAGGCGGCCGAGACGTCAAAGGCCGCGGCGTTCTTGGCTCCCAAGCGGCTCTGCAGATAACAGGCAGTCGAAGGAAAAGGATGGTCTGGAGTAACCGTGCCGATGATTATTACGTCCAGGTCCTCAGCTTTTATATTGGCCGCCTCCAGCGCCTTCTTGGCCGCCTCGAAACACATATCCGACGTGGCCATCTTCTCATCCATCTGCCGGCGTTCCTTGATGCCGCTCCGGGTGACTATCCACTCATCGCTGGTGTCGACTATCGACTCGAAATAGGCGTTTGTCAGCACCTTGGACGGAACAAACGACCCCGTCCCGATAATGCTTATGCGCTTATCCTGCGCGGTCCCGGGGCAAGAGCCCGGATATGTCTTTTTGTCTTTTTCCATAGCTGGACAAACTATACCCCCGGGTATTTATTGTCAAGAAGATTTTATGTTATTATCTTGATTTCAGCTAAAACAAGTATTTAATTCTAAGAATACTTTTGGGTTAATAACTATGACAGACTTTTTGCTGGAACTGGGTTGCGAGGAAATCCCGGCCGGGTACATCAATCCGGCCCTGGAACACGGCCGCAAATACCTAGCCGGCTATCTCGGCGAAAAACGGCTCAACCCGGGCGAAGTCACGGCCCTAGCCTCGCCCCGGCGGCTAACCTTCTTCGTGCCCGGACTGCCCGACGCCCAAGAAGATGTCAACAAAGAAATACTCGGCCCGTCCATCACCATTGCCTATGACTATAACAACGACCCCACCGCCGCGCTCTACGGATTCTCCAAAAAAAACAACGTCCGGCCGCATCAGGTTCAGATAAAGGATTCGCCCAAAGGCAAGGTCTGCTACATCCAGATAAACATCAAGGGCGAAAAGACCGAAAAGCTCCTGGCCGACGCCGTAGCCGGATTAATCAAATCAATGCCCTTTCCCAAATCAATGTGGTGGCTCGATAAATCGCTCACCTTTGCCCGGCCCCTGCGTTATATCCTGGCTATATTCGGAGCCCAACCGCTCAAGATAGATCTGCCCGGAGTCATCCCGGCTAAAACCACGGCCGGGCACCCGTTCTATACAGATAATCCGGTCATCGTGAAATCGGCCGACCCGGCCAAATACAAGGATGCACTGCGCAAAGCCCGCGTCATCGTCGACCCGGCCGAGCGCAAGGACATCATCCTCAAAGGCATCCAGGCCATCGCCTCAGCGTACAACGCCGTCTGCGACGAGCCGGCACTGTTCGATGAGGTCACCAACCTGGTCGAGTTTCCTTCCATAATCGAGTGCTCGTTTGACGAATCGTTCCTGAAGATACCCTCGGCCGTTATCGAATCGGCCATGAAATCGCACCAGCGCTATTTTCCGCTGAAAGATTCAGCCGGCAAGCTCCTGCCCCGGTTCGTGGTGGTCAGTAATAATCCTAACAATAGCCCGCTCGTCAAGGAAGGCAACGAGCGGGTGCTCCGGGCCCGGCTGGCCGACGCCGTCTTCTTCTGGGAAAACGACCGCAAAATCCCGCTGTCCGAATACGCCAAACGGCTTAAAGACATCGCATTCCTGGGCAAACTTGGCACTATGACCGAAAAGTCGGCCCGCTTAAAAGAGCTGACCGTGTTTTTGACCGCCCAGCTCAACTGCCAGGCCGCCGAGAAAACAGCCGCCCGTGCCGCCGAGCTCTGCAAAGCCGACCTGATGACCGGTATGGTCGGCGAGTTCCCCGACCTCCAGGGCATTATGGGCTATGAATACCTCAAAGACTCCGAACCCGGCGTGGCCCTGGCCATCAAGGAGCACTACCAACCCCGCTTTGCCGGCGACACATTACCGCAAACACCGGCCGGGATTTGCCTGGCCCTGGCCGAGAAGTTCGATAACCTGGCCGCCTGCTTTACCACCGGCCTGATACCAACCGGCTCTAACGACCAGTATGGACTCCGGCGCCAGGCGCTGGGCATCATCAATATCCTCGTTAAAAATAACCTCAGCCTGTCGCTCGACAAGGTTTGGGAAAAGATACTCCGCCTGCTGGTCGAATCAGTCCGGCCGCTGGCTCCGGAGCTGGCCAAGTCGTCCGACCCCTGGACCCAGGAATTCTGGAAGGCCGTCGCCCAGACTCACCAAACGCTGGATAACTACCGCAAGCAGATAAAAGATAATCTCACTAAATTCATCGAGCAACGATTCTACCAGATGCTGGTGGAAGAAGAAGGCGTCAGTCCGCATATCTTCAACGCCGTGGTCATTCCGCACGGCGCGGACAACCTGATAGACCGCTACAGCCGAATAAAGACGCTCCACAAACTGTCGCAGGAACCGATTTGGGACGAGCTGGTCGAGGTGGTCGAGCGGACATATAACATATCCAAGGCCGCCCCGGCTACGGGCGATATTGACGAATCACTGCTCAAGGAAAAGGAAGAGCAGGAACTCTACGCCGCCTACAAGGACAACAAAGACAAAATCGCCGAATTAGCCGGCCGAGCCGACTACGAAGCCGCCTCGCGCCTGTTCCATCAGGCATTCGCCGGAACAGCCCGCATCTTTTTCGAAAAGGTCTTCGTCAACGTCGAAGACAGCCAGCTCCGCGCCAACCGCATCATCCTCAACCAAAATATTAACCGTCTCTATTCAGAGCGTATCGCCGACCTGGCCCGGATACCGCGCAAGAAGTAGCCTGTGCAGTCACAACTAAATTAAGAATTATCCTTTGACCTGCAAACATGACTGCAGGTAGGGAGGTTTGGAGGGTGTTGCAAGGACATCCTCCAAGGGGTAACAGAAGGTAAACGTCCAATGGACGGTTAACGACGCCATAGGGGCGTTAGCCCCTTTGGAATGCAAAACCAATATCTAAATCTCATAGACAACTTTACTTGGTTGGTTTTGCATAGAATCCATTATTTTAGAGGCAGAAAAAAGTAGACAAACCGTTTTAATATTGTATGAAATAAGCGGAGACGATAATCCAATATAGATAAGACTCGTAATAAATTGAGGGAATATGCAGTTTTGTACCCGCATCAATCATTCTTACATAATAGACGGCATTTTATATTAGTATAAGGAGGTGTTTATGTTAAAATCAAGCAAATGGCATATCGGCCGGTTACTCATCATCGCAACCCTGGTCTTGTTATGGGGTTCGGTTTCCTACCTGAAAAGCGAAGATAACGTCACCATCGACAGTATAAAATTTGGCGAGTTGTTGGCCGGCGAGGCAATTACCAACGAAGACCTGCAGGACCGCGTAGTGGCCGTGGAGGTCTGGGGAAAGTGGTGAGGGGGTTGCGTGAGCTCCATGCCCCGCTCAGTTGAGTGGTATAAAAAGTACAGCCCCAACGGTTTTATTCTCCTGGGTTTCCACAGCGCCAAGAAAGAAACCAAAGAAGAAGTTATCGCATTCTGCAAGGCCGCCAAAATGACATTCCCGGTTTATGAGGGCGGCAATGTGGCCGGTGTGGCTGTTACCGGGGTGCCGCATTTTATCCTTTTTGACCATACCGGGAAAATGATTTACAGCGGCAATATGGGCGAGGTGGATGGGAAATTGGCCGATGCCATGAAAAACGCCCCGGACCCACTGATTGGCGCAGGCCCTTTCAAGAAACTCAGCGCCCTGGCCAAAAAGATAGTGGATCGCAAAGAACTGGGGAAAATAATGACCACCCTGAAAACCAAGCACCTGAATTCGGAAGATGCCGATGAAAAAGCCGAAGCCGAGAATCTGGTGGAGCACTTGAACCGCTACGGGAATAAGCTGCTTAAGAAAGCCGGGGAAAAGAAAGCCACGGAGCCTACGAATTGCTATAACCTTTACCAGCAGGCGGCTACCCTGTTCAAGGGCGATGAAATCGGCAACAACGCCGAACAGATTGTCAAAGAGCTCAAGGCCGACAAAGAGTTCCAGGATAACATAAAAGCCGATAAAGAGCTGGCCAGCATTCAGGCCGAGATTGAGACATTCAAACCCTGCAGTAAATGCTATGCCTTTAACAAAAACTGCGAGCCCTGCCAGAAAAAGAACGCGTCTTTTGAATCCGTCAAGCAAAGAACTGCGGGGTTATTGAAGAAATATCCCAATTCTCCGGCCGCCGGAAAAGCCAAAGACCTTATGCCGCCCAAATAGGGGCCGCTCAGGGAAGAATAGGAGCCACGAGGCAAAGCCGGTATCCGGTTATTATGCAAAATGCCGGCCGATATGCTTATCCGGAGGAATATCCCCACGCCTTGCGCCTTAAAGAGCGTAAAAATCCTGCAATTATTTGGGCTGTTTCTGTTCCTGGCGGTGTTTGAGAAGCGCGCTCTTTAACGACGGATTACTGAGAGCCAGTATCTGCACAGCCAGATACCCGGCGTTTTCGGCGCCATCCACGGCGACCGTGGCCACTGGAATGCCCTTGGGCATCTGGACCGTTGACAGCAACGCGTCCAACCCGTTTATTGCGCTGCCGGAAAGCGGGATGCCGATTACCGGCAGAACGCAATTGGCGGCTACCGCGCCGGCCAGGTGGGCGGCCATGCCGGCCCCGCAGATAATTACCTTGATGCCCCGCTCGGAGGCTTTTTTGGCGTAGTCAGCCACCTCTTCGGGCATGCGGTGTGCGGAAAGCGTTTTGAGTTCATAGTCGACCCCAAAGTTTTTCAATACCTTGGCACATTTTTCCATCTTGGCCGTATCGCTTTTGCTACCCATCAGAATTCCAATATCCATAAATTAAACTTTCTTAGTGGCACTTAACTATACCGACCCCGAACGCTTTCGGGGGCGGTATGCTCTTAGTGCCAACTAACTTATTAGGGACGCTTCGAGCGTAGCGAGTTAGTGTCCCTTATCCCGTCTATTCTGACGGGAGTTCCCGTAAGCCAAAGGCTTAACGGGACAACTCAATTATTATTCCATTAACGCCGCCAGGTGCGCTTCGATGCACAACGGCAGGTCATTCAGGTTATATCCGCCTTCCAGCGTGGAAACTATCCGGCCTTTGCAGACGTCTTTTGCCAGCGATTTGACGGCCCGGGTCAGCTCGCCATAGTCGGCTATATCCAGGCCCAGCCCGCCCAGCGGGTCGTTTTTATACGAATCAAAACCGGCCGAGATTAATATCAGCTCGGGCTTGAATGTCCTTATGTGCGAATCCAGGACCTCGCGGAACTCCTCGAGGTATTCGGCGGTCGAGACGTCGAATGACAACGGCATATTGATGGTATAGCCGACGCCCGGTCCTTTGCCGACCTCTTCGGCGTCGCCCGAGCCGGGGTAATACGGGGACCGATGCATGGAAAAGAACATAACGGAATCGTCCTCGTAAAATGCCTCCTGGGTGCCGTTGCCGTGGTGCAGGTCCCAATCGATGATGGCGACTTTTTTAAGCCCGTGCTTCTTCTGGGCGTAGCGGGCCGCGATAGCCGCGTTGTTGAACAGGCAAAAGCCCATGGCGTGGTTTTTGGTGGCGTGATGCCCCGGCGGCCGGACCAGGCATAATCCGTTGGAGTTCGCGGCCGCAATCACCGCGTCTACCGCCGTGAGCAAACCGCCGGCCGCGGCCAGGGCCGCGTCGTAAGACCGGAACGAAACGGCCGTATCGGCGTCGAGATAATGCTGCCCGGATTCGCAGAAATCCTTAAGCATCTTGATATAAAACGGGTTATGGACATATGCGATTTCGTCAACGGTCGCCGGGCGGGGCGCCAGCAGGCTGAGTTTTTCCCAGAGCTTGGTCTTTTTCAGGTACGCCACGGTGCGACGGAGCCGCTCGGCATTTTCCGGGTGCTCGCCGGTGTCGTGCTCAAGGTAGATATCCGAATAAACCAAATGGGTTTTCATAGTGTTGTACTTCGGCTGTTCCTCCCGAAAGCATTCGGGAGGACGAACAGCCGATGGATAGGGAGAATTCTTAACATTTGCCCGGGCAAATACAACAAAATCAGCAAACTGATTTTTATGGCCTATGCTTGACACAAAAGTCTTGACTAATTCCGCATAAAAAAGTAATAGGTAATTAATATTCCAAAATAAAGGAGGCTGCTATGGAAGAAAAAAGAGTCGTCCAATGCCAGGGTTGCCAGTCGCAGTATAACGTTGCCAAACTCCAGCCGGGAGCCAAGTTCAAATGCGCCAAGTGCGGAACTATCAATGAGGTTCCGGGAGCGGCTAGCGCTCCTGCTCCTGCGCCGCAAGCTCCGGCTGCGCCGAGACCGGGCGTGCCCTCCAGGCCGAAAGTCAATATCCCTCCCAAAAAGACCGGCAAATTCGTCAAGCCCGGCGTCAAGGCGGCAGCCGCCCCGGCGGAGGAAGGCGATGACGGCATCGGCGGCATCGAGGTAAAGAAAAGCAACAAGATGCTGTTCATCATTATCGGCGCCGTGGTAGTGGCGATAATCGTAATTATTATCGTTGTCACAAGCGGGCCAAGCGAAGAAGAGATTAATGCCAAGGAAATGGAAGCCCAGAAGGCCGACCAGAAGAAAGACAAGGACTCTGCCAACAAATTCGCCCAGAAACCCGGCGAAAAACCCAAAGCCAGCACCGACGAGGAAAAAACCGACGAGACGAAGCCCGACGATAAGAAACCCGAAGAGCCCAAGAAAGAAGCTCAGCCGGCCAAGAAAGTCAAGTTCGCCGACTTCGTAGACGAAACGGTCAAGAAAGACGTCTGGGAAATCCTGAAGAAAATGCCCCGCCAGAGCGATGACGAGATAAAGCAGAGCACGGAAGCAATCAAAGCCAAGGGCGACGCCGCCGTTCCGGCCCTGATACTGGCCATCGGCATCACCGAAGACACCGATGACGCCAAGCAGGTGGCGCGTTACGCATCGGACATACTCAAGAAGATAACCAAGTGGGAAGACGCTCCGAATATCAATCCGATGATCGGCAAAATAAAGATGAACGAATTCTGCGAGGACTGGAAGGAATGGTACCTGGACAAATACGGCCCGGCCGATGATTCCGACAAGGAAACCCCGGGGAAATAGTACGCAGATTGAAATTTATCCCGCATTAGCGGAACCCCTGTTTTATGGCCTTATTATACTTGGACCATTTTTTGGATATAATCATAAGAAATAAAATAAGGCGGCGTAAACCCTTGCCGGGCGGGCTGATTTTGATTCGCTTGTAGTTTTTGTTTTAGTTGTTAAGCAATCAATTTACGGTTATTTATTAGCATGCTAAGAAATATCCTTCCTGTTCATGGAATTCGGGGAATCCCGGGACGTGAACCATCAAGGGCGGGATGTGCGCTATTGATATGCGCGGTTATTCTGGCCGTTTGGGCCGGGCCGGCCTGGCCTGAAAATCCCACGGACAAGAAGGCGGAAGAAGTAAAGGTCATCCGCTCGTCCGATATCAGCGAACGCCGGGGCGACCTGGATAGGATTATAGAGCATATCACCTCGGCGCGGCTGCGCCCGGCGGCCAAAAATACCAAGGAACCGCCTTTGATTGTTTTTCTGGTGGAAAACAGTTCATTTCTTAAACAGCAAAGATTCTGCCCGCTGTTTATCGAGGCCATCAACAAGGCTTTCCCGAAATATTCGGCATACCGATTGGCCATTGTAAAATTCACCGACACGCCGGAAGTATCGTTCAAACCCACAAACACACTGGTGGACGCCAATAATATTTTAGAGAATATGTTTCAAAATACAGACGACCACGCCAGGGACTATTGCAGCGCCGTAAAATTCTGCCTCGACGCTTTTAAGGATTATCCGCATAAACGGCATTTTGTTTTATTCACTTTGCAGAACAGCCTGGTCACCGGCAAACTGGAAGAAACGCTAAACCTGTTAAAGGCCAACCGGGTGACGCTGGATGTAATCAGCAGCGGTTCCGTCCTTTACGGCAGCAACGTTCCTTATGTTTTGGACGGCGGCATAACCATCCCGGATACTGATTCGCGAACCAACGAGTTAAGCGGGCTGTCTTCCCATATCGCCATTCTGGGCGGGAATAGCAATTATTATTCAAACGGTTATTTGCACTGGTATGTGTCCTCAGGCTACGGGTTTTTCGAGTTGAGCCGGTTGGCGGCGTACAGTGGCGGCAGGTATTATGTCTATTTCCCGCCCAGCAGGCCGCAAGGACAAGGTCAGTCGTTCTGCGAGCAGCATAATTGCATCTGGTGCAGCAATAAAAGAATCCAGCATAGCTGTTCGGCGCCTTATACCAAGCTGTCCCAGGATATGTCGCCGATGCTGTTGTCGGCCGAAGAATATAACAAGAAAAACAAGGGCCAGCCGGTTGAGGGTGTAATTACTCAGACGACTTATTATAACATAACCAATGCGCTGGATAAGATTTTCGCCAGCGATATTTCGGCGTCTGACGTAATCAGCCAGACAAGAAGCGCGGTTATCGAACAGTATAAGAAAATTAAAGACATCGAAGATAAGCTGGCCAAGTTGGGCAATAAATGCGAGCCGCGCGATAGGATGAATCTTATGACGACTTTGGCGGCGGTTTATGCGGGTTATTTCAACCTTAATCAGTATCAGCATTATCTGGAACAATTAAAAAGGCCGCCTTCCGTGGAGAATACCGTTATTTGGTCCGAAGTGGAATGCCTCTGCCACCTGCCCCAGTGGATTGATATGTCGGACGAAGCCAAGGACAAAAACGGCTATGTCAAGAATTCAACGGCCGATTCGGTTAATAAGGCGATGCAGGTTATTACTATTAATAAGTTGTTTGATTTATACGGCCAGGGAAAAGGCGAGGCGGCTCTTAAATATGCTTTGACGGGTATTATCAGGATGCTTAAGGAAACCAAAAATACGCCCTGGGAGTTGGTTATCAGGCGCTTGCCGATAACCAGAACCTACCATTTTGTGATGCTTGGCCCCCCGGTACCGCCGACAAAAGCCCAACGCAAGGAGCCGCCGCCGGAGGATCCCTCGCACACCAAGAAAGTAATGACCCCTACGCCCAAGCCGCAACCGACGTCTTCGACTCCGCCGCCTACCGGGCCGAAAAAGGTCGAGACTAAATAAATTAACACCGTTTTTGGGGACACCAAGCAGGGGAGTAAAGCCGCGTCCGTTGAGTTTGAGCTTGTTGCATAGGATAGCCGTGGTAAATAGGACGTGAAGAGTTATTGGACTAAACTTTTAAAATCAACGTCTTCCCAGATGTTCTTGAAGTCTTGGTCGCCCTTGGATTCTTCCTTATATTTGGCATCAAGGTTTATAGCCTTAGCTAAATTTTCTAAAGCGTTTTGTTTGTCCTGTTGCAATGAATATGAACAGGCTTTATTATACCAGGCATTGGCATCATTGGGGTTTAGTTCGATTATTTTGTCAAAGGCCTTAAGGGCTTCCTGGTACTGCCCCAGTGTAATAAGTGTCAGTCCTTTACTGCGCCATGCTTTAGGATTAGCCAGATTTGTTTCTATGGCCTTATTGTAAGCCGCAAGTGCTTCTTCAAAACGTTCCAGCCGGCCAAAGGCGAACCCCTTGTTTAAGAGTGCGCAATAATCATTTGGATTCAGTTCAATTGCCTTCCCGCAGGCATTAAGGACATCTTCGTAACGCTTAAGCCCGATAAGGCAAAAACCTTTATCACACCAGGTAGTGTAATTATCCGGATTCAATTCTATTGACCTGTCATAAGCCGCAAGTGCTTCTTCGCGGCGTTTCAGCTTGTTGAGCACTTCGCCTTTGGTGCGCCAGGCGGCAGAATTGCCCGGATCCAGTTCTATGGTTTTATCGCCGGCTATGAGGGACTCTTCATAACGTTCCAGTTTTTCAAGGGCCACGCTCCGGGTCTGCCATACATTGGAGTTTTTGGGATTCAGTTCAATCGCCTTATCACAAGCCTTCAGGGTTTCATCATAAAGTTCCTGCCTAACCAGAGCCACGGCTTTGTTGCCCCAGGCGTCAGAATTGTTCGGCCTTATTTCTATTGCCTTTTCACAAGCCTTGAGGGCTTCTTCATAATTACCCATGTTGATGAGCGAAATGCCTTTATTCTGCCAGGCCTGGTAAAAACTCGGTTTTAGCTCAATCGCCTTATTGCAATTATTGAGGGATTCTTCATAACGCTTCAGTCCCAGCAACGCGGCGCTTTTGTTCGACCAAGCGGTAGAATTATTCGGATCCAGCTCTGTCGCTTTATCGCCGGCTTTAAGGGCTTCTTCATAACGGTCCAACCCGACCAGCGATGCGCTGATATTTGCCCATGCGGCGGAACTATTCGGATTCAGCTCTGCGGCTTTGTTAAAGGATTTCAGGGCCTCTTCATAAAGAGCTTTTTTATAAAGTTCCAGCCCTTGATTTATCTCTTTGTCATAAGCAGCTTGGTTTTCATTTTGTGGAGTAACAGCTTTATTGGTTGATGCGGTGTTTGCTTCCGGTATTTTTGTCGGTTGAGAACAGGCCGGAATTATCACCAGAAATGCCAGGACTATAAATATCTTAATAAGATTGTTCATACAGAGTTAAAATTAATAATTTAACAGCTATATAAGTTCATTTTTAAGAGGGAATGTCAAGAATAAAATATAGTCCCAAAAAGACAAATCCCAGAGCATGCGTAAGGATGGATTTACACTTGATATTGCCGGCAGGTTTGTCGTTTGTCATTGCCCTGATTTGCGCCGCCACTCCGCAATCAATGTTTGTATGTCTTTGGCGTAAGGAGATTTAGGATCAAGCTTAAGGAACATCTGGCTGTCCGCTATGGCCTGTTTGTAATCCTTCTTACCCGCATAGGCTAGACTGCGGCTGCGGTATATATCGGCATCGTCCGGATTAAGGCTTAGGGCTTTATTTAAATCCGTAATGGCCTTGTCAAACTCGTCTTTGTTCCTGTAAGCAATGCCGCGGTTGCTGTATGCCATGGCATAATTAGGGTTCAGCCTGATGGCTTCGCTATAATCTGAGATGGCTTTGTCTAGCTGGTCTTTAGTTTTATAGATAAACCCGCGGTTGTTATAAGCACTTGCATCTTCAGGATTCAGCCTAATAGCTTTGCTGTAATAGAATATGGCATTGTTCGCGTCTCTTTTGCGAGAATAGGTCCGGCCGAGATTGAAGTGCATGGCGGCATTATCAGGGTTTCTGCTGATGGCTTCCAGGTAGTTGGCTATGGCTTTGTCAAGCTCACCTTTATCAAGATAGATAATGCCGCGGTTGTTGTATGCCGCGATAAATTTGGGATCCAACCTGATAGCCTCGTTGTAATCAGCAATGGCTTTGTCTAATAGGCCTTTGGTTTTGTAGGCAAACCCGCGGTTGTTATACGACTTTTCATGTTCGGGATTCAGCCTAATGGCCTCGGTATAATCTGCAATAGCCTTGTCATGCTCTCCTTTTTTCTCATAGGCAATGCCGCGGTTGTAGTATGCCTCGTGATAGTCGGGTTTTAGCTTGATTGCCTTGGTGTAATCCGCTATGGCCTTGTCTGTCTCGCCTTTTTTGTTATAGGAAATGCCCCGGATATTATATGCCCGGTCATATTCTGGATAGAGCTCTATTGCCTTGGTCAAACTTTTAATCGACTCGTCGTATTTATCTTGATCATTTTCCATCAACCCCTTGGCAAACCAGCCGTTATGGCTGTTGGGATCATATTCCAAGACCTTATTAAAGTCAGCAAGTGATTCCTCCGGTTTATTATAGATATAATAGGTAATTATTGCTCGCTCATAATAGGAATATGCCAGCGTTGGGGTTAACTCGATCGCTTTGCTGAGTGCTTCAAATGCCTTGTCCACCAGTTCCCGCTGGTTTTTTTTGTCATGCTCCTGCAGGGCTTTGTTTTGATAAGCATATCCGATAACCTGCCAGGCATCGCCGAAGGTTGGGTCTATGGCCAGGGCATCCCGGGCAAGCTGTATCTTCTGCTCAGGTACCGGCGTACCGATAGCCCGGTCCAGGATGGCCTTTGCCTGGGTCCTTAAGTCGACGATTCTTTGCGCCTTGGCCGCGGCTTCTTTGGACCTGGCTTCTTCCTGCTGTTTTTTTGCTTCCTGCGCCTGGATTATCTTTTCGCATTTCTTGAGCAAGGATTGGGCTTCTTCGTCCTGAGGCGATAGCGCCAGCAGTTTGTTGCATATGGCCCGGGCCTGGTCATATTGGTTTTTATTAAATGCCTGTTGGGCTTCCTGCCGGTATTGGCCTGTCAGATGCTTTTTGTTTGATGAGGAAACCAGCAGGCCGATTGCTATGGCTATCAGGATAACCGCGGCGCCGATGATGGCCAGGCTGGCGGCTTTGTTCTTCTTGGCCTTTAGATACATTCTTGCCGGATAAGAGGTCCGCTGGCCGGAGATGGGCTGGCCCGATAAATATCGTTTTATGTCCTGGGCTAATTCCCGGGCACTCTGGTAGCGATTGGCCTTGTCCTTGTTCAGGCACTTCATGCAGATGGTCTCGATATCCTTGGAAATGGACATCTTGTCTT
>JAZDFB010000075.1:0-15277 GCA_043808305.1 Planctomycetota bacterium | reverse complement strand
GCGGATATTACGTTTGTATAGGCGGTTTCCTCTGCCGATTTATATGCCTTAACCCGGTAAGAATAAACCATGCCTTCGGCTAATCCGGTATCGGAATAGGTATTGATATTTGCGCCAACCGTTGCGAGGGCGCTATAACCACTGCCGGGATCGCGCTCGATTTTATATCCGTCCTCTGACAGTGAGTTATCAGTCCAAGAAACAGTAATCTGGGTTACTCCTACAGTAGTCGTATTTAATGCCAACGGCGCGCTGAGCGGTATGGTAGCTGATGCCTCGTTGGAATACATAGAGTTGCCGTTGTCATTAAACGCCCGGACGCGATAGTAATAGGTGTCGCCGTCTGCCACGCCGGTGTCCTGATAAGAGGTAATGTCTGCTACTGTCGTTGCAATCTGGGCGTAATTACCGGCGATGCCGGTCTTGCGCTCTATTTTTACGCCGTCCTCGCTGTTGGAATTATCTTCCCAGGTGAGGTTTATCTGGGTGGCTGACGCTACGGTTACGACCAAGCCAGATACCGCGCTGGGAAGCGGAGCGGACGAACCGGCAATAGTTGACTCGCTCGGCCTACTGCATAACCCGCCGTAGCCGAGGGTTAAAAGGGAGATTAGCAGAAAACCCAAGACTAATCTTTTTGACATGGTGCCCTCCTTATATATTAGGAAAGAATATACCTTAATTAAGATTTTAAGCCTATTAGTGAATTTTGTCAAGGGAAAATATTGGTTTCGGTAAGTTAGCGCGCGCCAGCTGGCGGAAAGTGTCCTTCATTCTCCCCATTAATGCTATTTAATCCCTTGCTTATTTTTAAATGCGCCCATAAAAAATACGGCAACCCCACCCCGATAGTAAATAAATAAAATATAAGATGAAAAGCCAATGAGATTGCTAATGCCTGGGCTTTGGGCACCCCAAAAGGCTCTAAAGCCATCAAAAAAGCTATCTGGATAACGCCAATAGCGCCGGGCGAAGACGGGATAAGGAAGCCGATGTTTATGAAAAGGAACAGCACCATGGCCGCCTCAAATTTCACGGGAACCACATAATAGACAACCGATAATATCGCCAGATAATTAGTCAGCCAAGCAAAAAGGCTCAGTGTTAACAGAAGCAATATTTTGCGCGGCTGCCGCAGCAGGGCAAGCGGAGCAAGGAAGTTTTTTATTACTTTCAGGAGTCGTCCTGGGATAAAAGTTATCTTTTCCAGTTTCCCTATCCAGGATAGATTAATCATCAGGAATACTGCGGCAATAACTATCACGGCCCAGGCCGCCAAAACAATCAAGGAATTTATGAACGACAGTCCGTTAAGGCCGTAAAAAAGGCTGAGCAAAAGCAACAACCCCAGGAAAAATACATCCAGAACCCGCTCAATAATAACGGTTGACAAGGCGTAGGTTTTGGCAAACCCGCACTTTGACGCCAGGTAATAAGCCCGGAATACCTCACCCAGCCTTAACGGCAGGATATTATTGACCATATAACCGACCATTACCCCGCCGAATAAGGTCGAAATCCCCACTTTCTTAACCGACCCGGTGGTGATACGCCACATAAAAGCCCTGAAAATACAGCTGATTCCGAAAAATAGCACACAGCATAGTAAGGAAATGATGTTTGTGTTTTTCAAGGTATGAATAAAATCTGCAAAGTTTATCTTGCTGAACGCCAATATCAATAAAGCTACACTTATGATTATGCCGATGGCGATTTGCAGGCCTTTTCTCATAAGCAATAACTTCGGATTATCGACTCATATCCGATATAATCAGCGATATGTTCCGGCGATTACAGGCCCGGTTAGATGGAAAAACCCGATGCCTTGGCATCATTGTAGAACATCTTAACCGTTTCTAACGAGAATTCGCTTAAATCTTTTTCAACTAAATTAAGCTTTTTAAGGATATCGTTAGTGACCGTAATGATATGGCAGCCGATATCGTCAGCCTGGAAGATGTTAAGCAGTTCGCGCGGGCTGGCCCATATCAACTCGGCGTTAGGCGCCGAACGGAGCAGTTCCACGGCCTTGGCCATTAACGGCACCGGGTCCCGGCCGGTATCGGCTATCCGGCCTGCAAATACGGAAACAAAGCAGGTCGGGCCGCCTTTGACCACCTTGGCCACTTCCTTTACCTGTTCCAGCGTCATCATGGCGGTGACATTAAGCTTGACGCGCGCTTTAATCAGACGGCTGACCAAATCGTATGACGGTTTCGCCTCGGTATTGGTAATGGGTATCTTGACATTGACATTACTGCCCCAGGAAGCAATCTCAAGCGCCTGGCGTTCCATCTCCTTGAAATCGTCGGAAAAAACCTCCAAAGAAATCGGCCGGTCAGGTATGGCCTTGATAATATCCAGGGCAAACGCCTTGTAATCCTTTATGTTAGCTTTATGCATCAAGGTTGGGTTGGTGGTGAATCCTTTGATAAAGGGCTTTTGGTACATTTCCAGCATGCCCGTTTTATCCGCGCCATCCGCAAAAATCTTTACTTTCAGCTGGGCTACTTTATCCATCCAATTCATATATTATCCTTTCTTTTAATATTTCCTATTATAAATTTAACCGCCTCTTTCAAATCCTTTGCAGCGTAATCCGGCTTAATTTTCCCCTGGTAATCGGCCGACCGGGGATTTTTAACCAGTATTGTCTTACAGCCGGCCCGCAAGCCGCAATCAACATCGCTGTCCCTGTCCCCAATCATCCAGGAGTTTCGCAGGCTAAGGTTATATTTTTTCTGCGCTTTTAGCAAGAAAAACGGCTCTGGTTTTCTGCAGGCGCATTTCTTGGTGTATTTTGGCACAATACCCTTCGGATGATGGTAGCAATAGAACGATTCGGTGATTCTAACGCCATCCCGTTCAAGCGCCACCCGGAATTTCCGGGCAATCTGTTTTATGGCTTTTAATGTTGTTTTGCCCTTGGCATAGCTCGGCTGGTTTGAGACTATAAACAGTTTATAGCCGGCTTTTATGAGTTCTTTCAATGGCGCCGCTATATGACTGTACAAAAACAGGTCTTTGGGGTGGTGCGGTGATTCGTAAGCCCGTGTGGCCGGGTTGAAAACCAGCTTGTTCAATACGCCATCCCGGTCCAGAAATACTGCTTTTTGAGCAGGATTCATTTTGTCGATTCCCATTTCATTTCAAATGATTTCAGCGCCGGATGGGTGACAATCAGGTGCCAGACCACGCCCTGAAACGCCTCGGTATGCGGGGTAACGGTGTCGTTATTGACCGTCGGCACTATGACGCAGGCGTCGGCGACCTGGGCCGTATAACCGCCGTCCCGGCCGACTATGCCTATGACCTTGGCGCCTTTCTGCTTGGCAAATTTGAGCGCCTCGACCAGGTTGGCGCTGATATTTTTTTCGGCATTTCCGCCGCCGACCGAGAATACCAGCAGGCAGTCATTGGCAGTTAGGCGGCTGCCCCTGAGCCAATTGACAAAGACCGTATGCCAGCCATCGTCATTGACGCGGGCGGTCAGCTCGGAAACGTTATCGGTCGGGGCATAGGATTCGATACCGGCGATTTTCCTGAAATCATTGACCGCGTGCGAAGCGTTGCCCGCCCCGCCGCCGACGCCCAATATAAAAAGACGGCCGCCGTTTTTCCTGACATCAATCAACACCTGCACCGATTTTTCTATGGGTTTCTTATCCATTTTACTGATTATCTGGGACGCATCAGCCAGGAACTTGTCAATATACTCCATATTACTCATAAGACCTCCTTCTTATTATTGTCATTCAGGTATTCCTGGAAATCGCCAATGCCGCGGGCGGTCCCTATCTCGTAAAACCGCTGATTCACTTCATACCCCGCCATCTGCCCCCTGTCAACTAAATTCTTATATAAATCAGCCAGATCAAACTTATCACCAAAACCGGCAGTTTCAAATATATTTTTATTTACGGCGGAAAGGCCATAGTCAATATATTTCATTTCAGGCGTGATGTTCCGTTTGTCATGTTTTAATATTTGCCCGTTTTGGTAAACAATATTGCTTTTATCCCATTTATTTTCATTGCGGAAAACGGCCATCAAAGCCGGTTTGCCGCTTTTTTGGAACGCCTGCCGGACGGCGTCATAATCGCAGGCAAGATAAGAATCACCGTAAAGGATAAAAAACGACTCACCCAGCAATGGCAAGGCTTTTTTTACGGCCCCGCCTGTTCCCAGAAGGTCGGGCCAGTCGGATGAATAATCGATATGCAGCCCCAGTTTACGGCCGTCGCCGATAAGGTCTTGAATCATTCCGCCTCGGTAACCGACGCAAAGGACAATCCGTTCGATATTATTTTTCTTTAACAGTTCCAGCTGATGGGCGATAAACGGCTTGCCGGCGACTTCAACCAAGGCTTTGGGTATTTTTTCGGTTACCGGCCTCAGGCGCGTGGCCAAACCGCCGGCCAGAATCACAACAGGCAGCATCATGATTGAATAACTATCTTGGTCCCTTCAAAATCAAAATGGAATCTGACTTCCTGCAAACCGGCGCCAATCATGGCATGGCGCAGTTTGGTCTTATCCTCGGTATAGAACATCAGGAAGCCGCCGCCGCCGGCGCCGATTAATTTTCCGCCCAGGGCGCCGTTGGCCAATGCCAGCCGGTATAAATCGTCTATATGGGAATTGCTCATGGAACCGGAACGCTTCTTTTTATGCTCCCAATGCTCATTCATCAAGGCGGCGAATTTGCGCAGGTCGCCGGCTTCAAAGGCCTCTTTGCTCCGATAACCCAAATCCTTGATAAAATGGAGGTTATCAATCATGGACTGGTCTTTTTGCTTGCTTTTGTCATCCTGCTCTTTGAGTATGGACGACGCGTTCCTTGAATATCCGGTAAAAAACAGGAGCAGGTTATCCTCCATATTGTACAATGTTTCATTGGAAATCTTGAGCGGCCAGGCCTCGACTTTGCCATCCTTTTGGAATTTAAAGCAGGTGATGCCGCCGTAGGCGGCGATATACTGGTCCTGTTTGCCGATGGGCTCGCCGACTTTTTCTATTTCAATGATGCAGGCCTGCTCGGCCAACTCTTCCGGATGGATAATATTTTTTTTGAAGGTGTGCAATGCCTTAAGCAGAGCCGTAGTAAAACTTCCTGACGAACCAAGGCCGGTTCCGGCCGGGATATCGGCCGTGCTGGTAATTTCCAGATTCCGGTCTTGCACCCCTACAGACTTGATTGATTCGCGTATAATCGGGTGTTTAATCTCATCCACTGTCTGAACTTCTTCCATATGTGAATACTTCAACAAAATACCATCTGTAAAACGACGGTGTATATTGATATATACATATTTATCAATAGCCGCGGCGATCAGGAAACCTTCGTATTTCTGATAATACGACGCCAAATCAGTGCCGCCGCCACCCAAGGAAATCCTGAGAGGACTACGCGTGATTATCATAGAATCCATCCTTTTTTTATTTATTCTTAGAATTCAAATGTTTTAATGTTAACCCTATACATAAATTTAGGTGTATCGAAGGAATTCTTAAAGGATACCATGATGAATGTTCAATAAAAAAAACTTTTTTTATTTCTGTAATAATTTCATTAGCTGTACTTACATGCTCAGCTTTGATAAACTTTTCATAAGGCAGATTATATCGTTTTTCAAATATTCGCTTTGTTGTTAACCATCTACCAGAAAAATACCCTAACCCACCTTCGCATGGGATTACTACAAAAAACCGGCCGATTCCTTTTTTCAGCAAGCGCAATATTTCATCAAGAGAAGCTGGCAAATTAGGTAGATGCTCTAATACATGTGTCGCAATTATACGATCGAAGTATCCGTCAGGGTAAGGTATATGCTGCTGGCAATCAGCAATACATGTCTTAACAGCAGGAAATCGCGATTTGATTACCTCTGCCATATTCTCGCGTAATTCCAAGGCAACATAGTTGTTATGCTGATTTTCTGTTAGCTTCTCATAATTAAGATGTTCTCCTAACCCAGCGCCAATTTCGAGAGTAGTAATAAAATCTTGGGGAGAATTTTTTACCACATATTCATGACTAAATTTAATTATTGAGGAGAATTTATCTTTATGAATTTCATGAAAATATTTCATCCAATCGTCAGCTATTTTCTGCGATTCTAGAGACAACGGTATCTTTTTTTTTGGCCATTTACTTATTTGATTATTGGTCTGTTTCATTTATATACCTTCCAAATAGAGTCTCCTCTTTAGCACGCCAGAACTCGATAATATTTTTCAAGGGGTCTTGAAGTTGTATTAACGGTTTTTAAGAATCATTCAGAAACCATTTCTTTGCGAACTGTCGCAAATAAATTCAATCCGAATTTATGGTAGTTAAGGGCAATCAGGCTTGGCTTGAACCCCGCCTTTACCAGCAGCGGCCAAAGGTCGCGTTTATCATAATACATCTTGTGGTCGTCCATTTCCAATTTTGGGCTGACGCCTAATTTAAAAGCGGCTAACTCGAGGAAAAACTTCCCCCGCCAGGTCGGTACATTCACCAAAAGAATCCCGCCCGGTTTCAATAACCGATGGCACTGTTTGAGGATTTCTGCGGGATCCCAAAGATGCTCCAAAACGGAAATAAAAAAAATCACGTCAAAAGATGCATCCGCTAACTTCAAAACCGCCTGTTCTATTGACGACTCCATGAAAGTCAGCCGGGGATTGTTTTTTAGTTCCGGACATATTTGGAAATCAACCCCGACGCCATTTTTCAACCTATTCTGCAAAGCAACCAAAAGCCGAGCCCTATATCCGCAACCCAGATCCATAACCTCAAGGCTATCGCCCTTCGGTAAACGCTTCACAATAGCCCTCAGCGAAAGAAAAACGCCAAACCGGTCAACCCAGCTGAGTTTATGTTGCCCGTAGGAATCTCGATTTGATAATTCGGTTTTCATTTTATCTGCCTGTTGGACCGCGCGATGAAACACGTTGTATCATCTCAAGCAACAAGGTAAAGCAAAATGTTTGGAACCCAAGGATGATAAGCAATAGCCCGAAAATTGCCGGGTAGGAAAAACCTGTCAATCTTAATCCTCCGGCTATATAATGCCACAGCAAAAATCCGTTTAACCCCAAACCGCAGCCTGTCATGATGACTGAAAGGATGATTCCGCGATTGTAAGATACAACCCCTTTTACCCATTCGCCTAAAATCGGCCGCAGTTTGTGTATAATCTGCGCCAGCACGCCGATTTGCATGAAACTATAACCCAAGGTCGCGCAAGTAACGCCGAACAGCATCCAATGGAGGTTAAACTCAATATAGCCGATGGAATACGGCCCCTTTACAAGGCTCAGACTAAGCAACAATCCAAAAATAAACAACGCCAGTCCCGGTTTTAGCAAGAACAAATCCGGCGAATAAATCAGCATGACTTTCAGGTTAATCCAACCCGCAATCCATGGGGAAAAAAACCCGGCGCGCCGGTGGTGGCTGGTGCGTCCTTCGCGATCTTTATAAAACTTGACCGGCACTTCCGCAATCCTCATCCGCAATCGTGCCGCTTTTAATACCATCTCAGAGGCGTACTCCCATGATTGCGACTGCAACCCTATCCGCTTCAGGCATTCAAATGTAATCCCGCGCATGCCGCAATGGATATCGGAAAAATGGCTGCCATATATGGTATTGAGTATCCAGGTAGTCACGGGCGTACCAAAATACCGGTGCAGGTTAGGCATCGCGTCCTTGTCAATGGTGCCTTTAAACCTCGAACCCATGACGTATTCGTATCCCTCGCGGAATTTAGCGACAAAAGGCGCTATTTCGCGGAAATCGTAAGTCAGGTCGGCATCGCCCATAAGCACGTATTTGCCCCGGATATAGGGTATGGCATCTATATAAGCCCGGCCCAACCCGCGCTTAGGCGTTTTCAGCACCTCCGCCCCACGGGATAAGGCAATCGCCGCTGTCTTGTCAGTGGAGCTGTCCACAATAAGGATTTGGCCTGTGACGCCGGCCCTTTTCAAACCGTCTTTGCACCAGTCCACAAATTCACCGATAGTAATTTCCTCGTTTAACGCCGGAATGACTATGCTTAGCTCAGTGTCACCTGAAGTATTGTAATTTTCAGGCAGCAAAAGGCTGATTTCTTGTTTAGTATTATCCGGTTTTTGCATAATAATCAGTTGATTTCCTTAATCATCGCCTTGATGGAATCCCTGATAGCTTCCTTTGAATTCCTTTGGGCACGCCAGCCCAAAGACTTGATTTTATCGGTATTGAAACGGACTATCGGCACATCGCCCTTCCATCCGCGGTCGCCGCCGGTGAATTCATAATTTACGCCTGACGTTTTAAGCCCGCTTTCCATCACGGCGATATCGGCAATGGCCTTTACGGTAATATAGTCGTCCGTCGCCACGTTAAAGATGTCATATTTGCCGCGGCCGCGCCTGGCAACGATGAACATGGCGTTAAGGATGTCGTCCACATGGATATAAGACTTGCTCTGGGTACCATCACCCAGTATCCTCAGTCGGGCGGGGTCTTTTTTCAGCCGCCGGACAAAATCGTAGCCCACGCCGTGGGTCTGGCGCGGGCCTATCACGTTGGCAAAACGAAACGCCCTGCCGACCATATCAAACATATGGCAGTAGGAGCAAATCAGCGCCTCGCAGGCAAGCTTGCTGGCGCCGTATGTTGAAATCGGGAAACAGGGTCCGTAATCCTCGGCAAATCGTTCTTTGGGGTCCTCGCCGTAAACGCCGCTGCCGGAAGTGTAAAATATCCTCCTGACGCCGTTTACCCGCATGGCTTCCAATATGTTCTGCGCCAGGTATGTCCCCTCCCAAAAATCGATATCCGGCTGGGTAACAGCCTTGGAGATATCAGGGTTGGCCGCCAGATGAAAAACCGTATCGCACCCGACCATGGCGCCGGTCAGTTTCTTTAAGTTCTTGATATCGCCCTTTATTACGGATAATCTTTTATCTGAGGCATACGGCGCCAGATGCCATCTTTGGCCGGATGTAAAATTATCGTATACCACGATTTTTTTCACATTGTTTTTGTCCAACAAGCGGGCAACCAGGTGGCTGCCGATAAAACCGGCGCCGCCGGAGATAAAAACCCTGGAATTTCCAAAAATATTCATATCGTTATTTTTAGCCTAAGTTGGCATTTTGTCAATAAAAGGCTGTCCTTTGGGAACTGGCTTATATAACCAATAACCCAGCCAAAAAATCAGTAAGAGCAATCCTATTCCCGAAGCCCAAAGCGACAATGTCAGGTGGCGCGGCCAATAGCTGAAAGAAACCTCATAAGTACCAGCTTCATTTACTACCACGCCCTTAAAGACATGGTTTATCCTGTAATAACAAGCAGGGGTGCCGTTCAATGTTACCTTAAAATCATTATCTACATAAGCTTCGGTCAAAACAACTATTCCACGGCTTGGAGCAACAACCTTGAATGCTGTGGTGTTATTGGTCAAGCGGTAGTTCGTGGCAGGCACGATTTTCCGCTGATTTTGTTCTCCCAGGAAATCCTTTAGTACGGGCGTGTTATCAAAAACATCGCTTTGGGCCGCAGCAAACGGCTGGCCGTCGCCAGCTTGCACCATATCCACGAATTCCTGTGCTTTTTGATACGGCGAAATAACATCTGAAAAAAACGCCCTAGGCCAGGATGAATCGCTTTGGTAAACATCAAGGTCGTATCTGCCTGTGAATCCAAGCCCGGGCAATTCTTTCGGCTTATCAGAAAGCGATGCAAGATAGTATTTCACGTTCAGGAAATCACATGTTTTTTTATATTCATCCAGTTTTTCCGGGCTAATTACAATCCGCCAATCCCATTCCCATCCCCAAGGAATTAACTTATTTAATTCGCGATAATACGAATTTATCAAAGGGTCACAGCCGCAAATACCCTCAATTAACAATGCACAATTATAACCGGGGAATAAATTACCACCAAATCCCACAGTCCGGTATGGTTGATTGCTGTCCGCCTTTACGAATTCAATTGCGGGAGACTTCGGCTGCAGATTGGCACGTAACTGAGGATTCATTACATATTTATCAAACAGCGATTCTGTATACATCCCGTGCCGCCAGTGCAACAAAATAAGGCTTGCTACTAATAATAACATTATACCCAAAGTAATTCTCCCTTTAACATACATATGTCTAAAAATCAATGGCAATGCCAGCGTTGCGCATATTAATGAAAAGGCATAACCATAAAAAAATCTGCTCTTATGCACCGCCTGGGTGGTGCCGAAATACAAGCCAAGCAAGGCAAATAGCATCAGTGCCACAACAATAAAATCCATTTTCCACTCTTTTTGGTTCAAGCGCTCCAGGCAAGACTTTAAACCGAATCCCGCCAAGACAACCATCTGGATAATCAATACAACTGAAAAAGTGTTATCAATATGACCAATATTGCCCAGGAATGGTATTTTGACAATAATTCTGGCCGGCACAGCGCCAAAAACCAGTGCCAACGGAATCAATGCGCTAATGGATAAGGCAAGGTAAATGCGGTTAGAAATCAGTTCTTTAAATCGGACTAATGAATAAAGGAAACCTAAAAGAACCAGAAAATTAAGGGCCGGCTTAAAATGCACCTCGCCGCTGTTTAATTGCCGATAAAAAATGTCGTCAAAAAAACCTATGAATAGATTCGATGGTATTTGCCTAGCTTCAGGCACATTATAGCTGGTATAAGACCTATGAAGAACATCAATAAAGGTAAGCCAAACCGGGGCGCTTATCAGAACAAACAATACGCCTGATGTAAAAACCATCAACCATTTTGTTAGTTTGAGTTGTTTTGCCTCATCCGAAAATAACAATAATAGAATCCCGCTTAGATTCAAGCAGGCTATGAGCATATACGCTTCCTTGACGGTTCCGCTGTTCATCACTGCCCAGTTGGCAAGAACCAGCCCGGCAATCCCCCAAACTGCAGTCCTGACTGCCCGCGACTGGGTGATGACAAGCCAACAATAAAGAATCCACGGCGCATAGCAGACGCTGAAAATAGCCGGATGATTAAACCGGTATGCAAAAAAGCATATAAAAGCCGATGAAAATGCCAGGATAAGGGCAGAAGGCAAGTGGCGGGTGGCGGAAAATACTAACAACCCTAAACCAAAGGTAAAAAGTATCTTGGCCAGCATGTATTTGATATCCCAAGCCCAGGATGCCCCTCCGACAAGTATAGTTATTAGATGCACCGGGTCACCCAGCATTGATTGCCCCTGCCCTAAAAGGGTACTGCCGCACAAACTGTATCTGTTCCACAATGGTAATTCATAATCCTTAAAAAACGCCTGATTTTCAACAACTGAATATGGCATATGCTCCCACATCATAGCGCCTGCATCCGCACCCATGGTATCTTCTAAATTCAAGTCGTCATAGCCGGGCAATGTCGGATATTTTTCATAGAGCAGATACGGCCCGTGATTGGGCGAAACAAAGCTTTTTCCTAAGAATACCACAGGGTAACAACTTAACACCGCGGCAAGCAAAGCTACACCTGCGATTGAAGTCTTTGGGTGTTTATTCACCCACTCCGTAAATTTTTGCCAGCCAAAATTGATTTGTTCAGTAAAACGCCTAAAAAAACGCGATGCCAACCAGAGCAAGCCGCTGCAAATAATAAATATTATCAAGAATATCAGTCCTATATCCAAAATAGTCCGAACCCAGCTATCTTTTAACGCTACTGCTAACTCAAGAAAAAGATGCGGGTCATTCGCATCGGGAGAAGTTGTCAGTTGAACCCTCGTGTCGTCAGCTTTCCATGAACTTATCTGATTAGCCGGTTTGAATTGTGATACTGGTATTTCCTTGATGACTTTCCCATGGCGGTCTAAAATTTTCACTCCGAAAAATGTTATTATTGATTCCCGATTATTGGGATCAAAACGGAATCCACGATAATCGCCTGTAGGGAGCAAAAAACGATAAGTAACCGGTGAATCAATGACTGTAATTTGAACGGAGGTGGATTCAGATTCGCTTAATCCATTGCCTCTATCATAAAAAACTTGCGCCGTTCCTTTTGTGGAAGATTCCATCGTAACTTCTAATACAAAAGGGGAAGATTGTAATTCTGCTATGAAAGGTATAGATATTATTACAGCCAAAATCAAGGCGGGGAATAGGACTTGAGATAATAATTTGTTCTTCACCTTTATAATATGATTTATGCCATTTGATATATCATTAAAATATTTTTTTTTGCAAGGGTTTATTTAATCATGAATTCCATGGTTTTTATAAAGAAACCATAATTTTTATGCCTATTTTGTCCCTAACAACTTTTTAAAGACTCTGATATTGTAATATTCTTCTTTATTATAGTCACCATACTCTTTCCTATGCTCGTAGAGGTCCATAATAATATTGGTAACCGAATACTGCGACCGGAATCCGAGGTAGGTCTTGGCTTTTTCGGTGGTGACCTTGTAGTTGCGGAAATCCTGGACGTTTTTCATTTCTATATTGATGTGCTTCTTGTCCAGCTTTTTCAATTCTTCCTGGACCATATCAGCCACCTGGCCGACGGTATAGTTGTCCGAAGAAACATTGAATACGCCGTTGATGGCGTAATCGGCCTGAACCGCCCTGAGGTAGGCGTTGACTGCGTCTCGCAGGTCGTAAATCGGGCGCCAAATGGATGGGTTATTAACCACGATTTTACCTTCGGTCATGGCCGTTTTGAACATAGTATTGACAATCAGGTCCATCCTCATGCGCGGGCTATGCCCGGAGACCGTGCCCTGCCTGAGGGCGATGACCGAGAACTTGTCGTCGTGCATCTGGAATACGCCGTTTTCGCCCTGAAGTTTGGATATGCCGTAAGGATAAGCGCAGGTCACCGGTGCGGTTTCATCGTAGAGCTGGTTGATGGTATAGCCGTAAACCGAGCAGGATGAGGCGTAGATATAACGCTTGACACCGGCTTTTTTGGCCTTAAAAGCCAGGAACGCCGGCAGAGCGGCATTGCCAATAAAATTTTTGGCCGGGCTGAATTCGGCCATGGGGTCGTTGGAAAGGCCGGCCAGAAATATGAACTGGTCAAAACCCTCAAAATCCTTGGGCGTGCACTCAAACAAGTCTTTCTTTATGACCTTGGCATCCTTGGGCAGGTGGTTGCCGAACCAGAGTAAATCTATAACCGTGACGTCGTATCCGTGCTCGATAAGGGCCGGGACCAGCATGGAACCGATATAGCCCGCCCCGCCGCCGACTAATATTTTCATGGAAAAACCTTTCACTTTTGTAAGCTGATTAAGCTGTTATAATCCGTTCAATCTGTTCAATCCGTTTACTCGCTATCAACATTTACCGTATATAAAATTATCCGACCGGCTGTCTTTAAGCCAGGCGTTCATAGACAAGCCGTTTTTATCCTTATCGGTAATAAACTTGGTCACGGGGACTGTTTTATCGAATAATTTCTTAAGCTCCGCATCGCACAGCGACCAATCCATATCCGGGGCCAATGGAGAGATACTTGCCTCGCATCCCTGGCTGTATTCACCGGAGCAGAAGTATTCTATCAGCGACTCTTCGATAAGCAATGTTCCGTGGGCGAATCCGGGCGGAATCCATATCCACTCGGACCAGTCGGCATCGGCTGTATAGGGCATATCGTAAGCGATGATTTTGCCAAGGGTAGGCGAGCCCTTGCGGATATCCAGTGCCACGTCTACAAGATGTCCCTTGAGGGTGCGGACCAATTTACCCATATAGGGGTTCCACTGGAAATGGAGTCCCCTCATCGTGCCCGGATGTGATGCGCCCTCGTTGCACTGGGTAAATTCCGCGCCCTTGATAAAAGACATCTCCGAATGTTTCTGAAAATCACTTTTCCGGAAAGACTCGGTGAAATATCCGCGCACATCGCAGAAACGGGCAAAACGGACGACTTTGATATCGGGTATGGCCAGGCTTTTCACACCAATAATTTTCATTTAAGCCTCCTATAATAAATTTAGTATTTTTCTTTATAAACAACTTGGTTACTATAAAATAAATTATCTGTTATTTTTGCGCCATAAACATTATAGGTTCCATATAATTATCCGCCGGAGAGTTATTTGAAGTAAACCCCAGTGCAATATCTGCTAATCCCCCAATTTGTGCCACTTTAAAGCCAGATTCCCGGATTTCATCTAATAACAACCAGCCATAATTTTGGAATACAAAAGAGCCAGAACTATTAATAGGATTGCCATGAATCTCCGGCGGGTCATGGTGAATTATTTCCCCATCCGGGGAAATACTTGCCTTTACTTGATGCTGAAAATTCTGTTGCAGAAATGGCACAGTAAATATAGTCGCACCTCCTGGAGCCGTTATTCTAGACATTTCTTTTAAAGCTTTTTTATAATCACTAATATGTTCCAGCACATCGCCATGAATTACCATGTCAAAAGAATTATCTTGAAAAGAAGTATTGCATAAATCCTGATGCGTAACTGCAATGTTGTTAGCTGTTTTTGTTTCACCTGATTTGAAAGATGCTCCCAGATACTCGCTTCCTGTCAAGTTAGGGATTTTTGCCGATAATTTATAGTAGAAATGAGTCATTTTTTCAGCTATATATATCCGAGCATTTTGGAACCCAGCATATTTTTTGCTGTAATTCTCAACTCCCATATATAACAACCTAAGTCGATTATTTAACCCACAAAATTCGCAAATCATTCCTTCCCTAAGATTTGTGTAATTGCTGAAATATAGGCCAGCGGACACCTTGAAAGTCACATCTCGCTTACAATATGAACAGTAGCCGAGAGAAGATATTAGGCTTGAAATTTTTATCTCATTGCTTCTTCGTTGAGCAAAATTTGGCTGGAAGTAATTATTAAAATCATCTCTATTATTAAACCAATCAATTTCTTTATTCATTAATCACAGATAGAGATATTTAGAATTCTTTTAATCACGATATTGGCGTTCTTCCTCGATGAACCTGTTTATTTTATCCATGAATTGACCGTCGAAAGTTTCCTGCCAGTCAAAGCACCAGTTAATGTGTGAACCTTTAATACGGGCTGGATAATCAGTCACAAAATTGGAAACCCTGAGAAGCATTTCGCCAATACCGGCAATAGTCGGCGGCGCCGCATAAATGTTGCTGGAAATTCCCTGTAATTTCTCAAATGTTTTATTTTCGCACTCGGTAGTAACGACCTGCATCCCAGCGGCGGCCATTTCAAGAGGAACCAAAGTCGGGTGGGGTGTATCCATTAAACTGAAAGCTATATCGGATGATTTTAACAGTTTTATATAATCG
>JAZDFB010000074.1:0-14468 GCA_043808305.1 Planctomycetota bacterium | reverse complement strand
TAGCGGCTTTAAAATTAGGGGATGATACTGCTTATCTGCTTGGCCGCATAACTTTAAACCCGATTAAACACATTGACCCGATAATGACTATTATTATGCCGTTAATCTTATATTTTACTACCGGGGTTGCCTTTGGCGGGGCAAAACCGGTTCCCATAAACCCCAGTAAATTTCGTGACCCTGACAAAGGCTTTATGATTACCAGCATAGCCGGCCCGGTTTCTAATTTTATTTTAGCTTTAATCGGCATGATTGGATTTGTCGCCGTCGTGAAATTTTTGCCCTCAAAAGGATTCGCTCTTGAAATCAATATACTTTTCTTCCAATCCCTTATTTTTATAAACATGATTTTAGGGATGTTTAATCTTATTCCTATCCCGCCGCTGGACGGTTCTCGGATATTGCGCTATTTCCTGCCCTGGCATATGAAAGAGGCTTTTGACCGTTTGGAAATGTATGGAATGATAATAATTGCTTTTCTCGTAATAAGCGGCGGAACTTCATTTATTTACGTAATTATGGATCCGTTATTCCGGCTGCTTCAAAGAATTGCTCAATAGGAGTGAAATTTATGACGACTAAACCTCGAATTCTTTCGGGCATGCGCCCGACCGGCAAACTGCATCTGGGGCATTTTATCGGCGCCCTGGATAACTGGGTCCAGCTCCAGGAAAAATACGAATGCTTTTATATGGTTGCCGACTGGCACGCCCTGATGAGCGAATACCAGGACACGGCTAACATCCATAAATACGCCATGGATAACGTCCTGGACTGGATTGCCTGCGGTATAGACCCCAAGAAGAGCGTCATATTCCTGCAATCCGACATACCGGAGCATCTGGAGCTTCATATTATTCTTTCTATTATTACGCCTCTTGGCTGGTTGGAGCGTTGTCCGACATATAAAGAGCAACTGGAGGAATTGAAAACAAAGGATATAATGACCTACGGATTCTTGGGTTATCCGGTGCTCCAGGCGGCCGATATCCTGCTTTATAAAGCTAACGCTGTGCCGGTGGGCGAGGACCAGTTGCCTCACCTGGAATTAACCCGTGAGATAACCAGGAAATTTAACAATCTTTACTGCGTGACCCGTAACAAAGCCCCTTTATTCCCCGAACCGGAGGCCAAGCTGACCCGTTTCCCGCGCCTGCTGGGCATGGACCGGCGCAAGATGAGTAAATCATATGATAACGCCATAAATCTTTCGGACAGCCCGCAGGAGATAAATAAAAAAACCCAATCAATGTTTACCGACCCCAAACGCCTCAGGAAAACCGACCCGGGCCATCCGTCCGAATGCAATGTTTATAATTATTACAACGCCTTTAACGCCCCGAATGTAGACCAAATTGCCGCTGATTGCCATCAGGCAAAGATAGGTTGCACCGAGTGCAAGGCCAACCTTGGTAATTTCCTGTTAGGCATCGTCAAACCGCTCCAGGACAAGCGCGACGAACTGATAAAAAACCCGGATTACGTCAAAAAAGTCCTTGATGAAGGCGGCCAAAAAGCAAAAGCTATTGCTTCAGCCACTATGAAAGAAGTCCGCAAGCTCCTGGCGATGAACCATTAATCTGTGGTTGGTAGTTTAAGCGAATAAAATTTATTGTTTCTTTGAATGAGAAATCCTTTAAAATCGCTGTACAACTGGGTATTGACTTGGGCACAAAGCCCGTTTGGCGCCTGGGCGTTGTTTATCCTGGCTTTTGCCGAATCATCATTTTTCCCCATACCGCCTGATGTTCTGCTGATAGCGCTGGGGATTTCCATACCGGTCAAATCATTCAGATACGCCCTGATTTGTTCCATCGGTTCGGTGCTGGGCGGGATGTTTGGTTACCTTATCGGATGGCAATTCTGGCAATGGATGGGCGAATTCTTCTTTAACAACTTAGGCTCTGTCGGATTCACCCGCGCCAACTTCGACCTGGTGCAGAAACTGTATAGCGATAATGCCTTCCTGGCCGTATTCACCGCCGCATTTACGCCGATACCATACAAAGTCTTCACTATCGCCGCAGGGGTATTTAACATAGATTTTGGCATATTCGTTCTTGCATCCGCCATCGGCCGGCCGTTAAGGTTCTTTATGGTCGCCGCCATAGTCTATTTCGGAGGCGCCCCGGCCAAAAGATTCATAGAACGCTATTTCAACCTGCTCACTAGCATATTTGTCATTTTAATCATCCTTGGATTTATCGTCATTAAATTCTTAGTCAGATAATAAAACTATACCTATTGATTCGTTTATATTAATTAACATGCATCCTTTTAAAAGTGGCAGTTTAAGCGTTAGCGTCATGCCAAAAACCCCGTGCCCGAGGCAGGCGGGTCAGCCTCTGGCGGATAACAACCGGACTATAGTAAAATAAACATCCCTAGCCGTTCTATGCTTTTTTAGAATTCCCCGTTCTTTTTGTCCTGCTCAGAATTTGAAATTCTCTTGATATGATTTTGGGTAAATGTTCTAATGCGAAATGTTGATGTGATAAGATTTCTGGCTTTATTATCAGTTAGTTTAAGCAGTTAAATCGATAATGGAAAATGTCGTTAAACTGGATAAGACCACCCCGGGTTTAGGGGCCGAGATATTCCGGAAATCAGGCATCAAGATTACCGATTGTTACCAATGCGGCAAATGTTCCGCTTCCTGCCCGATGGTTTTCCAGCGGAGCGGCAGCGTCGTCCCGCCCGATGCGGGGATGGATTACCCGCCCAACCAGTTGATTCGTTTTGCCCAATTGGGCAGACGGAAAAAGGTTCTGACCTCGTCTTCTATCTGGGTTTGTGTGAGTTGTGTTACCTGCACGGCGCGATGCCCCAAGGAGATTGATATCGCCGGCTTGATGGATGTTTTCCGCGAATTGTCAATAGAAGAAGGGGTAGCCACCAGAAAACAGCGCCGCATCCAGAATTTCCATAAATCATTTTTGGAGGTAATCCGTTCCAATGGCCGGCTTTATGAAATGATGCTGATGATAAGATACAAATTGAGGACTTTAACCTTGTTTCAGGATGTGACCAAGTCGCCGAAAATGCTCCTGACGGGCAAGCTGAAATTATTGCCGTCTAAGATAGATGATACTGAAGCGATAGAAAAGATATTTGCTAAGTGTTTGGCCGAGTTATAATTTATGAGTTATCAGCTGGGTTATTATCCGGGATGCGCATTAGAGGCCAGCGCCCGCGAATATTCGCTGGCGATAAGCCGGGTGTTCCAGGAGATTGGCGTTACTTTGGAGCCGATAAAAGACTGGAATTGCTGCGGCGCCTCGGCCGCGCATTCCACCAAGCATAAATTATCGCTGGCTTTGCCGTACCGTAATTTAGCCTTAGCCAAGTCGCAAGGGCTGTCCGAAGTGTTTGCCCCCTGCCCGTTCTGTTCCAAGACGCTTATGAACGTCAATCACGAGTTCACGGGCGCGCGGGTTAATGAGTCCGCGGATATTACCGGGCTTAGTTACGACGGTTCGGTTAAGATTATTAACAGCGTGGATATTTTCCACCGCTTCTTTGATAAAATACAGCCAAAGATAAATATGGAAAGGCTTAAGGGTTTTAAGGTTGCCTGTTATTATGGATGCTTATTGGTCCGCCCGCCGAAAATAGTAAAATACGATGACCCGGAACAACCGACTTTTATGGATGAGCTAACCAGGAAAATAGGGGCGGAGCCGGTTGACTGGGAATACAAGATAGAATGCTGCGGCGGCGGTTTTACCATATGCAATGAAGATGCGGTGCTGGAATTAAGCAACAATATCCTGCAAGACGCCCGGGAAAACCAGGCGCAGGCTATTATCGTGGCCTGCCAGATGTGCCAGATTAACCTGGATATGCGGCAAAAGGCGATCGAAAAGAGATATAAGGCCGGTTATAATATGCCCATTATCTATTTACCCCAGTTGATTGGATTGGCTATGGGTATCGCGCCAGAGGAATTGGGAATGAATTTGCATTTTGTTTCTACTGATAAGATTGTTGCCGAAATCTTAACCCCGCCCTCAGCCAAGAAAGGTGCCGGGGTGTAAGCTCAATATATTTAAGGAATATATGGCTAAAATCGGAGTATTCATCTGTCACTGCGGAGAGAACATCAGCCGGACCGTTGATGTGAAGCGGGTAGCCGAAGCTGCCGCGGCCTTTCGGGGAGTGGTGCATTCTATTGAATATAAGTATATGTGTTCATCCCCGGGACAGAACCTGATAAAAGAAGCGATTAAAGAGAAGAAACTGACCGGCGTGGTGGTGGCGGCTTGTTCGCCCAAGATGCACGAGCCGACCTTCCGCCGCACCTGCGCTGAAGCCGGATTAAATTCTTATCGCTGCGAGATTGCCAATATCCGCGAGCAGGTTTCATGGGTGCATGAGGATAAAGAAGTTGCGACCGCCAAGGCAATCGATATCATCCGGGTGATGGTGGAAAAAGTCCGCCGGAACTCGGACCTCCAGCCGATAAAAGTGCCGATTACCAAAAAGGCTTTGGTTATCGGCGGCGGCGTGGCCGGCATCCAGGCCGCATTGGATATCGCAGAAGGCGGCAACCCGGTGATTTTGGTGGAAAAAGACCCGTCGATAGGCGGCCATATGGCGCAGCTTTCCGAGACTTTTCCCACTTTGGATTGTTCCCAATGCATACTTACTCCTAAGATGGTTGATGTCGCCCGGCATAAGAACATCAAGCTTTATACCTGGAGCGAGGTGATAGATGTCAAGGGCTATATTGGTAACTTTGAAGTGACCATCCGCAAGAATCCTCGTTACGTGAAGGAAGGCGTTTGCACCGGCTGCGGGGCTTGTTACCTGAAATGCCCCCAGAAAAAGATACCGGGCAAGTTCGATGCCGGACTGGGAAACCGGACCGCTATATATGTGCCGTCTCCCCAGGCGGTGCCTAATATCCCTGTGATTGATAAAGACTCTTGCCTGAAACTCCTGAAAAACCGCTGCGGAATATGCGCCAAAGTGTGTCCTACAGGCGCCATTGATTATGAAATGAAAGAAGAAATCATTACCGAAAAGGTCGGCGCTATTGTGGTGGCCACGGGTTATGACATCATCAACAATGATTTCTACGGCGAATACGGCAAGGGTAAATATCCCGATGTTATCAACGGATTGCAATTTGAGCGGATATTAAGCGCATCGGGCCCGACTCAGGGCGAAGTTAAAAGGCCTTCTGACGGTAAAATTGCGGAGTCGATAGTGTTTATCCAGTGCGTCGGTTCCCGCGACCCGGCAAAGGGGATTCCATACTGCTCCAAAATCTGCTGTATGTATACTGCCAAGCAGGCAATGTTATATAAGCATAAAGTTCATCACGGACAGGCTTACGTTTTTTATATAGATATCCGCGCCGGAGGGAAGGGCTATGAGGAATTTGTCCAGAGAGGAATAGAAGAAGACGGCTCAATATACCTGCGCGGCCGGGTCAGCCGTATTTTCCGCAAAGGCGACAAGCTCATTGTGCGCGGAATGGATACCCTGAGCGCCGAGAAAATAGAAATCGCGGCTGATTTGGTAGTGCTGGCTTCGGCAATGATACCGACCAGGGGCATAGAACTATTTTACCAGAAGTTAGGCATCGCTTACGATAATTATCACTGGGTCTCCGAGGCGCATCCGAAATTAAGGCCGGTAGAGACAAGCAATGCCGGTATTTTCCTGGCCGGCGCCTGCCAGGCGCCTAAAGATATTCCGGAAGCGGTCGCCCAGGCCGGTGGCGCGGCCAGCAAGGTGCTGGCTCTGCTTTCACGTGATGAGATGGAAAAAGAACCGCTGGTTTCCAAGATTAACCAGCTGGTTTGCAACGGTTGCGCTATGTGCATTGAAGCCTGTCCTTATAAAGCCATTGAGTTGAAAGACATAAAAGATAAACAGGGTAAGCTTGTCCGCCGGATTGCCGAGGTTAATCCGGGGTTATGCGCCGGCTGCGGTGTCTGCGTGGCCGTCTGCCCGTCCAAGGCGCCGGATTTGGCTGGCACAACGGATGAGCAGATATATGCCGAGATAGTTTCTTTGGTATAGATTAAAATGCGATATGAACGATAAATTTGAACCTAAAATAATTGCTTTTCTGTGCAACTGGTGCAGCTATGCCGGGGCGGATTTGGCCGGCACCAGCCGGAAGCAGTACCAGGCGAATATCCGGGTTATCAAAGTTCCTTGCACCGGCCGGCTTGACCCGATTGTTTTAACCAAGGCTTTTGAGATGGGTGCGGATGGCGTCTTGGTTTCCGGTTGCCATCCGAATGATTGCCATTATCGGAGCGGCAATTTCTATGCCCGGAGGCGCTGGATGGTATTCAAAGACTTATTGGAATATGCCGGGATAGAACCGGGGCGGGTCCAGTTTTCCTGGGTTTCTGCCGCTGAAGGCAATAAGTTTGTGGAAGTTGTCAATAAGGTTACCAATGATATAAAGAAATTAGGGCCGTTCGAAGGATATGCTTGATAAACTAAAACAACGCGTTAGAGAATTATTGGAAGCCAAGACCGTAGGCGTCGTTCTGGGCTACGAGCGGGGAGATAATCCCAAATTGGCCCGGCCGGCCTATGTTGCCGCTCCGTTTGAGGCGGAACGGTTAGTCTGGGATGAGACGTGCATTGCTATTTTATGTAAATACTTGCTCAAACCGGAAGCCAAGACTTACGGCCGGCGGGGAATAATAGCCAAGCCATCTGATATCAGGGGAATCGTCGGTTTAATCCAGGAAAAACAGATTGACCGCTCTGATGTTTATATTATCGCTGTCAGCACCGGCCAGAAGATGCCGGAATTTTACGATGAATTGATTGAAGGCCCGAAATTAAATCTGCGGTCCGGCCAAGCCGAAGAGACCGATAAAAAAATAAAGCAGCTGATGGCATTATTACCCGCCGAACGGCGGGCATTTTGGAAAAAGGAGTTGAGTAAATGCATTAAATGTTATGCTTGCCGGCAGATATGCCCGTTATGCTATTGCCGGCGTTGTATTGCGGATAAAAACCAACCGCCCTGGATACCGCCTTCACCGCATTCTAAAGGCAATTTTTCATGGAATATTATCCGCGCCTATCATCTGGCCGGCCGGTGCATAGATTGCGGCGAATGCCAGCGCGCCTGCCCGGTTGGCATCCCCTTGATGCTTCTTAACAGGATGATTTATAATAACATCAAGAATAACTTTAATTATGAAGCCGGATTCAATCCGGAAACGCCGCCTCCATTGGCGACTTATTACCCCGAGGATAAGGAAAACTTTATTATATGAGGTTAATCAGCAAATCCAATTTGGCAGTGCTCATAAATAAACTGATTGCCGCAGGCAAGCCGGTGATTGCCCCGGTTCAGGTTCGTCTTGAGAACTCGTTGTCCAAAGAAGGAAATGATAGTATTACTTTATACCAACCCATTAAATCATTTGATGACATCCGTCTGGATATGCCGTTCCCCACCAAATCCGCCAAGGAATACTTCCTGGCTGACAGCGAGCAGATAATGACTTACCGGTTTGGCGCGGGTAATAAAGTGGAAGTCCAGGACTGCCCTGAATCTACGGGATTAATCCTGTTCGGAGTCCGTCCGTGCGAGGCAGTCAGCTATCCGATTATGGATAAGGTCTGCACCTGGGACTATAATGATGAGTTCTACCTGGCCCGCCGCCGCAACCATACAGTAATCTCTGTTTCTTGTGAGGCCTGCGATGAATTCTGTTTCTGCACCAGCGTCGGCGTGAATCCTCAATCTGCCGAAGGCAGTGATATCCTGATGCAGAAGACCAATCAGGGCAATTATCTGGCTGACTTTATCACGGACAAAGGCAAGAAACTCGCGGAAGAATATAAGGACATATTTACCGAGGCAGGTAACGAAAAGCCGGTCGGATTTAAAGGGCCGGCCAAGAAGTTTGACCTGGCGCTCATTAAACCGTGGCTGGAGAAAAACTTCGAGCATCCGGTATGGGATAAAATAACCCTGCCCTGCATCGGCTGCGGTATCTGCACTTTTACCTGTCCGAATTGCCATTGTTTTGATATTATAGATGAATCTGACCTCAATCAAGGTGCGCGTTACAAAAACTGGGATGCCTGCCAGTTTGCAATGTTTACCGCCCATGCTTCGGGCCATAATCCGCGGGAAACCCAGGCAAAACGATTCCGCCAGCGGATGGAGCATAAATTTAATTATTATCCGGATAAATTCGGCCGAACCCTGTGCGTCGGTTGCGGCAGATGTATCCGGCATTGCCCGGCTGATATGAGTCTCTTGGAAACATTGGTTATGATAGACCGTTTAGCGCGGGATGGCAGTAAGTCGAGCTGATTCAGAGGAAAGAATGATGAATAATATTTACAAGCCGCATCTGATGACCATCACCGGTATTACGGATGAAACCTATGATACCCGAACCTACAAACTCGTATTTCAGGACGAGTCAATTGCCAAGTCATTTACCTTCAAGCCCGGCCAGTTCGGCGAATATTCGGTTTTTGGTGAAGGAGAAAGCACTTTTTGTATTGCTTCAGCGCCGACGCGCCGGGATTATATAGAATGCACTTTCAGGAAGGTCGGGCGGCTGACCGGAGCGCTTTATAATTTGGAGGTAGGCGACACCATCGGCTTCCGCGGCCCTTATGGCAACTGCTTCCCGATGGACGAATTCAAAGGGAAAAATATCGTTTTTGTGGGCGGCGGGATAGGCATGGCGCCTTTAAGATCGGTTATTTGGTATTGCCTTGATAAGCGCGCCGACTTCGGCGATATTACCATTGTCTATGGGGCGCGCACAGTCAAGGATATTTGTTATCGAAGAGAAATCGAGGAATGGGCCAAACGCAGCGATATCAGATTGGTTAAGACCGTTGACCCGGGTTGCGATACCGCGGGCTGGGATGGCAAGGTGTGTTTGGCTCCGATAGCTTTCAGCGATGTTGCCCCGAGCAGTGTTAACGCCATAGGCCTGGTTTGCGGGCCGCCTATTATGATCAAGTTTACTTTGCCGGTTTTTGATAAATTAGGGTTCCCGCCGGATAAGGTTTATACCACCCTGGAGAACCGGATGAAATGCGGATTGGGCAAATGCGGGCGCTGCAATGTGGGCAAAGTTTATGTTTGCAAAGAAGGGCCGGTCTTTACCGCCGCACAACTTAAATTATTACCTGCTGAATATTAAACCTTCCTGTACGGGGCTTATCAATCAAGCAAAATAGGTTACCATATGGGTGCATAAGGGATAAAAAACATTCCTCATTTAGACAAAGTAACGGACGGTTTCGCGCAGGCCTTGTTCAAAGGTAGTGGTCACCCGGAATTTGAGATATTTGCGGGCCAGTGAGATATCGGCATATGAATGCAGGATATCGCCGGCGCGGGGCGGTTGGAATAAGGGTTTGATATCCTTACCCATTATTTTATTGAGTAATTCGGTCATAGATATGACGCTGTAAGGATTGCCGCTGGCGATATTTATAGCCGGGATTCCCGGCGGAATCGCCGCAGTCAGCGCCTTTAGAGTGCCGTCCACGACGTTATCTATATATGTAAAGTCGCGCGACTGCCGGCCGTTGCCGAATATCGTCGGGCGCTGGTTGCGGTCTATGGCCCGGATGAATTTGGGGATGACCCCGGCATATGCGGAATTCGGGTCCTGGCGCGGGCCGAAGACATTGAAATACCGCACCACAACGGTAGGCAGTCCGAATGCCCGTTGGAAATTATGGCAGTATATCTCGCCCATGACCTTGGTCGCGCCGTAGGGCGATATCGGTTGGACCGGGGATGATTCACTGACCGGCAGTTTGGCCGCATCGCCGTAAACCGAGCTGGATGAGGCAAAGACCAATCTCCGGACGCCGGCTTCCTTGGCAGCCATCAGCAGGTTAAACGTGCCGTTGACGTTGACATCGTGGAACTCGCGCGGGCGCTTGAGGGATTCGGGAACTGATTTTAGGGCGGCCTCGTGTATCACGTATCTGACTCCGCGCATGGCCCGGGCCACGGCCTTGGGGTCGCGGATATCGCCTTTGATGAACTGGAGCTTATGGCCAAAGCCCTTGAGATTAGCGATGGTGCCGCTGGACAGGTTATCGATAACCCGGACTTTTTTACCCTGCCGGACCAGTCTTTCGGCGATGTGCGAGCCGATGAATCCTGCGCCGCCGGTTATTAAATACATTTTTATTTCCTTCTGTTAAGCTGACCCAGTATACTTTGAACGGTGTTTGTGTCAAAATATATCTGGTAATAATCGGTTCCTGAACAGTGACAATCAGGCCTTTGGCATGTAAGGTATTGCGCCGAGGTATTTGATTCCTGTGATGTTCCGGATGATATCCGGGTTCATCTTTGCTGTGATATCATCCTTTTTGGCGGGCTCTGTGTAATTAGTGATAAATCCTTCGATGGTTATTCTGCGGCGTTTAAGTTCGGCTATGGTCAGGAGCGTATGGTTTATGGCGCCCAGCCGCGGACGGCTGACTATGATAACAGGCAGTTTCATTTCCTTTATCAGGTCAGCCACCAGATAGTTTTTTGCCAGCGTCCCGATGCCTTCGGATGCGGGGCGCTCCGCTCGTGAGCATCGGAGCGGAACCATCAGCCCGCCCACGCCTTCGACCAGCAGTCCACCCTTATGCATTGATTTAAGCTTCCCATACGCGGCCATAATTTTAGCTATGCTGATGGTTTTGCCCTCCAGCCGGGCGGCGATGGTCGGGGCCAGCGGTTGCTTGAAATGAACAGGGTTAACCAGGTCAATCGGGTCTTTCAATTTAGTATGGTTCAGGAGATAGAAGGCGTCAACCCGGCCGCCGCTGGAAACCGGTTTCATCACGCCCACGTCATAACCCTGGCCGCGGAGGATATTGCAAAGCACCGCCGTAACAACGGTTTTGCCTACGCCGGTATCCGTGCCGGTGATAAAATAAGAATGTTTCATTGTTTATCTTCTGATAGAAAAGGAATACTATTTCTATTTGCCGGCGCCGGTGATGACGGTCTTGAGCGGTTTGGTGGCCATCTTCAGGAAAAGCAGGGCGAAACAACTGTCATTGACGCTGCTTTGGTTTTTTGCGTACCACATCCCGTCGGCCTCCTGGCGTTTTACTATCTCGTTGCAGCCGTCCACATACCAGTCGTTGCCACCGAACTTCTCGATTCCGGCGAAAACGCCGGCCCGTTCCATAGCGTAAAGATAGTAATAGTAATAATCCTGCCGGTCCGTTTTAGGATTCAACGTCATGGAATAATTCTTGACTACCCATCCCATGGCGCGCTTGATAAATTTATCTTCCTGGGCCGATTTGAGCTCTTTGAATTCGCCCAGGTAGAATTTGGTGATGTAAAGGCTGCCCATTCCGCCGGCCGTCATGGAACCGTATGACGGTGAATTGGACGTTTCCCCGTTCGGCGAATAGCCCCAGCCGCCCTCGGAATCCTGGGTGGATTCAAACCATTTCTTGGATGATTTCCATAGGTCGTCGGGAATGTATACCTGGGTTTCCTTGCAGGCCCTCAGGCCCAGGATGGCGTATTGGGTATTGGAATTATCGCCGGTCGGGCCGCCCAGTTTCTTGCCCTGGGTCGCCTTATAATTGCCCAGCTTGACGCTTTTGGTGCCGCTGCCGGGAATTATCCGAACGTCTTTGGGCGGCGGTTTGGGGTCTTTATTATCCGGGCCGGTAACTACCGCTTTGCCGTAACGGACTTTTTTCCAGTTTTCGGAAGGGCGTTCCAGCCCGTAGCTCCACTGTCCGTTGGAACACTGGGTATCAACCAGGTATTGAGCGCAATCGGCTATCTTTGCCTCGTAGGTTTCTTTGTCTATCGCTTCCAGTGCCATTGCCTGAAGCACCACATGATATGTCCGGTCCAGCGGGTTTTCCAGAACCCGTTGCAGGAGTGTATTGAACCTCTCATCCTGGAGGACGCCGCAATGTGTCAGGGTGTAAAGCACGATTTCGTCATAACGCATAGCGTGCTTTATGCCGTTGTGGTCCTTGAGCTCGAATGAATAGTCAGGCAATGCATCTATTAGCCCGAGCAGTGCCTTAGTGCCGCGTTCAACCGCGTCCTTAACTTTTTGCTGGAGTTCCGGGTCGAGTTTTTTCTTGGTCTCGGCATTAGGCGCCGCAAACGGCAGGATGATTGCCAGCGTGATTATCGCCGGGATGGCAATGATTTTAAAGTAACTCATATATTTATACCATTAGGTATATTAATAATGTAATACCTTAAGGTATTACCCCGTTAGAAAGTAATGTTCTGAAATAAAACTCCTCATATTAACGTTAAATTTCTAACGGGGTTTTCTTGACAGCACTCTACATTACGCTTTAAATATGTCAACCTTTTTTTATGGATAAAAAATATTACATAGGCCGGTTCCTTTTCAGGTATCGCTGGTTTGCCTATCTGGTGATATTCCTACCCATGGCGCTGTTGCGCGACCATATCACCATCGGCTGGCTAAACTGGATGGAGCAGTATTACCTGACCTGGATAATCGGCGGTTTCATGCTGGCCAAAGGTTGCGGCATCCGGATATACGCCGCCCGTTATATCGGCTGGAAAGGCCAGCCCGGCGACCCCCTCAAGCGCCAGTTGGCCACCGAAGGCCCTTACCGCTTTACCCGTAACCCGCTTTACTGGGGCAACATCATCGGGTTCGGCGGCGCGGCTTTCCTGTTCAAACTAATCTGGTATGTGCCCGTAGCCGTATTCGCGATATTCATCCTCCACCAACTGCTGATAACCTGGTATGAAGAAAAGCGGATGCTAGAGAAATCCGGGCCGGATTACCAGGCGTATTACAACCGCACTCCGCGCTGGGGCCCGAAGCTGTCGGCGTTCTTTGCCAAAAGCGATGCTACTAATGTCACCAGATTCCCCTGGGGCCGGGTGCTTATGGCAGAGCTCGGCACCATCGGCGGTTTCGCCGGCGCCATCGTCGTCGCGCTGGTTAAAGAGTTCCTTATTAAATAATAATTATAAGTAAGCAGATTTAGCCGATTAAGCGGAATCAGTTATATCCGTTGCATCCGCTTACAAAGAATAATGAATGAACTCAAGTGGACCGCGCATCCCGTCAAGCAAAACCCCGTCAAGAGCGCATTCCTGATTGTTATGCTCTTGTTGTTGATATTGCTGGTTTACATCTTATTTGAAAGCATATTAACCACCGCCATTTCCGGCTTGCTCCTGTTCGGTTCGCTCTACAAATTCTTCATTCCGACCAGTTACACCCTGACCGAGACCGAGCTGATAGTCGAGACCCCGTCCGGCCGTAAGGCAACCACTTGGGATATGTTCAAGAGTTACTATCCCGACCAGAACGGGATATTGCTCAGCCCGTATCCGGGAAAATCAAGGCTGGAAAGCTTCCGGGGCATCTACCTGATAAATCCCCAAAACCGCGCCGAGGTCATCGCCTTCCTTGAGCGGAAGATTAAGCGCCTGTCTGCGTCCCGCCCAACGGGACAGGCAGAGCAGTCAGAGCAAAACAAAGGGTAGAGTCCCCGATATCAGACAATTTACTCAATCAATTGAGTAATTTGTTGACAACCTTTTTGTTCAACGTCAGCGCATTTGAGACAGAGAAATAAAGGGTAGCGTCCCCGATATAAAATTTAACTTATCCTCTTAGTGCCAGTTCTTGGTTCCTACCTAATTTGAAATCCGTGTTCATCCGTGGTTAAATCCTAATCTGCAATTTGGAATTTGGAATCCGTGTAATCTGTGGCTAATTCCCTTGACAAAATTCACTAATAGGCTTAGAATGTTTTCAAGATATATTCTTTCCTGAATAACGCGGATAGGAGGGCACCATGCCAAAAAGATTAGTCCTGGGTTTTCTGTTAATATCACTTTTAGCCCTGGGCTATGGCGGGCTGTGCAATGTTAGCAAGAATGAAACAACCATCGCCGGCTCGTCCGCGCCGCTTCCCAGCGCGGTATCTGGCTTGGTCGTAACCGTTGCATCAGCCACCCAGATAAACCTCACCTGGGAAGATAATTCCAACAGCGAGGACGGCGTAAAGATAGAACGTGCATCCGCCTCTGGCGGACAAGCCGGCACCTACGCCCAGATTGCAACGACAGTAGCAGACATTACCTCTTATCAGGACACCGGCGTGGCAGACGGCGACACCTATTACTATCGCGTCCGGGCGTTTAATGACAACGGCAACTCTATGTATTCCAACGAGGCATCAGCTACTATACCGCTCAGCGCGCCGTCGGCATTAAATACGACTACTGTAGGAGCAACCCAGATTACTGTTTCCTGGACTGATAACTCACTGTCAGAGGACGGATATAAAATCGAGCGCGATCCCGGCAATGGTTATAGCGCCCTCGCAACGGTTGGCGCAAATATCAATACCTATTCCGATACCGGATTAGCCGAAGGCATGGTTTATTCTTACCGGGTTAAGGCATATAAATCGGCAGAGGAAACCGCCTATACAAACGTAATATCCGC
>JAZDFB010000073.1:0-31655 GCA_043808305.1 Planctomycetota bacterium | reverse complement strand
TTTAGCGCCGATAAAATCTTCGCAGGGATTATCCCCGACATAGACTGTTTCAGATGGCTTAACGTTCAGTTTTTCGGTAACCATCCGGTAGCAATAAGGATTGGGCTTAAAATATTTTTCCGAATGCTCGGCGGTGCAGATAATGGCGTTAAATTTATCTTCGATTCCCAGGGTTCTTATTTTATTATACTGCATCAAAGAGTTGCCGTCAGTTAAAAGCCCGAGTTTATATCTTTTCTTCAGGCTGGCCAGTAACTTCGGCACGCCCCGGTAAGTTTTTATCGCAGATTTGTGGTTGTAATAGATATGTAATAAACGCTCCATTAACTCTGATGAATGAATTCCCAAAATATTCAGCAGATTTTCCAACAGAAATTCATAGTGCGCGGTTCGGACTTTCCAGATTCGGTAAAATAACTCGAGAGTAACTTGATAATTAAAATTATAAGCCTGGGATAGATATTTAATAATCTCCTTAAAAGCGCTTTCCACGTAGTATTGCTTGTCGTAAAGTGTATTACCAAGGTCAAATATAATAGCCTTATATTTTTGGGATTTCACTTGGTGCACTGCAATATCGGCCTTGATTTTCTTAATACATTTCGGCATATAGCTATATATATATTCCTAAAAAAGAAAGTCAATTCATTTAGGATGTCGCTTTATTGACAATATCTTCGCCGGCGCGGACGAGTGCTTCAGCCCGTTCCGGCGACTTGGCGTCGGCATATATGCGGATAAGAGCTTCTGTGCCTGATTTCCTGATAAGCAACCAGGATTTATCGTTATAGACACGCTTAAGCCCGTCAATGGTAATATCCTCTACCATGTTTTCAGTAGCTTGCTCCAACCATATTTTTTTAATCCTGGGCATTATCCGCTCCGACATATGCGGAGCATATTTGATAGTATGCTTGACTTGATAAAATTCGTTGAAACCAGCCGTCAATTCAGACAGGGATTTTCCGTGCCGGGCCATAATTTCAATAAGCTTCAGGGAAGCCAATATGCCGTCCGGCCATAGGCAATCACGCGCAAAATAATATTTACCCGATTCTTCATACGAAAAGTCGGCTTTCAATTCGCGGACAACTTTAAGAGTCGCCGGCTGGCCTATATTGCAATAGTGCAGTTTGGCCTGGCGCTCGGCGACAACTTCGCCTATCAATCCGGAAGAATTTATCGGCGTTACGCATATATTCCCGCTGGTGAGTATCTCTCGTGCAAATATCGCCCCGACTAAATCCTCGGACAAAACCGTGCCGGATTCATCGATAAACAGGACCCTATCCGCATCAACATCAGTAGCAATACCTAAAATGCAACCATTTTCCCGGACTTTAGCGGCTGTTTCAGTCAAATTCCCTCGGCGCGGTTCGGCCGGTCTTTTCGGGACAGGCGATAATTCATTATTAATCTTGAATACCTCGCACCCCAGATATTCCAGAAGCTCCGGCAGAACCAACCCGGCTGGTCCGTTGGCCGGGTCGACCAGAACACGATACTTCTTTGATCTTATCAGATCACGGTCTATTTTATCCAATAAGAACTCACGATAAATCTTTAAAGCATCATCAGCTTTGCGATACGAACCTAATGCTTCCAGAAGTATTTTCGGCGCCGGTTTTTGATCGTATTCCGCATAACGTTTTTCAAGTTCACGAGCCAGTTGATCATCCAGATATGACCCGTCCGACTTAAGTATGATTATTCCGGTCATAGCAAACGGCATATGCGAACCGGTTATCAACACCCCACCATTAAGATTGGATTTAACTACGAATGTTGCCAGGCCTCCTGTCGGTATCACGCCGCAATCGATAACATTAATGCCGCGTGACCGCAGTCCGCTTGCGGCGCTCATAGCGAGAATCTCCGCCCCGTAACGGGAATCGTATCCAATTGCCACACTTCCTTTATTATTGAGGTAATCGGAAAAAACCTGGCAAATCTTCGTGGTTAATAGAGGCGTAATTTCAATATTTATCAGTCCCCTGATGCCGGCCGTTCCGAACATCTTTCTGATTCTCGGTGCGGACTTACCCGGACCGGCCCCTTCAGGCTGCGGTATCCGGAAAAGTTTCTTGGATTCTTTATCGCTAAGATTTTTTTGGCCGAAAATAAAAGGGAATTTCCCGGCTTCTTTTGCTTTCTTCCGCTCTTCCGAAGAAGGTATATTAAAAAGCGGGCCATTGGGCTGACTCCGCTTGCCTAAACTAACGTGCAACTTAGAAAACATGGCGGGAGAAGCAACGGCCAGGTAAGCAATCAGAATTAATGCGCCGACTATAATCACAACTCGGATAAAATTCTCGGACGAAACATGAGCGGGCCATATTAACTCGCCGACTATCACGACGATAATAAAAAGAATTAAAAGAGCATAAACAGCTATCTTCATGTTTTTATATCGGTTTTTCTTGATTGATAATAGCCTATAGAATAGCAAACAACACCAATAACGCAATAAACAAAGGAACACACCCTCCAATCAGCATAACTATATGAATAATAAGCGCCTATAATTGACTGCTTGTAAATTGTTCCAGCCCTCAAAATATCATCCCTGAAGAAATTTGCTGCTATTGTTAAAAACGGATTGATGAATACAATAATTTTAATCACAAATTGACGTGCGTACAGGCTGTAACTGAATGTTTCGATCAGCGGATTAGCAAAAAAAACTAAACCATACAAGAAAATAATCACTGCATAAGTAATTATCATGGCCGGTATTCGAATATTATTTAAATGCGCTAAGAAAAAATATAACCCGCTTACTAATACTGACCAGGACGCCAGAAATATTACAAAAAAAACATAACTTTGAATCGTAAGATAATAGAAAGTGTCCCGGGCTAATAAAGCAGCTATGCCAACAACTAATGAAGTTATCCCTGTTAAAATAAGCACTTTGACTAAAAATTCTGCGAGATGTTTTTTTCTTTCCGTAAGCAAAAGCGGGATAATGAGTCCGATGACTATCGGACTGGAATAAGCGATAATCGGAACAATCATATTCCGTTGATGATATTTCTAATCCCGATAAGTTTACAGAGAATTGGTTTTAAATCTTTCAAAGATAGCGAGTTCGGGCCATCACACAAAGCGCTGTCCGGTTTAGGATGAACCTCAAAAAATATACCGTCCGCCCCGGCCGCGACACCGGCTTGAGCCAGATATCCAATCATCTCTCTCTGCCCTGCTGACTTGCCTTTTCCTCCGCCGGGCAACTGAACACTGTGTGTTGCGTCATAAACTACCGGATATCCGATAGATTTCATTATAGGTATCGAGCGCATGTCATTAACTAAGTTATGATATCCGAAAACCGTTCCTCGTTCAGTCAAAATTATGTTGCGATTGCCGCATGATGATACTTTTTCGGCAATATATCGCATATCCAGCGGGGCCATAAATTGCCCTTTTTTCAGGTTAATCACACGTCCCGTTTTTGCAGCCGCAATCACTAAATCAGTCTGCCGGCAAAGCAAAGCCGGTATCTGGATTACATCCAAAACCTCAGCAGCCGAATTGACTTCGGCAACCGAATGAATATCTGATAAAATAGGGAACATAAATTCTTTTTTAAGAGCAGAAAGTATTTTTAGGCCAAGCTTCAGACCAGGGCCTCGATAAGAACGATAGCTTAACCGATTAGCTTTATCATACGAAGCTTTAAATATAATCGGCATGTTCAAATCATCAGATAATTCCTTAAGTATACGCGCTATTTGGAATAATTCATTTTGCTTATTTTTGGGCGGTATAACACAGGGACCGGCAATTAAAAATAACGGATTATTCCCGCCAAGCTTTATATGATTGAGCTTAATTCCATTTTCCATATATGCTCTCGCTTCAGAAAATCAAGTAATTCCCGGATAACAGCTCCAGCCGTTTCATTAACGAGATTAAATAATCCGTTTAATAGAAACTATGGTAATATCATCATGCTGGGGTGCCGTTCCCTTAAATTGTTCCAGCGTATTTATTACGGACTCAATGTAGCGACTGGAACTATATTGGGCCAACTGGCCGGTTAATTCGTAGAATCGCTGTCCGCCGAACTCGTCGTTAGCCTCGTTCATTGACTCAATCACGCCGTCCGTGTAGGTTACTATACGATCATAAACACCGAGTTTCACGGTGCTTTCTTTCATAGTCCGGTCAAAAACCGCTCCCCGGTCAAATCCCAAAGCTATTCCATTAGGATTTACCAACTCGTATTTATTTTCTTCATAGCGCCAAACCAGCATCGGGTTGTGGCCGGCGCTGCTCAGGGTTACTATTCCGGTCTTGGTATTGAGTATGTAATATAAAGCCGTTACGAACATGCCCCTCCGGATATCCTTAGCCAATACCCGGTTAACTTTGCTCAAGACACCGGCCGGTGACATATTTCGTTCAGATTCCATCCGAATCAAGCTACGGGTCATGGTCATAATCATCGAAGCCCCAACACCCTTTCCGGAAACATCCGCCACAACCACGCCGATATTATCATCGTCTATTTTGATTAGGTCGTAATAATCGCCGCTGACTTCGTAGCACGGCTTATAATGAGCGCCGATATCATAATCAGGCACAACCGGTATCTCTTTTGGCAACAAACCGTACTGTATTTCCCGTGCGAGGTTAAGCTCCCGCTCCAATGCCTTGGTCTCCATTTCTTTCTCACGCGCTACGGCCAGGTTCTGGGTCATCTGGTTAAACACCTTGGCCAATACGCCGACTTCATCACTAGTTTTGACAGTGGTTTGATGTCCAAGCTCTCCACCGCTAACCACTTTCATATCTTCCATCAAAACCTTAACCGGCCAGGTAACCTGCGTGGCCATAAAATATCCCAGTAAAGCGCCAAGTATAATTGTTATTATAGCTGGGAAGACAAATCCGGCAATAACCCTGCTCATAGTCTCGTCAATTTCCTTAGCGGACAAAAATAGGTATATTTTCCCGCCACTTAAGCCATCCTTATCCCTGATAACATTCACAAACATTCTGGTTCTGACTTCTGTATCCGTCCGCGATTCTAAGTAAAGGCCTTCGCTAATATCTATAGTCTCATTCTCAATAAGTATATCCCTGGGATTACTCAGCGAAAGCTTACCGCCCCGCCCCCTAATACTTAACAAATGATAATCTTCTTTTCCTTTAGTTATCATTATAACGATATTCATTATGGTCGGTTCTTTAACCCCGGCCTTAGTGCCAATACTGGAACCGACATCAAAATATTTAAGCGGGTTATAGTTTTCGCCCTTCGTTTCCACCTCTTTACTTTTTTCTTCCCAGTAAGAAATATCAATTACGGATAAAGCTTTAATCAATCTGATACCCGCTTTATTTATTTCTTCTTCCATAGCTGATTGCACGGATGCCTTGGCCATAAAAACAAGCAGCAATACAGCCGTGATAGTGATTATAGACGTATAAACGGTATATTTAATAGCCAGAGGTATTCCGGTAGGCTTCATTCTGAAAGTATTCTGCCCCTGACTGGGATCCGGCGGCTGTGGCATATTAGAAGCCGCAAGTTTGGTGCTGGATAACTTGACGGTGCCGGGCTTTTTAGTTAACTTCGTTGCCCGAATAAGCCCGCTTTGTCCTGGCTTGGGCACATTATGCGAACCAGTTTTTTCCAAACTCATAATATCATTTCTATCAAATTCCAGTTAATGTATCAAGTATTTCATAAATTGCATAAACAAATCCGCATATACTCGCTGAGGACTCCTAGAAATAATTTATCCTTCATTCAAGATCGCTTTTTTTAATAAGCTGTTTGACCTTTAAAAAATAAGTAAAACCTGATATGACCGTTGAAATAATTGTCAGCCAGATGAGAGACCTGAGTATTATCCCAGCTAACGAGTTATTCAGAAAATATCCAGTGTAAAGCAGGATGCTTATAATAGTCAAGCATTGAATAAGCGTTTTCTGCTTGCCCCAGACTGTACTCGGAAACGCAATTCCTTTGGACTCAGCCATACCCCGGATACCATGCACCAAAAATTCCCTGGTAATTATCACAACGACCATCCATGCGCTTAGGAATGAATTCAATACATCCCAGTCAAGGAAAAAAATAAAGGAACCGCAGATAAGAATCTTATCCACAAATGGGTCGGCAATCCGCCCAAAATTGGTAATCATCTTATACTTTCGGGCCAAATACCCGTCCAAAGCGTCCGTTAATGCCGCAATCATGAATATTAAAATGCTAACGTCCAGTAACTTGGGATTAATCACGCTTTTATGAACCGAGAAATGGAGGAGTATAAAGTATATTATCGATAGGAAAAACCTGCTGACCGTTATCTTATTAGGTAAATTCATACGATTCCGGTTAAATCATAATTCTTTGAACCGTTAATTTCAGCTTTAAGGATATCCCCCGTCTTAAGCCGCCTTTTCGAGCTGATAAAAATGCAGCCGTCCACTTCCGGGGCATCGCCGTAAGTGCGTCCAATATAATCATTGTCAGTGATAGAGTCAATTATTATCTCGATTTTTTTGCCGATTAGTTGCCGGTTATGGTCAAAGGCTATCGACTGTTGGAGCGACATCACCGCATCAAATCGTGCTTGCTTTATTTTATTCGTCAATTGCCCGCCCATTTTAGCCGCCCGGGTGCCCGGTTCTTGTGAATACTGGAACGCTCCTAACCTTTCAAAATTAGCCTGCCCCAGGAAATCCGTAAGTTCTTGGAAATCATATTCGGTCTCGCCCGGGAATCCGACAATTATAGTGCTCCTGATAAATAAACCCGGTATTTTCAGCCGTAATTCGGAGATTAATTCAATAATTCTATGCTTTGTTACCCTGCGGCCCATCCGCTTCAGAATCCGGTCGCTAATATGCTGGACAGGCAGATCAAGGTATTTCACTATTTTAGGTAATTCCGCAACCGCCTTTATAAGGCGGCTTGAATAATGGGCCGGATGAGTGTAAAGCAACCGTATCCATCTTATACCGTCTATCTTGCATAATAATTCTAAAATATCGGAAAGATCCGTGTTACCATACCTGTAAGAAGTCGTATCCTGCGCGATAATATTCAATTCGCGAACACCGCTTTCGGCCAGCTCCTTAGCTTCTTTTACAATTATCTTGGGCGATTTGCTCCTGTATCCGCCGTGAATTGACGGTATTACGCAGTACGAACACCGATTATTACAGCCCTCGGCAACCCTGAGATACGCGAAATGCCCGGGCGTGATCCTGAGCCTCAATGTATCATCACGGCATAACTTTGGCGGTTCCGAGACCGCGGTCTTGACCGCAAGCCCTCCGCATATTTCAACAATATTATCTCTTTCAAATACACCGGCAATTGCAAAAACACTCTTGCCGAACCTGCTCCTAATCAACCCCGGATTCCGCTGTACCAAGCATCCGGCCACGACAACCTGGCCACACCCTGACTTAACCGCTTTGTTTATCGTATCCAACGACTCCGCCTCTGCTTCTTTTATAAAACAGCAGGTGTTTATTAACCAGATATCCGGCGCCGCATTGGTTCGGGACTCGTCCAGTATTTTATGTCCGGCCCGGGCCAGCTTGCCGAGCATTACTTCGGTATCAATCAGGTTTTTCGGACAGCCCAGGCTGACGCAACGAACCGTTTTCATAATAATTTATGACACTATCTCTTCACGAAGTTGCTTGATTATAGTCTGATAATAATAAATGTTATGAAGCGACATTAAAGATAACCCGAGTATCTCTTCAGCCAAGAACAGATGCCTCAGGTAGGCCTTGGTGAAACTACGGCAGGTATAGCATCCGCACTGCGGGTCCAGCGGAGAATTATCGGACTGGTATTGGAGGTTTCTAATGCGGACCACGCCTTGGCTGGTAAAAGCCCAGCCGTTTCGGCCGTTGCGGGTCGGCAAAACGCAATCGAACATATCCACGCCCATCCGGACAGCGTTTTTAATGTCCTCGGGCGTGCCCACGCCCATCAGGTATCTGGGGTATTTTTCCGGTATCAGCTCAACGGTCGGGCCGAGCGTATCGAACATCTCAACAGAACCCTCGCCCACGCTCAAACCGCCGATAGCGTATCCCCCAAACCCCATTCCCAGCAGCGCCTCGACTGATTCCTTGCGCAGGTCTTTATACACCCCGCCCTGGATAATCCCGAAAAGCATCTGGTCCTCGCGGGTCTTGGCGGACAGCGAACGACCGGCCCATTTTAATGTCCGCTCCAGCGCCTGCTTAGCCTCTTCATAGGTGCTCGGGTAAGCCACCGGCTGGTCAAACGGCATGATAATATCCGGCCCAAGCGCTTCCTCTATCTCAATAACCCGTTCCGGCGTAAAGAAAACAGTATCACCGCTGATAGGCTCCCGGAACTCCACTCCGTCATCTGTCAGGCGGGTCAGCTTGGCCAACGAAAACACCTGGAACCCGCCGCTGTCAGTCAATATCGGCCCATCCCAGTTCATGAATTTATGAAGTCCGCCCAGTTCCTGAACAATCTTCTGGCCCGGCCTTTTGGAAAGATGGTATGCATTGCAGAGGATTATGGAAACATTAGCCGATTTTAACTGTTCAGGAGAAAGCGACCTGACGGTAGCCCGGCTGCCCACCGGCATAAACGCCGGCGTCAGAAATGTCCCGTGCGGCGTCTTAAACTCCCCTGCCCGCGCGCCGGATGACCTGTCCTTCTTGATAACCTTAAATTCAAAACCTTCAAGCATAGCGCTCATAGAAATAAACAAAACCGGCTTATAGTCAATATAAATAGCAATAAAAGAATTGGTTTTCATCCGGCTGACTTAACATAAATCCTTGACATATTCAGCTTTCAGGTTAAATTAATACCTTTATTTAAAAAGGAGTTCTCTTATGAATGAATCGTCCACAATGCTTATTGTTGACAGCGTAATTGCGTTCCTGTTTTCCTTAGCCACAACCGCCGCGCTGGCCTGGCTGGTCTGGCGGGTAATGAACCGGCTCATCAGCGGCATGCTCGGCCCGGGCATCGGCTTTATCGGCTCTATTTTCGCCGCATCCCTTATCCTGGTCAGCGGGCTCAAGGTTTCAGTTGACTTCCTGTCTAAATACCAGAAAATATACGTCGTCCAGGGCATACTCTCCGGCATAATCGATACCCTGAGCGCCTGCATCACGCCCAAGCACGTCAGCCCGTTTGAGTTCATCATCATAGTCTCGTTTATGCTCTACATCGCATACTGGCTCCATACCCGGTTCGCGCCCAAGCACAGCATAGACGATATCAAGCAAAAACTGGAACGGACAATAGACTATGACGAAGAAGGCGACCGAAAACCGCCCTATCCGTTCTAACATAATATGCCGCTCCATATCATCCTCGGCCCGACCTGTTCCGGCAAAAACGCCTTAGCCCGCTGCCTGGCGCCCAAGCTCGACGCCGAGATTATTTCAGTGGACTCGATGAAGATTTACCGCGGGATGGATATCGGCACAGCCAAGCCATCGCAGTCCCAGCGTAAAAAAGCCGTTTATCATCTGATAGACATCATCGAGCTGGACGAAACATACAACGCCGCTCAATTCCTGGCTGACTGCGAAAACGCCATCGCCGCCGTAACCAAAAAAGGGCGCCTGCCCCTGCTGGCGGCCGGCACGCCTATGTATCTCAAGGTCCTGTTGTTCGGCATGTTCACCGGACCGTCGCAGGACCTCAAATTCCGTGGCCGGCTCGAAAAACTGGCCCGCGCTAAAGGCCCGGACTACCTCCACCAACGGCTCAAGTTAATCGACCCGGCAAAGGCGGAACAACTCCACCCTAACGACCTCAAACGCATAATCAGGGCGCTCGAAGTCTACCGGCTCACCGGGCAGACGATATCGTCGCTGCAAACCCACTTCAACAACCAAACGCTCCGGCATCCGGTCCGGATAATCGGCCTGGAACGCGACCGGGACGAGCTTTACCAACGGATAAACGTACGGGTTGACCGGATGTTCAAGCAAGGCCTGGTGGACGAGGTCAAATCACTGCTCAAGAAATACAAGGAACTCAGCCCGCAGGCCGTCCAGGCGGTCGGATATAAAGAGGTTATTGCCTATATAAAAGGAGGCAGCACCCTGTCCGACGCCATAGATACCGTCAAGAAAAACAGCCGCCACTTCGCCCGGCGCCAGTTATCCTGGTTCCATAAATTCCCGGATGTCAAATGGATTAAAGTAAAAGGAACCGATACGGCGGATAAAATCGCAAAACAGGTCCTGAGGGAATGGAAATGATAAGATTTAATGTATTCTTGACATTAAATAAAATAGGTTTATATTTGCCGGTCTTATGAACCTATTCTTACGCATCGTATTAACCGCCCTGGCCGTGTCGATCATCATCCCGGGCTGTGCCTTTATTCCCCAGTCTAAATATAAATCAGGCGATTATAAAGGCGTCATAGAGGATTGCAACAGGACGATAGCCATAGACCCGAAATACACCTACGCCTACTGCATCCGCGGTTGGGCTAAGGCGGAAACAGGCGATTATAAAGGCGCCATAGATGATTGCAACAAGACATTGGCCATAAACCCCAACTACGCCGGCGCATACTGCGTTCGTGGTTGGGCTAAAAAAGCCTTAGGCGATTCCAAAGGTGCCATCGAAGACTATAACAAGTCCATCGAATTAGACCCGAACTGCGCCGATCCATACTACAACCGCGGTTGGGCAAGGGCGGAAACAGGCGATTATAAAGGCGCCATCGAAGATTTCAATAATGCCATAGCCAGAGACCTGAAATACATCGATGCCTACCACGGCCGCGGTGTGGCTAAAGAAGCTTCAGGCGATTCTAAAGGCGCCATCGAAGATTTTAACCTGGCCATAGCCATAAACCTGAAATATATCGATGCCTACCACAGCCGCGGTGCGGCTAAAGAAATCTTAGGCGATTCCAAAGGCGCCATCGAAGACTATAGCACAGCCATAGAAATAGACCCTAAATATACCCTGGCATACTTCAAGCGCGGCCGGGTAAAAGACAATACCGGCGACCATAAAGGCGCTATCGAAGACTATGCCAAGGCCATAGCCATAGACCCAAAATATACCGACGCATACCACAGCCGCGGTGCGGCTAAAGAAATCTTAGGCGATTCCAAAGACGCCGCCGAAGACTATACCAAGGCCATAGAATTAGACCCGAAACTTACCCCGGCATACTTCAAGCGCGGCCGGATAAAAGACAATGCCGGCGATTCCAAAGGCGCCATCGAAGACTATACCAAGGTCATAGAACTAGACCCTAAATATACCCTGGCATATTTCAGGCGTGCCCGGGCAAAAGACAACACCGGCGACTCCAAAGGCGCCATCGAAGACTATGCCAAGGCCATAGCCATAGACGCAAAACATACCAAGGCATACCACAATCGCGGCGCGGCCAAGGCGAAAACAGAAGATTATAAAGGCGCCGTAGAAGATTTTACCAAAGTAATAGAATTAGACCCGAAATGCACCGACGCATACCACAATCGCGGAATGGCTAAAGAAGTCTTAGGCGATTCCAAAGGCGCCATAGAGGATTACACCAAGACAATAGAACTGGACCCGAAACTTGCCAAGGCATACTATAATCGCGCCGCCTCTAAGGCCAAAACCGGCGATTCCAAAGGCGCCATCGACGACTATACCAAGGCAATAGAATTAGACCCGAAATACATCGATGCATACCACTGCCGCGGTGCGGCTAAAGAAGCCTCAGGCGATTATAAAGGCGCCATAGAGGATTACACCAAGACAACAGAACTGGACCCGAAATATGCCACCGCATACTTCAAGCGCGGCCGGATAAAAGACAATGCCGGCGATTCCAAAGGCGCCATAGAGGATTACACCAAGACCACGGAAATAGACCCGAAATATGTTCCCGCATACTTCAGGCGCGGCCGGATAAAAGACAATGCCGGCGATTCCAAAGGCGCCATCGACGACTATACCAGGGTGATAGCCATAAACCCAAAACATATCCTGGCATACAACAATCGCGGCGTGGCCAAAGAAACATTAGGCGATTATCAAGGCGCCATCGAAGACTATGGCAAAACAATAGAATTAGACCAAAAAAATACCCCCGTATACTTCAGGCGCGGCCGGGTAAAAGACAATACCGGCGATTATAAAGGCGCCATAGAGGATTACACCAAGACAATAGAATTAGACCCGAAACTTGCCAAGGCATACTACAACCGCGGCGCGGCTAAGGTAAAAACCGGCGATTCCAAAGGCGCCATAGAAGATTTTACCAAAGCCATAGAATCAGACCCGAAATATGCCGAGGCATACTGCGCCCGCGCTTCGGTTAAATATATTTCGGGCGATTACCAGGGGGCAATAGATGATTCAGGCAAGGCCATGGAACTGGACCCCAAGAACTCCGAGGCCTGCGGTATTAAAGGCCTGTCGCTCGGGCAATTAGGCCGGTTTGAGGAAGTCCTCAAGGCCTGCGATAAGGCGATAGAGCTTAACACCAAATATGTCGAGGCATACTGCGCCCGCGGTGTTGCCTATAAACGCACAGGCAACCTTGACCGGGCTATTGCTGATTGGTCCAGGGCAATAGAGCTCAACCCGAATTTTATCGAGGCCTATGGCCACCGCAGCCTTGCATATGACGCAAAAGGGAATTATGCCGGCGCCATATCCGATGGCCAGATGCTCCTCAAATTAGCGCCTGAGCATTCCACGGCTCCGACCATACGCAGGTTCATAGAGGACTGGAAAAAGATGCTCGCCGAGCAGGAAAAGCAGTCCGGTGAGAATAAGTCTAAATAGTCCAAACCGCCTAATAATCCTAAGGAGTTAAGTAATCCGGCCATAAAAAAACTTATGATAGGTTTCGATGGTATTATTAAGGCGATTCTATTTACGCTTGGCCTGTTATGGTGCCGGGAAATATTCGAACGATTAAAAAAGGATATTGAGATTCTAAAGAATAGTCGGGATACCACCGAAAAATTCGTGATATTTTTCTACTGGATTGCGACTGCCTACATAATTTACCTGATGGCAGACTTCTCTATCGTCACTATCAAGATTATCTTACGCTCGGGGAGCATGCTGCTTATGGGCTGGTAATGAACCCCAAAAAATAGTCTAAACAGTTTATCCAACCTAAGGAGTTTGCTAAGTTAGATTAATTGAACCCTGTAGGCTTTTATTCCCATTCTAAAATCTGTAAATCTGCGGCTACATCCGTGGTCAGTTTTATTTGCATTCCTCATCACTTTTCTATACTCTATCAGTTTGAGTGTAACGAATTATACTCCAGCAGTTTGAACGAGAGTGAATTACTGCTTGGTATCCTCGGCTGTAACACTCCTTTGTCGTTAACAGCCGATGGACTGATAGGTATAGTCGGCTGCAACTTCACAGGCAGCCGAACTATAAACTTTAATTATGCCAACTATCTTTGGAAAATATACCATCGAAAAGAAACTCGGCCAAGGGGGCATGGGCGCGGTATACCTGGCCCTGGACCCGGCCCTCAACCGCCGGGTGGCCCTCAAAATCATCACTTCCGCCGACCCGGAACTGCTCGAACGCTTCCAGCGCGAGGCCTCGGCCGTTGCCAAACTCAAGCACACCAACATAATCCAGGTCTATGAATCCGGCATCATCAATAAACAGCACTATTTCACCATGGACTATATAGAAGGCGTCTCATTAGAAAAACTAATCAGCTCATCCAAACGGCCTAATATAAAAAATATGGCCGGGATTATCCAACAGGTCGCCTCGGCCCTTCATTACGCCCATAGCCAGAGCATAATCCACCGCGACATCAAACCGGCCAATATACTGGTAGACAAATCCGGAAAGGTCTATATCGCCGACTTCGGGCTGGCCAAGCAACTGACCGGGCTGGACCGCTCCCTGACACTCACCGGCACCACTGTCGGCACCCCCGACTATATGCCGCCCGAGCAGGCCCAGGGCAAAAAGGATGAAATCGACCCCCGCTCCGACATCTTCTCATTGGGCGCCACGATGTATCACTGCCTGACCGGCCGTTTGCCTTTCCCCGGCAAGGAAATATATGAGGTCTTATCCAAGGTAGTCAACGACGACCCGCCTACGCCATCGTCTGTCATAAAGATAATCCCAAAGGACCTGGAGACCATCTGCCTGAAGTGCCTGAACAAGGACAAGGCAAAACGCTACCAGACTGCCGAAGAATTAGCCCAGGACCTGAAACGGTATTTAGAAGGCGGGCAGATTACCGCCAAGCCAACCGGTGTAATAAGCAAACTTCTGATTAAGGCAGCCAAGAACAAAACCGCCAGCCTGTCTATAGCCGGGGCCGCAGTTATCCTGGCAATCGTAGCAATCAGCCTGCTGGTTTCCTCGTCAAACAAGGGACAGCTCGTAGCCCGATACCGGCAGGAAGCCCAACAGGCATTTGATAAAGACCAATATGACCAGGCCCGGGCCATATGCAACAAACTGCTGGTTCTGTCGCCCGGAGATGAAGCCATAAAAAGCATCCTCAAGAAGTGCGAGAAAATAATTAAGGAACAGGAAGACAAAAAGCAGCAGAAAGATGCGCAGGCCAAAGAAGCCGCGACCAAGGCGCAGAGAATCGCGGACATAAGGGCCCAGGCAAAGTCCATCCTGGACCGGGCCGGCGGAGCCCCGACGCCCGACCAAAAAATACAGCTTGCCCGGGAATCACTTGACGTAGACCCAACCTACGGCGACGCCTGGCAGGTCATCGGCTATGCTTATAGGGAAAAAGAGGTTTACGATAAGGCAGTGGAAGCATTTACCAAGGCGATTAAGGCAACCCCGACATTGGCATATTCATATTATGAGCGGGCAAGAATTACCACCAATATCTACAAGAAACGTGACCAGGCAATTCCCGACTTTGCCAAGGTGCTGGAACTGGACCCCAACAGCGATATCGGCTGGTTTGCCAAAGGGACTGTTGAATATTACCAGGAAGATTATGATAAGGCTATCAGCAGTTATAATAAGGCCATAGAACTGAACCCCAACTATGCCGAAGCCTACCACAACCGCGGCGCGACTTACAGGAACAAGGAAAATATGGACCAGGCAATTAAGGACTATAATAAGGTAATAGAACTGAACCCCAACTATATCGAGGCCTACTCCAACCGCGGCATTGCTTATTGGATGAAGGGCGACACAGCCCAGGCAATCAAGGATTGGGCAAAGACTATAGAACTGGACCCGAAATTTGCCCAAGCCTACTACAACCGCGGATGCGTCTATACCAAAACAGGCGCCATAGAACTGGCCATCAAGGACTTTAATAAGGCGATGGAACTGGACCCAAACAATGCCAGTTTCTACAACGGCCGGGGAATTGCCTATTCCGAAAAAGGCGACCGGGCCCAGGCCATCAAGGACTATGACAAGGCAACGGAATTGGACCCAAACGATACCAATGCCTATACCAACCGCGGCCTTGTTTATAAGAATATGGGCAAAGCAGAACTGGCCATCAAGGAATATGATAAGGCCATAGAACTGAACCCCAACCATGCCAAAGCCTACGCCGACCGCGGTAACGCCTATGCCGACATGGGCGCCACAGAACAGGCATTCAGGGACTATGACAAGGCCATAGAGCTGGACCCCAACTATGCTAATTCCTACATCAACCGCGGCCTGGCTTATTTAAGAAAAGGCGAGTTAGAGCAGGCAATCAAGGACTATGACAAGGCTATAGAACTGACCCCCAAGGATGCCAACGCCTACGCAAACCGCGGCATTGTTTATTGGACTAAGGGCGATACGGCCCTGGCAATCAAGGACTACGACAAGGCCATAGAACTGAACCCGGGCTATTCAATGGCTTACTTCAACCGAGGTCTTGCTTATTATAAAAATGGTGATATAGACCGGGCAATCGCGGATTATGACAAGGTCATAGAATTGAACCCGAGCTACGCCGATGCATACGGCACCCGCGCTAACGCCTATGCGAACAAAAAAGATTACAGGCAGGCCATAGCGGACATGGAGATATTCTTTAAATTGGCGCCCAATCACCCGGCGGCGGCCAATGTGCCCAAGCAGATAGAACAATGGAAAAAACAGCTCGCCCAGCAGGAAAAGCAGCCCGGCGGCAAATAACTCTGCATTTTTACCGGTATTTACTTGACAGCAAGTTTTATATATGTAACTAAAGCGGTTATGGGAAAGAGATATAATCATTTCTCTCTTTATTCCGCACTCGGCAAGCCCGCAAAGAATAATCAATCAGTTCAATCTGATACTCCGGCAGTTTGTCCCCCTCAAGGGGACAGGCAGCCGAACTATAAACCCATATAATATTTCGTCCCGATGCAACATCGGGGAAAGGAAGGTGTCATATGGCAAATCGCAACAGAACCTGCTGGGCCATCATTGTGATGGTATTGTTTATGGGGTATCTAATGAGTTTTAACTACGGCGGTTGCGGCGGCAGTAGTAGCAGCGGCAGCAGCGGAACGCCGGCCGCGACCACGGCGCCGACCGCGCCTTCCGGATTAGCGGCTGTGGCTTATTCCAATTCCCAGATAAATCTTACCTGGACCGATAACGCCACTAACGAAACTTCCTTTATTATAGAACGTTCAACCACCTCAGGCTCGGGCTTTGTCTCCTGCGGACAGGTTACGGCCAATGTGACTTCTTTTGCGGATACGTCACGGACGCCGGCCACCGCATATTATTACCGGGTCAAGGCATCCAACAGCGTCGGCGACAGCGCCTATGCCAGCCAGGCCACTGCCACGACACTGGGGCCGGTCTACAGCGTCTCCGGCGCAATAACCTATACCGGGTCAAAAACAGGCCGCATCTATATTGAGGTAGTCCAATCCGGCAACACCAATTACGGCACCAGCATCGCCGCGCCCGGCGCATATACCATCCGCGGAGTACCGCCCGGAACCTATACGCTTTCTGCCCGGAGAGACCATTTAGGCAGCGGCATAGATAACGCCTCTAACCCTAACGGTACCGCCACATCATTTACTATCACGACCGCTAATGTCACCGGCAAAGATATTACCCTGACCGACCCGACCGCGCCGACGCCGCCTGACATGTCCGCTGAAAGCGCACCCGATATTGCCACGGCGGACTCATCGGCATTCGTTGGGTGGGATACGCCTGAGAACGGCGTCGAAGTAGAGATTGCCGAGTCTTACAGGATTTATTGGAAGAGTTCACCGGGGGTCAGCAAGGCATCGTTTACCGGCGTCAAGACTGTGGCGGCAGGCGACAACGGAATGTGCTTTGTCACCGGCCTGACCAACTTAACCACATATTATTTCTGCGTTACGGCATTAGTCGGCGCCACTGAAAGCGCCGAATCGCCGGTCGCATCTATGGCCGTTGGCACATCAACGGGTAATTACAACGTTTCCGGCACGGTGGCTCTGCCGGTCGGCACTACCGGACCCCTGTTTGTCGGTCTTTTTAGCGGTACAACCGGAATTTCCTACACCTACATCGCCTCGCCCACCACCTCAAACGCCTATAGCATCGGGACCGTCGGCAACGGAATTTACTTCCTCTTCTCTTTGGTTGATGCGAATAACAATGGCTTAATGGATGCCGGCGACCTTGAAAATACCAATAGCGGGGGGCCAAGTGCTTTAATCACCGTCAATGGCGCCAACCTGACCGGGCAGAATCTGACCCTTTCAGGCGCCAACGGACTTGCCAGTATCCAAACCAACAATTGGGCGGACGGCATAACCACGAATTATAATGTTGACCTTAGTGTCACCAACGGCAAGAAACAGATTGTAGCGGTTGCGGTCACCGGCGGTCCCGGTATTCCGGCCGTAACCGACCTGCGCAAAGGATGGGATTTCTCATACTGGCTTGGCGGGGCCACCCGGCCGACCACCGCGGATACCTATACCTTTCAGGTGAGCTACTCGGACGTGACCGGGGAAAACCTGAGCGCCTCGGTCACCGGCGTGCTGGATTGTTTTGCCAACAACCTGACTGCCAGCGGAACTGCTAATAGACCGACATTCAACTGGACGGCGCCGACTACGCCGCCGGCATTTTACACCTATGGCATTAGTGTAAGAAGAGCAAACACCTGGGGCACTATCTGGGAATATCCTAAAGAGGGGAATATATCCAGCAACACACTCACTATTGTCTATAACGCGGACAACGATGCCAGCGAGGCAACCCTGACATCCGGGATAACCTATAACTGGCAAATCGAAGTTAGGGATGCTAGCGGAAACTCGGCAACAAGACAGGCATCCTATAGCTATTAGTGCCAGTAGGAACGACAGTGACGTACTGGCACTTATCCCGGCTATTTCGCCGGGATTAGGGGGCTACCAAAGTGAGTTATTAGGGACACTTCGAGCCCCGCCCAAAGGCGGGATAAACTCCGCGAGTTATTAGAAACCTCTTGGCGAGGCACGAGCCTTAGAGTTTCTTATCCCGTCTATTCTGACGGGAGACCCCGCCTTTTGTGAAGCAAAAAGCGGGGTGCCTAACCTTATTCTATGTAACCTTTCACCCACACATTTGTACTGCAAAACTGTCCATTCTTCGTGGCTATGACTCTAATCTGTCTCGCCGAATCAGTTGCTGCGATACACTCTTTGTAAAGATTATTATTTAAATTGGCCACGTTTTGCCAAATGAAGTGCACCGTGCTCTGGCCCCAATCGGCACCGGCACGCCGGCCATAGACCCAGAGCTGTTGCTCCAAGCCCTGCTTAAAATCAACAAATAACCGGTTTTATTTGTTTTTTCCCTCAGCGGACAGCCATCGCGGAGGCCGCGGGGACTGTTCACGGCGTCCCCGGACAATCCCCGGAGTTACCGCCAGGACTCGTACCGGCCTGGGCCTGCACTCTTGCCCCAGTCCACCCGGATTCTTAGCTTTCCCGGCTTGGATTCTACCCCTTCCCGGTGGACAATCCCCGGAGCCTCCGCCAGAACTCATAACGAACTGGGCGATGAGTCTTCGCCGACTGGGCATAGATTCTTAACGGCCCCGGCGTTAACTCATCACTGAGACGGCTAAGAGGCCAGGCCTTCTCCACGGGGACTGCGCACGGCATACGCGTGGAGCCTATCCGGTCCGGGGTGACGCGCCCCGCGGAGAAGAGGGGATTGTCCTGTTTATACTGAGGTGCCGAAGTAAGTTTGCATAAGCTACCCCCCTATACCCTACCCCCCACCCCCCCTAAGTGAAAACAACGGGTAAATCAGTAAAATAAAGGCTTAGCTGTCAAAAATGCCGTTCAATCGGTTGCAGGCTATCTAATGAGATATGTTACAAAGTTACCCCGGCGAAATAGCCGGGATAACGTGGCAGTAACGTTCTGCTGTGCCTGCGACACGGCATGACTAACTGCCACTAACAGTGTTTCAGAGTTACAAAGACACAGAGTCAGGGGCGAACTCGAACCGGCTATAGCCCGGCGCAGGTCTGTTCGAGGATGGGGATGATTCTTTCTGTTTTGACCATTACGGACGCCGGGAACATTACTGTTACGGATACCTTTAAAACGCAAGGGTTCGAGCCGGTTATTTTGAATTCGGCTTTTAATCCCTTGTGATCAATTGATGCCGTTTTGGCTATGTCGTCCCAGATTATGTTTTTCTTGAACTCGTCCGACGGTTCCGATAACCGGTTTATGGCTTGCCTAAGATTGGCGAAAACCTCTTCGCTCGGCTTATTGTATTGAAATGTCTTTTCCATCTTTATTATCCGAACTATCCGGGAACACATTCCCAAGACTGCGCCAGCCTTATTATTTCCCCGTATCTTTCAGCAGTTTTTTAACCTCTTTTTCAAAGTCAGATTCAACCAGTTGCGTTTTGTTGTATTGGGCATATTCGGCCAGCGCTTTTTTGTCTGCCGCATCCTTCTTTCGCCTGGGACAGACCACATATTTTACAACCCGCTATTTATCCGCTTCTTAAGGCGCGATTACCCTACTCTGGCAGTTTGAGCGGTAGCTAATTATTAGGGACACTTTGAGTATAGCGAGTTAGTGTCCTTTATCCCGACTATTCCGTCGGGGTCTGCCAGGTATATTCGGCTGTAACGCTCCTTTGTCGCTAACAGCCGAACTACAAAATCAAGGAAGATATTAGGCCAAAGAATGCTGCCAGTACCATACATACCACACCCAGGGTGATGCCTATGATAGCTAATGTTTTGCCTGTTAATATAGCCGGTTGGGTTTTGATTGTTTTCAGCGCCATTATGCCCAGGATTATGGCCAGGACCGAGCTGATTACCGCTGATGCGATTATGAGGAATGAGAAACCGATAATATAGGGCGGCCTTTTCGGGCTTCCCGGCCCCCAATAAGAATACGCATATACTAGGCCTATTAACGGCGGGATAACAAGACCCGTTATTCCCAGCACAAGACTCCAGATGGCCAATCCGCATGTTTTCATAATTGTTCCTCCTTATTTATTATCCGCTGGCACACACTCCCAATACTACGCTTGGGATAACGTGGCAACCCCGGCGAAATAGCCGGGATAAGAAACTCTAAGGCTCGTGCCTCGCCAAGAGGTTTCTAATAAGTCTCGGAGTTTATCCCGCCTTTGGGCGGGACTCCTACTGCCACTAACAGCAATCAATCTTTTGTTGCCCCTATGGCCGGCGATGATTGTATTTTCGCACTTTTTTCTAAGTCTACCCTGCCCCCTTTTTTATCCTATGGTGATGCTTTTATTGCCTGGTCCAGGCCGTATCTTTGACGGTTATTTCAAAGTTTCCTTCCGGGATTTATCAATCCAAAGCAAGGCTTCTTGAAGGAATGTATTTATCACCGGTAATCGGTGGCTGCCGTCGAACTCAGTGTATTGGACCGGGAAACCGGCATCTTTTAACGTTTTTAAACACTCCTGCAAAAGCCAGTTTTCAGGGTCCTTTTTACCGCTCAACAAGTAGATTGGAAGATTATGTTTGGATTCTTTTATCTTACTCCGGTCCACCAACCCCTCCGGGAAAGCGCCTGCAATAGCAATAATGCCTGAGAATAAATCAGGGTTATTCAGTCCGAGAGCTAAACCCATTATAGCGCCCTGGGAAAAACCCAGTAGATATATCCGTGCCGGATTGACCTCATACTCATCCTTTACTTTCTGGATAGAACTAATAATCCGCGCGGGATCCTGTTTAAAATCATAATTATAAGCCGGGCCTCTCTCATTAATACCGGCCTTTTTGGAGCCGCAAGGCGCGAGAAGAATGTAACCATTTTCGTCGGCAAAAGGTTTAAATTCTGCCGCGAACAGTTTCGGGTTCCCCCCTTGGCCGTCCAGCACAATGAGCATCGGACGATTTTTCGCTGTCTTGTATTTCTCCAAAATATATAGTTCATCTTTCGAGTCGGGGACAGACTCGATTTCTTTTTTGGATTGCTCCAGCTGTTTCTGCACGGAGGCGTATAATTCCTGGAATTCAGGGATGCTTTTCATTTCCTTAAACGCCTCATCATCTAAAATATTCTTCGCGAAAGACATTCCAGCTGAATCCCCGATAAGCAAACTCTTTCTCAGCCATTTTATGGATTCCTTAGAGTCTCCTTTTAGGGCATACGCCTGAGCCAGTTTAAAATAGGGCTGTGGAAATTGTGAACACAGGGAAATAGCCTCTTTCGCAAACTCAATAACTCGGTCATAGTCTTTTCCCTTCATGCATTCCGATATTTTCCCGCCTAGCGAGTTGAATTTAGCCATGTCTTCTTTGTTTAACACCTGACTTGCTCCCTGGTTGCTAATACCTATTTTCCCCATTTTAAACGACTTAAATACTACCGAGAAATACTTATCAGCCAAGTCTTTCTCTTCAGGTGTGTATTGCGCAATAATTCCGATTGTTTTTTTGTTTGAGGATAAAGCATAAACATCAACATAAAAATCCATGCCCATTTTCCAGACGAGGCTTTTTCCCTTTATTTCTATCCCTGCTATTGTACATTTGATTTCTTGCTGTGATTCGGTAACAAGGGATCCTGTTATGGACTTATATGTAGTTATCAGCGTTTTAAAAAGAGTATCCAAAAACTGATCATCTCTATCAACGACCTGAAGTGTTAATGAAATAGTTTTAACGCCTCCTAATTGTATTGACGATATAGTCCCAATTTGTTGCGCGCTAATTTGCATTGACTCGGGGTAATCAAATTCGATATCGGATCCCGAATAATGTAATGTTTTTTCAACCTCCTTTCCCTGGCTATAGCCATAAGGGCCGAACACCCCTATAAAAACCCACATCGCAAGACACATTGATAACCTAATAAAATTCTTCATTAAACTTTTCCTTTCTTCTATATCGGGGACGCTTCCCTTTATTTCCCGGCCGCCGAATCAGTTCAACCCGCTTACCTGTTGGTATTGGCGCGATTCGATTTGTCTTTCAATTCTGCTCGTGTGTCAGCTTCGTTCATAGTCATTTCTATCTTTGTTAGTTGTCAAGTATTCTTTGACAACTGATTTTTCTACTTCGCCTTAATCTCACAGCCAAGCTACTGCAAAAAACATTCAAATGGCACCAGGAAAATATTCTCCTTTACCTTTATTAAATCTTTTCCCTTATACAAAATTATTCCCCAGGGGCTGTTATCTTTGAAATCCTTGCAGAATATATCCATACTGGCAACGTCCTTTGGCTTTAGCGCCCTTTTCCATTTGACCTCAATCGGTATCAATCTGCCCTGAGATTCGACGATAAAATCAATCTCGGCGCCGCCGGAAGTGCGCCAGTAAAACAATTTTGCCGCCGGTTCATAGGTGGCCAGGACGGTTTTTAACTCGATAGCTATTTTATTCTCCGCCATGAATGAATCACGGCCCATGCGGCAGGCATCCTCCCAGGTGTGCAAACCCTGTAAATACATAGCCAGCCCGGTATCGTTCCACATCAGTTTAGGCGCCTTAATCAAGCGTTTACCGATATTGCGGTAATATGGCGGCAGAAGAAAGACCTGAAAAGTGGCCAGCAGTAAATCCAGGAAATGCCCGGCGGTGGTATTGGGCACGCCGCAATCCCGCGCCACTTCGGATTTATTGAATATCTGCGCCGAGCGGAACGCCAGCAGAGTCAGAAATTTCTGGTATTCATATAACCTTTGTATCCGGGACAAATCCCGCACGTCTCTTTCCAGATAGGTGCGGACGTATCCCTTGAACCATTCCTGTCTGGCCTGGTCGTTGCCCAATAGAAATGCCGGCGGCAGGCCGCCTCTCCAGATATATTTTTCCAGGGGAATGGGCTGGGGTTTGATGCCGGATAATATCCGCCAGCATTGCTTGCTGGTCCGGGCGGCCAGGATATCCATTAGTTTCGGTTTGGCTGAATCCGCTCCGGACAGTTCTATCGCGGCCAAAGGGCCCATCTCCACGAATGCCACCCGGCCGGCCAGACTCTCGGAAATCTGCGGAAGCATGGTGATATTGGCCGAACCGGTAATGAGAAATTGGCCGTTGGTCCGCTTCTGGTCAACTATCTGCTTGATAGCCGTGAACAGAGCCGGGACTTTCTGAACTTCGTCTATGGTGACTCTGTCCGCCTGCTTCAAAAATGAAGCCGCGTCCTGTTCCGCCAGCATCATATTCACCGGCTCGTCAAAGGAAATAAACTTGCGCCTGCCGGGCAATAAATCCCTGACCAGGGTAGTTTTGCCGGTCTGCCGGGCGCCGATAACGGCCACCACCGGAAAATGCCTGAGATGCCGATTAAGAATATCCGTCTGGAATCTATTTATCAGCTTTTTCATACCATGTAATTTAACCGTCTGCCGGTCATTTTGCAAGATATTCTCATCAAAATCTGCATATCGGGGACGCTTCCCTTTATTTCCCGGCCGCCGAATCAGTTCAACCCGCTTACCTGTTGGTATTGGCGCGATTCGATTTGTCTTTCAATTCTGCCACCTGCTTGAGCAGGTCTTCATCTATATTCTCCAGATAAGGGAACAGCTCTTCGTCCTCCTTGCGGGCGTGCAGGATTATAAGTTCTATGATGTCCTTGGACAGCCGGACGAACTCGTCTTTTACCTGTTCGTCATTGATGGAAAAACCCAGTTTCAGGATGACCTCTTTTAGGACATCCATTTTGCCCAGCATGGTGATATGTTCATGCTGCAGTTCCCGGACGGCCTGCTTAATCTGCATATTGCCCAGGACTAAAGCCACCGGAAAGAGGTTTCGTTCCTCACCCTCAAAATGAGGAGCTATTGTGTCAATAAAAAACGACATTACATTCCGGACGTTATTGAATGCCTCGGACGTATAAACATAGGGCATAGCCAGCTTAAAGACCCCTATCTCCTCTGATAACTGGCTATGGAATTTCCTGTGTTGGTTTAAATCAACTTTATCTGCGCTCATGTCTATTCCTTTCCGTATCAATACTATTAATAATAGATATTATAGCCGGTTAATAAGAGAAGTCAATTTATTATCATATCCGGTGACACAGAGCGTAAGCCTTAGCGAAGTATCCCTTTAGGGACCACGTAAGGACACCCCGCCCGCAATTCCTTTATTCACCTGCTTCTTAAGGCGACGTTTCTGCCAAATTGACCTTTATCCCCGCGCCGCAATCCATTTTATTCCGCGGGCTGCCATAATTTCCCGCCCGGCCCTTTTTCACTTGCCGGGTTGTCTCCGGGCCATTGTAAAACTATTTTGGCCTCATCATCGGTTCCGGGGTCAACCTGATAAATAGTACCGCCTTCGTTAACTATGAAAACATTCCTCCCGGTTACTCCGTACTGGGCCGGGTACGCCACAAAGGCAAAATGCGTGGTATTCGTTGCGACGATTAAGTTGGCGCCGACAAAATTTTTGTTGTAAGGTTTGCCGGTTTCATCGTTGATTATGGCCCGGAAATAATATCCTGATTTTGGCAACGGGTTGTATTGCGCGCCGAACCAATCCTCGATGTCTTTGGGCGCATTAATGCCAAACGGCCTGGTATCATTCCGACTGTACGGCGCGCCGTCCGCACGGGCGAAAAACATATCGATGAAGTTGACCTTGGTTTTGCCGTCCGCTCGGTACATCCGGTGGAAGCAGGATACGTCCAGCGTCCAGTAATCTTTTAGTCCGTTGCCGTCTACGTCGGTCTGTCTCCAGATAGCTTCCTGGGACACAAGCATTTTCAGCCCGGCAATAGCCGCGGCTTCGTTGGCCTCGATAAATGCCCGGCTTTCGGGCGGAGGTCCGGGTTGTTTAAAATGCCGTTGTTCTTCGATAAATTTCTTGGCGTTTTCTAGGTTGTCAGGCGGTGCGGGGAAATTGGAAGTACTCGTACTAGCCATGCCGCCGCTTTGTTCTCCTTTACCTGCGAAACCGAAAACACTTATGCATGATGACACGTTGCCAAAGCCGTCTGAGCTAGTCCCAAACAAGTGCGATTCGCCATCTCTATAGTCATACACAACACCTTTTCCGCCCAGTGCCACGGCAATGCCTTTATCAGCTTGGGCTGTTGCCTCGCCGCTCTCTCCGCATATCGGAGTATTATCGGCATCTTTCGCAAAACTCCCGTCTCCGCCTATGGCGATGACCAGTTTGGCTTCGTTATCCACCAGGCTGACCTCGGCGCCTTCTTTCCCGTCTTGGCCGTTAGCCCCGATGATAATTGACAGTTCGTTGTCCTTGGTCCGGTAGGTTCTGGTGGTCTTGGGCCTGTATTGACCGGTGAATTCCCCAAGAATTATTCTAATATTTCTTTCCGCGTCTTCGTCATCCTCAGAAGCGAGTATGGCGTCAAAGATACCGTTCTGCAGTTTTTTTCAGTTGTTCGTCTGATATCATATCAAAAGATTTAAGGATTAACTGGGCGCTCATTTTGATTTGCATATCGGCGTTTTGCAGGGCCTGCGCAAGTTCGGGGATTATTATTTCGCCCAGCGCCAGCAGTTCGTTTTGGGCAGCTTCGCGGGTCTCAAATTTGTCATCCCCGAGTTGTTGGATTAGTTTGGCAATCTTGGCCTGCAGTTCAGGGGTTGATTCCTGCGTTTCATTACCCCGGCACTCGATGGAAATCTTGTTGGAAATGAGGTGGCCGGTTTCGTATTCTGCGGTAATGGCATATGTTCCTGGCTTTATGGTGTCTTCTCCCCAGCCTTCGCCTTTGTTTAAAATCTGCAAGTGCTCATATGATTGCTGAGGCAACAGGGGTATGTCCCCAGGACTGCATTTGGACCTCTCGAGTATGAATCTGATGTCATGTTTCTTATCCCGGGAATCTGTAACCATAAAATGGGTGTAATCGTAGCTGCGCAATCCGCCTATGTTTATGCAACTGTATGATTTTGGTTCATCGGAAACATTCCTGATTATGAAGGTGATTTTAACCGATTCGCCTTCCAGATAAACCCTTTTATCCGAAGTAATCCGGCACTGGAGGCCGTTAACCGCCGGTCCCCATCCGGAATCAGCTATGAGCTTTGGTTTCTGATCATCCGCTTTTTTTGGCAAGACCACTTTATAGAGCACCTTGACACCTATCACTTTGCCCTGACGTTTCATAAAAGAGTCGGTTTCCTGTAAAACGGCGTTTTCAAAACCCTGCATCGCGCATTTTTTATTGGCATCTCCGAGCGCCATGGTCCGGGCATAGTCTTCCTGCCCGCCGGCCCGGCTTTCGCTGTAGCCGATGCCGGTTATATAGACATCGTCTTTGGGCAATGGCTGACGTTCCCAGGGCGCATCCAGCAATGGCAGGGAACCGCATCCGATTATTGCAGAAATACAAAACAGCAGGCCGAATCCGGACAGTTTCAATGCTTTCATTTTTCCTCCTCCTTCTGATGATTTAATTCCAACCCTTCGTTACATTGCCGCTACTATTAACACGCCCGGGCGGTTTGGGCAAGGAAAATTGGGGAAAGATGTTACCGATGTGTCTCCATCCAATATCTGCGAGTCAGCACTTCCGTCCCTTCATTTTGTATTTCGTCCTGTAATATGCCACCGTTCGATTCGATTACTTTGATGGAGGCGATGTTGTTTGCATCCGGGGTGACAAGGAGTTTTTTTATGCCCAGCTTGGATGCTATAGGCAGCAGCATTTTCAGCGCTTTGGTGGCATATCCTTGCCTTCGCTTGCTGGGGCGGACTGCGTAGCCGACGTGGCCGCCGTATTTTTCCAGTGACGGGATTAATTCGTGGCGCAGGGAAAGCACGCCGATAATCTCATCATCATCGATAATCCAAAAAGTGCTACCGGCGACCCATCCTTTGGAGAGCCTTTGGCCTTTTGAATGGGCAATAAGCTCGTTGACATAATCATCAAAGTTGTTTCTTAATAACTCTACATTCAGGTTGTCCAGTATTTCAATTGATAAGCCGGCCGCATGAAACTCTTGGAGAGCGGCTAAAAAGGAATCTTTATATTTAATGTCTGGAATGATTAATTTCATAATTGAAGAGGCCTCCCGGGACAGACCCTGTATTTACTTTGCTCGCGCCGCCACCGGAATTAATGTATGTCCCGTTAAGCCTTTGGCTTACGGGGACCCCGCTATGCGGGATAAGGTGCCGGATAACTCGTTGCACTCGAACCGGCACTAATAACGCGGCAGTACGGCACGGAGTTTATCCCGCCTTCGGGCGGGGTTCCCACTGCCACTAACCCGCTATTCCCCGCTGAAATCAAGCCGGAAATAGAACCAGCTTTTGCAGTTGTCCGCAGGATAACCAACGTCCATTATATCGCTCAGGGGCGTCCCGGTGCGCGGGACTGACAGAGCATACATGCCTTGCACTTCGCCATGCAATAATTCGTGCCCTTGCAAATCCAGCTTCATCGGGTTGCCTAAACCCCGGCCTTCCGGATCCATGGGATAGAGGAGTCCGGACGCACCGAGCAGGTAAAACCGCTCTTTGCTGTCCTGGAATATACGGCAGAATTGGCCTGCTTGTTTGGGGAGTTCCTCATCAAACAGGTCGGGACCGGTGGCGGGAACTATCCGATGCCTGGTTTGCGGTTTCCCGCCGGTAGTGTCCCCATTCCTGGAATAGATGATATGCATCCGGTCTTTGGTATCAAGATAAGCTTCGTGGATTTTCAGCCACGGGTCGGGATATCGGTCTGTGGGCATCTCTTCGGCACAAGAGAGGATTTTGATTTTTTCCGGGGAACTATCATCTGACCGCCAATACATGAAGGCATTAAAAACCCAAGGGGGAGACCCCGGCGGTTGGACTATTCCCAGAAATTTGCGCGGGCAATCCCTGGTTGAGACGGCTGAAATCTGCCCGTCGGGACCGGGGAATGCGTATGAATAGGTATATCTGTAATCGTGTTTGTAATTCCCGGTTACCCAGCGCGACTGTGATGGCAGGTAACAGGCCCATTTAAGCTCCGGCTTGGTGAACTTGCCCTTGATTAAGGGGTCGGGTAAATCTTGAAGGCTGGAAAAGACGCAGATATTGCCGACGGCATCAATACCGGCCGACGGGTATGGATAATCTCCCTTGGCGACATCGGGAATTATTGCGGATGTCATCGTCAGGGCCCCGTCTTTGGGTTTTCCGGACCATATCATTCCGGTGCCATTGGACCAACCGATGACGTGCAATGTTCCGTCGGGTGATGCCAGCAGGCTTACCGGGAAGGTTCCGGCATCGCCTTGGGCGATAACCGCCCAGGCGCCGTCTGATTGCCTTTTTGCCAATCGCCATTGATGACCAAAATCGCCATTAGCTTCGACTATGTATGCAGTGAAAACTCCATTCTGGGTGCGGACAATCCTTGTCTGGTTGCCCCCCTTGGGGTTAAAGACTGACGCATTGTTGGTGACAACTTCTATGTGTGTCTGGCGGGCAAAGGGTTTAGCTGCCAAGCGCGGGGTTACGGTATCTGAAGAAACAGGGACTTGTTTCCCGCAACCGGATAAAATCGCCAGAACAATAACCGGCAAAATAATACTTTTCATATTTCCTGCCTTCTAATTTTTTCGCTGGCACCAGTGCCGCCACTGGGGCCGACGGCAATCAATCTTTTGTTGCCCCTATGGCCGGCGATGATTGTATTTTCGCACACCCTCCCAAGACTAAGTTTATACCATTGGTATATTTATAATGTAATACCTTAAGGTATTACCCTGAGTATTTCCGAAGGGCTTAGGACCCCGCTATGCACTAATCCCGCTGGAATTCCGCATAAGTGCGGGACGTCGTTCGACTCCGTACACCGGCAGTTTGTGAAATTACTGCCGGGTATAGTCGGCTGCAACTTCACAGGCAGCCGACTATAAGTATGGGATGCAGTTTATCCCGCCTTGGCGGGACTACGGCTCAATAAGCGGGATAACGTGCCAACCCCAACTATTCTGTTGGGGTAAGGTGCCAGTAACGCTATATCCTGATTGCATCAGTCTATACCTAACTGGCACTAATAACTCTCTTTGTTCAAAGCGGCACTAACCCATGAACTTCGTCAGGACCCCGCTATGCGGGATAAGGTGCCGGATAACTCGTTGCACTCGAACCGGCACTAATAACGTGGCAGTAACTCCCGGAGTTTACCCCGCTTCAGGCGGGGGTCGAACTGCCACTAACCGGGCAATTTGGGCAAGGAATTCCGGCCGGCGGATGCGGTTATATCTTTTGGTATAGGCACAAATCGAATTTTGCGCTTTCTTGGGCCGGGTCGTGGAAATAGTTGCCCCTTTCGTCCTGTAATTCCTCTTTGCCTTCATGCGGCAGGAGGTCAATAATCATTGAAGAATTTACATCTGGCGGCAGGTTAGGGAAATCAACGGCGTTGCCGGTGATATATGGCAGTTTCCGGCCGTCTTCCAGAACAAGAGTGAAGACGCAATAGCCCATGCCGGATTCTCCGGTCTGATACATCTTGTCGGCCAGCTTGGCGGGCAGGCGCAGGGGGCTTTCTTCTATCCGGGCTACTTCGGCGATGGGAATGGTGTACTTGAAAGTGTCATTGGTGGGCTTGATGCTCCAGTGTTTTATGTATGATTCCAGCTCCTGGACATAGACCCGGTCAAAGGACCGGCCGTCTTTTAAGGTAACCTTGCAGGGGTAATATTCTATGACTGTTGCAAATTGATCTATGGAGGGCTTGACGTTCCTTAGTTGCTCAAGAAGTTGGGGAGTAATTCTTGGTATATCCATATCTAATAGTATCTGTACGCTGGACAGACCCGCCGCCAAAGGACGGGCAGGCATATTTTACAGCCCGCGCTATCACAACAAAATAGTTCAGTCCCGTCAAGCTATGCTTGCGGGATAACGTATCAACCCCGACGGAATAGCCGGGATAAGACCCAGTACGTCACTTTGTTCCTACTGGCTCTAATAAAGTCGCGGAGTTTATCCCGCCTTTGGGCGGGGCTCCTAGTGGCACTAACCGCTCACACGCCGAGGCCTGCCATCAGCGTTTAGTAAATTTTGGAGTATTCCAACGCTTACTCCGCCTCGCCCAAAAGTCTATCTGCTACTGCCCCACCTGCGTCGGGGTATTTTTATCAGTCCATGTCCCATCACCTAATTGACCATAGCAATTATCGCCCCAAACCCAGAACGTGTCATCGGTCTTCAGGGCAATAGTATGAGCCCCCCCTCCAGCAATAGCTGCCCAGTTGGTCCCGGCAATCTGGGTGGGAACATTCTTACTTGTAGTTGTTCCATCGCCTAACTGACCATCACTATTCCGTCCCCAGACCCAGAGCGAACCGTCGGTCTTCAGGGCAAGAGTATGATTCCCCCCTGGGGCGATAGCTAACCAGTTAGTGGCTGTGCCGATGCGGGTCGGGGCAGTCTTACTTATCGCCGTCCCATCGCCTAATTCACCCGAAGAATTGGCTCCCCATGCCCAGAGCGTCCCGTCGGTTTTCAGGGCAACCGTGTAGTAGACTCCTCCGGCAATGGCTGACCAGTTGGTATCTGTGCCGATGCGGGTCGGGGTATTCCTATCAGTAGTTGTCCCGTCGCCTAATTGACTAAAGTAATTATATCCCCAAACCCAGAGCGAACCGTCGGCCCTCAGGGCAAGAGTATGATACCCCCCTGAGGCGATAGCTAACCAGTTAGTGGCTGTGCCGATGCGGGTTGGGATGTTCTTAGCAGAATTTGTCCCGTCTCCACATTGACCAAAGTCATTTCTTCCCCAACCCCAGAGTGTGCCATCTGATTTCAAGGCAATAGTATGTTGGTACCCAGCGGCAATAGCTAACCAGTTGGTCCCTGTGCCGATGCGGGTCGGGATATGCCTCTCAACAAGTGTCCCATCACCTAAATGACCCCAGGAGTTCCGTCCCCAAGCCCAGAGCGTCCCGTCGGTCTTCAGGGCAATAGTATGGTCGTAGCCTGCTTTAATGGCTGACCAGTTGGTATCCGTTCCTATATGGGTTTGCGTGGTCCTAGTTATCGTTGTCCCATCGCCTAACTGACCCCAGGTGTTCCATCCCGAAGTCCAGAGCGAACCATTGGCCTTCAAGGCAACAGTATGAAAGCATCCGGCTGCAATCGTTAATCCAGAATACAGTTGGGTATTAAAACTCCAAACCGTGCCCTGGGTTGTGCCACCGGGGTTCTTGGAATCTATCCGCCAGTAATAAGTGATGCTTACGGCAAGCATACCCGGGTTATAAGTAGTTCCCGATTGATTGCCAATAAATGCTCCCGG
>JAZDFB010000072.1:0-22518 GCA_043808305.1 Planctomycetota bacterium | reverse complement strand
AGTATAGAGTTTTTTCTGTAAACGCTTATCACGCTCGGCCAGGTCGGTATTGCCTTTTACAGACGAATGGCCTATTTCTCCGCTAGCGATTACAGAACTGCCGTATCCATCTTTATAGATGTTTTCTGAGCATTCAGGGCTGACTGCGAAATTAACCTTTATGAGCAGGCCTTCGGTAACCCGAACTATATGGGATAATCCGACTGGTTCATCTCCGGGATAACCGCCTACTTTTAAATGATGCGTGCCGGGTTTGACAGCCGGAATATGATACATACCCTTTTTATCCGTTATTGCCAATACGCCGTTCTCCATTATGATTGTTGCATCTGCCACGCCTTTTTCTCCCTCGTCAAATGCGCCGTTGCCGTTGGCATCTATAAACACCCGGCCGATTATCGTGCCCAGGTCAAAGAGCGGGTCATCCACTATCATCACCTCCTCTTTGGCCGTGTTGGAAGTTTTCCATATGATATCAAAGTAGTTGCAGTAGGCGCTGTTGACATACCGGCCCTTGGCCAAGCCGCTGCCCACCGCCAGTTGATACGACAGTGTTTTGGTCTGGCCGGGGAGTATTGCGCCTAAATCCGGGAATGTCAGCGCTGTGCCGGTGATTACCGGGTCAGCCAGCGGAGCGCTGTTCAGCACGCTCGAGCCGAATATATATTTGAACCCGGCCGGGATGATATCTATAATAATATTATTATTAGATGTATCGGTGGTGGAGGTGAAATTACTGACCGTGATATTATATGTAATGACCTCGCCTATAGTGGCATACTGCTTATTTGCCTTTTTGGTCAGGACTATATTAGCCGGGTCAGCCGGGGCCGAGCCGATGGCATACAGATTCATATTGTCCGCGCCCACATAGATAATCGCGGGCGATGCGCCGACATTGCTGTTGTTTATGGCCGGAGACGAACGCACCGGCGAGCCGATATCGCGGCTCCAGATCAGCCCCCCGGCCGAGTTCAGGCAATATACCGTGCCGTCATCCGAACCGAAATAAACATTGCCGATAGGGTCTATGGCCGGAGAGGAGCGCACCGTGTCTGTGGTCAGATACGTCCAGTTAATCCCGCCTGCGGCCAGTCCGATGGAATAGAGATTGTAATCATCGGAACCGACATATAAAGTCGTCGCATTTATCGCTGGAGACGAATATACCGGCCCGGCGGTGGCGGCGGTCCATTTGAGCGTGCCGTTGGAATTAATTGCATAAACAATCCCGTTGGTTGCGCCGGCGTAAACGGTTCCGTCCGCGCCTATGGCCGGAGCCCCGACAATCGCGCCACCGGACTGGTATCTCCATTTCAGCGACAGGGGATTGGTATCCAATGCGTAGAGGTAACGGTCATTTGAGCCGACATAGAGAGTTCCGTCCGGGGCAATAGCCGGTGATGAATCCACCGCGCCGCCGGTCGTATACGTCCACTTAAACGAGCCGTCGTAGTTGACGGCATAAATATTCCCGTTGCCGGAGCCGAAATATATCGTGCCGTCCGGACCGATAGCCGGCGACGAGCGTACTGTGGCTCCGGTGTTATAAACCCAGTTTACCGCGCCAGTAGTATTATTCAATGCATATAACGCCGTGCCGGCGCCGATATAAACCGTTCCATCCGAGCCGATGGCCGGAGTGGAATATATCTGCCCGATGGCCGGCGATGACCACCTGAGCGTGCCGCCCGGATTCAGCGCGTAGACCTTGCCGTCATAGGAGCCCGCATAAATCGTGTTATCCGATGCAATCACCGGCGACGACTGGATTACCCCTCCGGTTGCGTATTGCCACTTGATAGTGTCCGTGGCCGGTCCGGCGATCGCAGCCAGTCCGGTCCGCTGCAGGTTGGTATGAAATATCGGCTGGGGCGTGGAGGCCAGCGGCCCGCCTGGCGCTATGACCGTAATAGTCTTGGTCGCGGTTACAAACGCGCCGGCGCTGTCGCGTATCTGCATGGCTATCGTATGCGAACCGGCGGCGAATGTCCGGGTAATCGTTTTAGCAGGCGAAAATGACGTGTCCCATACGCCGTCATTTTCCCAATCCCAGCGCACCAGCAGGTTCTGGGCCGGTTCGTCAATATCCGAAGACACGCCGGCATCGAAACTGAACACCGTGCTGGACGAACCGTTTTCCGGTATTACATTAAATAGTCCGATTGGGATATGATTAGTCGGTTCCTTATCATTTTTTGCGTAATCAAGAATACTGGTCGCACCAAGAATGGCTCCGCCGATATACCACAGGCTGGGCGGCGATTCCTTGCCTATCTGGGAAGCAATCGTATTGACGAATTCGATGGATTCGGCATAAACCCCGTCTTTGCTCATCTCGCCCAGTTCCAGCAGGCCGTAAGGCGACTGCTGATAAAAAATAATCCGGCTTTGTCCGATGTATCCGGTGTAATCGTTGGACTGGAGCGTTTTTCCGTTGACCACCACCCGGTCCGGCAGCCATTCCTGCATCGGAATGTCGTCCTGGCCGGTGATGAGTATCTCATCCTTGCACCGGGCATACATCGAATAATAATAAACCGCTTGGTCCTCATCAAGCGTTTTAAGAAGGCGCTTGTAGATGATTTCGTCGAAAGGATTGCCCGGCTGGTTCCAGGCGTAGACGACCTCGACCATGGGTGCATCCGCAGATTTTTCTGCGAATGCAGACGAAGCCGCAACAAGCCACAAGAGACAAGCGATGATTAAAACATAACCTGTGACTTGTAACTTACTTGCAGTGAGCATAGCGAACCTATAACTTGCAACTATAAGGCAATCCGTGTTTATTTGTGGCGCTATTATTTAAAATCCAGTTGTTTGGGTTTTTCGTTAATCTGCGATTCGGCGCCGGTTGTCCCGAAATCGGTTATGGTTATGATAGTCTGGGTTTTTTTCTTGGGCGAATCGTACATCATCTCCAGCCGGGCCAGGCCAGCCAGCGGTATGGTTTTGGAATAAAGGCTTTCGCTTGATAAGCCTATCTCCGGCTGGCTGACGACCAGCCTGGTGCAAACCAGCGACTTAATATCCGGCTGTGATGTGATTGTCACCGAAATGGCTTTTTCGCCCGACAGCTCCGGTCCGCCGGTAGACTGGGGATTTGCCTGCGGTTTTACGCTGTCCAGTATCTCCAACCGGGTCAGCGGTATCAGGTTAAACTTGCCCAGCAGTTCAGCCAGCAGTTTTCCCCGGGTGATCCTGGTCTTAACCTCCCATATCCTCAGGTTGATTTCCACGGCCGGCAGCCGGCCGTGCTTGATGATTACTTTCTCCGGCTGGGGAGTTCCTTTGGCATCGGCCAGGAACCTGACAATCCGCTGAGATTCCTTGCCGTAGTTGATGGCTAGCTCAACCCACAGGAGTTCCTGGTCGTATAAAGTCTGATGGCCGGTGACGGATATCTTGATGTCGGCCTCCGCCGTGGACAGCAGATTGTCCCTGGCTGTTTCGGATTTATCGACATCGTAACGGTTGATGTGGTACTGGACCCACTGGCCGGTGGTTATTTGCGGTTTATCGGCGGCCGGCTGCACGGGTTCCTGAATTGCGGAATAGCCGATTAATGATATGCAAAGAATCAGCAAGACCGCAGGCAAAACCGCAGTTAGTCCCGCACTTATGCGGGGCAGTCCCGGAGCACCACAGTGCCTTCCGCTTATGGTTTGTGTTCGCGGAGCGCCATCCCGCCGCAGCGGGAGAGGGGCTAATCGGGATAAAAATATCGCAGGAAAATATCGCATAACGAAATCATATATAGCAAAGATAAAAATGCAAGTATATAAATTCTTTGACTAAAATATAAAGATATGGTTAAATTGGGGGCTATATGATTACTTTAGCAGTTAACGGTGCGGCCGGTCGGATGGGTCTGTCCATTATCAGGCTGGCGGCCGTTTCAAAGGATTTCAAGCTTGTTCTGGCCGCGGACCGGGCCGATCACCCGCAATCGGGCAAGGATGTCGGCCTGATGGCCGGGTTGGGCAAGCCGCTTGGAGTAAAACTTGTCCCGCTATCCCCCGGAGGGGAGGCCGCTAAACGGCTCCAGCGGGATGGCGCACTGCGTTCACAACCTAAGCCGGCTTTCGGGAAAAAGGCCGATGTGGCCATCGATTTCTCGCTGCCCAACGGAACCATGGCCTGCCTGAAATCCTGCCTCAAGCACAGGATACCGCTGGTCATCGGCACCACCGGATTTGATAAATCACAGTTGAACCAAATCAGGAAGGCATCCCGGACGATTCCTTGCTTTTTGAGCCCGAACATGAGCCTGGGCGCTAACCTGCTGTTCAAATTGGGAGCCCAGGCGGCCCGGACGCTCGGACCGGACTACGACGCTGAAATTATCGAGACCCATCACCGGTTCAAGAAAGACGCTCCCAGCGGCACGGCCAAACGCCTGTCTGAGAGTGTCTCAGAAGTTAGCAAAAAGAATATACCGATACATTCGCTCCGGATAGGCGATGTGGTCGGCGACCACACCGTGGTTTTCAGCAATCTGGGCGAGCGCATCGAGCTGACCCATCGGGTCAATAACCGCGATATCTTCGCCCGTGGCGCGATTTACGCCGCTAAATTCCTGGCTGCCGCCAAGCCCGGCTTGTATAGCATGGCCGATATTCTGGCATAATAAAAAGTCGCGTTGTTTTTATTGACAACCGGCCGACAGCGGATATGCTGGACGCAGAATTTTTCGTGCTGACTCTGTAATTTAAATAGACATGATTCACAAAAAAGATATTGCCCGCCAGGTAGCGGCCAAAAATAACATAACCGAAAGCAAGGCAATTGAAATCATCCAGACCACTCTGGATACGATAATCGATACCATCATCAAAAAGGGCCGGCTGGAACTGCGCAACTTCGGGGTGTTTCTGATCAAGGAGCGCAAGGCCCGCAAGGCCCGCAACCCCAAGACCGGTGAAAAGCTCATGGCGCCCGCCAAAAAGGTGATTGTTTTTAAGGCCGGGCATCACATCAAGAAAAAACTGGCTAAGAGTTGATTCTTAATTTTTTAGTGCCAGTAGGAGTGTAACGACGTACTGGCACTTTATCCCGCTTATTCCAGCGGGAATGCTGATGCGTGGTAAACTCTGCTAACTTCCGCTACAATTCCGCAACGGTCTTTTCCTGCGATTCCATAAACTTGCCGATGACCCTTAGCTTCTCGTAGCGTTTTTGGAGCAGGACTTCGGTAGGCAGCTGGGTCAGTTCATTGAGGTAGCGCAGTATCACGTTTTTGACGTTTTCCGAAGCGGTTTTGTGGTCCCGGTGCGCGCCGCCCAAAGGTTCGGGAATAATCTCGTCCACGATGCCCAGTTCCAGCAGGTCTTTGGCGGTGAACTTGAGCGCCTTGGCCGCGTCCGGCGCCTTGCTGCTGTCACGCCAGAGTAATGCGGCGCAGCCCTCGGGCGATATCACCGAGAAATAAGCGTTTTCCATGATGGCCAGCTTATCGCCTACGCCCAGCGCCAGCGCGCCGCCGCTGCCGCCTTCGCCCGTGATGATGCAGATTATCGGCGTCCGCATCCGCGACATTTCAAAGAGATTCTTAGCTATGACCAAAGCCTGGCCGCGTTCCTCAGCCCCGATGCCCGGATACGCGCCCGGCGTATTAATCAGCGTGATAATCGGCAGTTTGAACTTGGCGGCCAGCTGCATCTTCAAAAGCGATTTGCGGTAGCCTTCCGGATGCGGACAGCCGAAATTTGATTCCATCCTCTCCTGGGTTGTCTTGCCTTTTCTGGTGCCGATCACCAGCACTTTGAAGTTACCCAGTTTAGCCAGTCCGCAGATAATGGCTTTATCGTCCCGGAACGAGCGGTCGCCGAAGAGCTCTATGAAATCTTTGAATATCAAACTGATGAAATCAGATGCCAGAGGCCGCTCGGGATGCCGGGCCAACAACACCCGCCGCCAGGGCGACAGGTTTTTGTATATCTCCAGCTTCATCCGGTCGGCCCGCTGCCGGAGCTTGCTTATCTCGTCCGAAAGGTCCACCTCGGCCATGGACGAAAACTTCTCCAGCTCGGCGATCTTCTTTTCCAGCGCCACGATGGGTATTTCAAAATCAAGGTTATTCTGGTTTTCCATATTCTCTTTAGACTACATAATTCAGGATATCTGTCAATATCTGCATATAAAATAATTGACTCCGGTTATCCTCTCTTATATTCTATAGTCCATGAACTTTGTTCAGGATAACGTGGCAGGCCCTGACGGAATAGTCAGGATAAGACCCAGTACGTTGTATATTTCTACTGGCTCTAATAACGTCCTGCCGTCCCGAAGGATTTCGGGAACACGGTATGGCTAACTGCCACTAATCTATGAGTCATTTAAAGAGATTCTATTTTGACGGTCAGCCCGGATGCGACCCTACTAATAAGGGTCAGCCCTCAGGCGACCCTACTAATAAGGGTCAGCCCCAGGCGGATAAAATCATCCTGGACCCGGCGCAGTCGCATCACCTTAAGGATGTTCTTCGGCTCAAACAGGGCAGCGACATTGAGGTTTTCAACAGCCGGGGCGATTTATTTCTGGCACGCGTGTCAGCCGTGGGAAAAGACAGGGTCGTTCTTGATATTCTGGAAACACGGCTCGGCCAAACGCCGCAACTGCATATAACCGTAGCCTCGGCTATACCCAAAGGCTCCCGGATGGATTGGCTGGTCGAAAAAGCGGCAGAACTGGGTGCCTCCGAGTTTATTCCGATTATTACCCGGCGCAGTGTTATCCGTGACGCTGACCGCAAGCTCCACCGCTGGCAGAACATCGCCGTAGCCGCGGCCAAGCAAACTGGGCAAAATACCCTGCTCCATATCAGTCCGCCGGTTGCCTTCAGCCGGATAATCAGCCAGGCCAGCAGCTACGACCTGGTACTGATTGCCGTGCCGTCCGCGCCGGAAGGTTCATTGGAAGAAATGATGGAAAAAAGTGGAAATCCCCGGCGGATATTGTATCTTATCGGACCAGAAGGCGATTTCACCGATGATGAGGTCGAGCAAGCCGTCCGGGCCGGATTCAAGTCAGTCCGCCTGCCGGTTGCTTCGATACTCCGGGTCGAAACCGCCGCCATAGCGCTTTTAGCAATGATTTTTTATGCAGTTAAAAAGACCTAAAACCGTTTATGTCTGCCAGAAATGCGGCGCCTCGTCGCCTAAGTGGGTAGGCCGTTGCGCCGAATGCGGCGAGTGGGGCAGCCTGGCCGAGGAAATCATGGCGCCGCAAATCCAGCAGAAAAACAAAACATCTTTGGGCGGCGAGAAACCCCAGCCCATCAGCCAGGTAAAATTGTCCGACGCCCCGCGCCTGATTACCACCATCAAAGAATTCGACCGCATCCTGGGCGGCGGCATTGTCATCGGTTCGGTAACGCTCATCGGCGGCGACCCGGGCATCGGCAAATCAACATTGCTTCTCCAGGTGTCGCATAAACTTACCAAGGAGGGTATGAAGGTTCTTTACGTCAGCGCCGAGGAATCGGTTGTCCAGACCAAAATCCGGGCCGAGCGCCTGGGCGTTGATTCGGATAACCTGCTTTTGGCGTCTGAGACCAATATCGATGTCATCGGCGCCTATATTGAGGAATACAAGCCCGATTTGGTTGTGGTTGATTCCATCCAGATGGTTTATCGGCCGGAAATACCCACTGCGCCCGGCACCCTGACCCAGGTCCGGGAATCGGCTATGGCCATGGTTTATCTTTGCAAGCGGCTGGGAGTTGCGCTTTTCCTCATCGGCCACGTCACCAAGGACGGCTCGCTGGCCGGGCCGCGTTCGCTTGAGCACCTGGTTGACAGCGTCCTTTATTTCGAAGGTGACCGGTTCCAGTCGTTCCGGATGCTCCGTGCCGTCAAGAACCGGTTCGGTTCGACCAACGAAATCGGCATATTCGAGATGAAAGATGACGGCTTGATTGAGGTCACTAACCCGTCTGATATGTTTATCTCCCAGCGCGACAAGGATACGGCCGGCACCGTCATCGTCCCGTCCATAGTCGGCAGCCGGCCCTTGCTATTGGAGATACAGGCGCTGACCTCGCGTTCTTATTACTCCGCGCCGTCCCGCCGGGTCAGCGGAGTTGATTTCAACCGCACCGCTATGATTCTGGCTGTGCTGGAACGGCGCTTGGCCATTCCGCTCGGGTCCCAGGACGTTTTTGTCAATGTGGTTGGCGGAGTCAAGATAGACGAACCGGCCGCCGATCTGGGCATCGCACTGGCCATTGTCTCCAGCTACCGCAACCGGCCGATTTCAGATATCGTCGCAATCGGCGAGGTCGGACTGGCCGGCGAAATCCGCCCGGTCAGCCACATCAACCGCCGGCTTAATGAAGCTGTTCGGCTGGGTTTTAATAAAATTATTGTGCCGGGTAATAGCCTAAAAAGTTTGAAAAAGGACAGCGGTTTTGATATTCTCGGTTATAATTATCTTAATGTGCTGGTTCGCGATTTGATAGGTCAGACCACCAAGGAGCCGCAATGAAAACGATAAAAGTCTACACCACGCCGACCTGTCCCTGGTGCGTCAAGGTCAAGGAATATTTTCGGCACCGTGATATTATCTTTGATGATATCGATGTATCCAAAGACCCGGCCAACGTCCAGGAACTTATGAATGTTTCCGGGCAGTACGGCGTGCCGGTTATTGTTGTGGATGACCAAATAGTCATCGGTTACGACCCGGTTCGGATCGCAGAACTGCTTCAGGACCAGGCAAAGGATGACAAAAAATAGGGTTGTCTGAAGGAATAATTTGGCAGTATCAGCCAAACTCCTGCTCGCCGATTAACGGCGACTTAGAAAGAAGAACAGATTATGAAACCGTTAGCCGCCAAACTGATGAACCGGATTAAATTACGCCAGGCCAACGTCGGCATCATCGGCATGGGCTATGTCGGACTGCCGCTGGCCCGGCTCTTCGCCCTGCGCGGGTTCCCCGTGACCGGGTTCGACATCGACCCCAAAAAGGTTAATGCCCTGAACGCCGGCAAGTCTTACATCAAGCACATAACCTCCGAAAGCATCCGCGATATCAGGCTCAAACACGGATTCAAAGCCACCACCGATTTCAAACAGCTCAAGCAGATGGACGCCATCATCATCTGCGTGCCCACGCCGCTGACCGTGATGCGCGACCCGGATATGTCTTACATTGTAAATACCACCCAGACCATCCGCCGGACCCTGCGCAAGGGGCAGCTGGTCGTCCTGGAAAGCACCACCTATCCCGGCACCACCGACGAGGTCTGCCTGCCCATACTGGAAACCACCGGGCTCAAGGCCGCCAAGGACTTTTTCCTGGCCTTCTCGCCCGAACGCGAAGACCCCGGCAACGCCAAATACTCCACCGAAAAGATACCCAAGGTGGTCGGCGCCGACGACCCGGACAGCCGCGCCCTGGCCCAGGCGCTCTACGGCGCCGTCGTGCTCAAGGTCGTCCCGGTCTCGTCGACCCGGGCCGCCGAATCGACCAAGCTCCTGGAAAATATCTACCGCTGCATCAACATCGCACTGGTCAACGAGCTCAAGGTTCTCTTTGACAAGATGGGCATCGACGTCTGGGAGGTCATCAACGCCGCCTCCAGCAAGCCCTTCGGCTTCCAGCCGTTCTATCCCGGCCCCGGCCTGGGCGGGCATTGCATCCCCATCGACCCGTTCTACCTGTCCTGGAAGGCGCGCCAATACGAAACGCCCACCAGGTTCATCGAACTGGCCGGCGAGGTCAACCTGGCCATGCCTTATTACGTGGTCAACAAGACCGCCGAGAAATTCAACAGCCTGGGCAAATCGTTGAAAGGCGCCAGTATCCTGATTTTGGGCGTGGCGTACAAGAAAGACGTCGATGACATGCGCGAATCGCCGGCCCTGAAACTAATCGAGCTCTTCATGGAAAAGGGCGCCCGGGTCCAATACAACGACCCGCACATACCGTCATTGCCGGAACTCAGGCACTATAAGCTTCCGCCGTTCAAATCGCAGAAGCTGACGGTGCAGTTGTTAAAGAAGCAGTCCGCGGTAGTAATCGCCACCGACCACACCGCCTACGACTACCAGTGGATAATCAACAACAGCCGGCTGGTCATCGACAGCCGCAATGCCACCAAGGACGTCACCAAGAACAGGCAGAAAATAGTCAAGGCCTAGCGAAGTTACAAAGTTATAGAGTTGCAGGGTTACAGAGTTAAAAGGGTTCGAGTTTATTCGAGTGCTATTAGGGACACTTCGAGCAGAGCAAGTTAGTGTCCCTTATCCCGCTTTAGCGGGGTTAGTGGCTAAAATAAATCTGTGGCCAATTTGAATCCGTGTCAATCTGTGGTTAGGTCTTAATTAAAGAAATAATCAGTGTTTTCAGTATTTTCAGTGGTTAAGCGGTGAAAGGGTATTAGATGTCAGCATTATGGCTTAACTTAGCCGAGACGCTCCGGGTCAACGCCGCCAAGTATTCCGGCCGGACCGCGCTCAAGGACAAATCGCGCGCCCTGACATACAGCCAGCTCAACGTCCGCATTGACCGGTTGTCCAACGCACTGCTCGGCCTGGGCCTGACCAAGGGCGATAAAATATCCTGTCTGCTGGAAAACTGCCTGGAAATCATCGAGTTGTACTTGGCCTGCGCCCGGACCGGCATTGTCATCAACCCCATAAACTTCCGCATCAGCCCGGCCGACGTCGCCTACATCGCCGACAACGCCGACAGCAAGGCGTTCTTTGTCCATAACGAATTTATTCCGGTCATTGAACAGATTAAGCCGCAGATTCCCAAGATAAAAAATTACATAAAGATAGCTGATGGTTCCAAAACAGCGCCAAAGGACAAGTCAGTTACCTGGATTGATTACGAGCCCTGGCTTAACGGCGCGCCGGACAAGGATCCGGGCATCCGCGTCGACCCCAAGGACACCTGGGTACTGCTCTACACCTCGGGCACCACCGGCAAGCCCAAGGGCGTGCTCAGGTCGCACGAGTCCTACATCGCGTTTTATCTGATAAACGCCGGCGATTTCAGTTTCCTGCCGGACGACATCTGCCTCAATGTGATGCCGCTCTGCCACGTTAACAGCACCTATTTTTCGTTCACCTTCACCTATATCGGCGGCGCCATCTACGTCCACCCGGCCCGTAACTTCAACCCCGAGGAAATCCTGGGCATCGTCGCCCGGGTCAAGGCCACGTTTATCTCGCTCATCCCCACCCATTACAGCCTGATACTCGGATTGCCCGACGCGGTCCGCGCCAAATACGACGTATCGTCCATCAACAAACTGCTCTGCTCGTCCGCTCCGGCCCGGGGCGAAATCAAGAAGCGGATAATGGAATACTTCGCCAACGCCAAACTTTACGAAGGCTACGGCTCCACCGAGGCCGGCATCGTCACCGTGCTCCGGCCCGAGGAACAGCTGTCCAAGGCCGGGTCCATCGGCAAAGAATCCATGGGTACAGACCGCATCAAGATACTCGACGCCCACGGCGCCGAACTGCCGGTCGGGCAGGTGGGCGAACTCTATTCCCGCGGCCCGATGATGTTTGACGGTTACTACAAACTGCCCGAAAAGACCAAATCAGCCTTCAAAGGCGAATGGTTCAGCGCCGGCGACATGGCCAAGAAGGACGCCGACGGCTACTATTACCTGGTCGACCGCAAGGACAATATGATAATCACCGGCGGCGAGCACGTCTATCCCTCCGAGGTCGAGGAAATCCTGGCGTTGCATCCCAAGATTGTCGAAGTGGCCGTCATCGGCGTGCACGACGACAAATGGGGCGAGGCCGTCAAGGCCGTCATCGTCCTCAAGGAAGGGCAGACCGCTACCGAGCAGGAGATAATCGACTACTGCCGCGACAAGATGGCGTCATACAAGAAGCCCAAGAGCGTTGTCTTCATCAAATCAGCCGACATCCCCCGGACCACCAGCGGCAAGACCCTCTACCGCGAGCTCCGGCTGAAGTACTAACTTTTAACCGCGGATTCAGCGGAATAAGCGGAAAATAATCAGCGAAATCGGCCCAATCTGTGGTTAGTGGCAGTTGGAGCAAAGCGACTTACTGCCACGTTATCCTGAACGAAGTGCATGGGTTAGTGGCAGTAAGAACATAGTGACGTATTAGGGACACTTTGAACGTAGAGAATTAGTGTCCCTTATCCCAAGCGAAGCCTTGGGACATACGGCCACGTTATTCCCGACCGCAGGGAGTGGGGCTCAATCAGTTTACTTATGCCCAAAATATTGACAATCCACCGGAAATTAGCTAAATAAAAGGTATTATGAAGACACTGAAAGACATAAAAATAGTGCTCAAACGGTACGAACCTGAAATCAGGTCCAGGTACGGCGTCAAAAAAATAGGCATATTTGGCTCATATGCCCGCAACCAACAGCGTCCAAAGAGCGACCTGGACGTGCTGGCAGATATAGATAAATCGGTAAGCCTTTTAGGACTGGTAGGCATCGAGAATTACCTGTCGGAACTGCTGGGTGTCAAGGTTGACCTTATTCCCCGGGAAGACATCCGGCCGGAGCTTAAACGCAGGATATTAAAAGAGGTTATTTACATATGAAAAGAAATATCGCTTTGTATATCAAAGATATGCTCGAAAATATGTCGGATGCGGAGCAGTTTATAGGTCAAATGACATATAGGCAGTTTGCCAGGGACAAGAAGACCAACTTTGCGGTGGCCCGGTCAATAGAAATAATAGGCGAAGCCGCCAAGCACATTCCGGCTGAAATAAGAAAAAAATATTCAGAAATCCCATGGAAAGACATCGCTGGAATGAGGGATAAAGTTATTCACTTCTATTTCGGCATAAACCTGGAACGTGTTTGGACAGTCGTGAAAAAAGACATCCCTGACCTGCGCCCGCGTATAAAAGAAGTTTTGAAAGGGTTGCAGGCAAAAAAATAATCCGTGTATATAAGTGTCTTCAGTGGTTAAGCGGCGAAAGATAAGGCTAAATTATAAAGGAATTCTTGGTACTATCCGTGTTAATCCATGGCTTAATGTATTTAATTAAAGGAACAAAAATATCCGTGTTAGTGCCACTTGGAACGCAGTGACGTATTAGAGCCAGTAGGAACAAAGTGACGTACTGGGTCTTATCCCGACATTTCGTCGGGGTTGGCACGTTATCCCCGACCGTAGGGAGCGGGATTAGGTAGTGTGTCCCAAGTCTACGCTTGGGATAAGAGCCTGGTAACGGCTTTACCCGATAGGCATCGGGTAATTCCTAACTGGCTCTAAGGAGGTCTTAATATGAAAGGTATCATCTTGGCCGGCGGCAGCGGCACCCGGCTCTATCCCATCACCATGGCCGTGTGCAAGCAGTTATTGCCCGTTTACGACAAGCCCATGATTTATTACCCCTTATCAATCCTGATGATATCCGGCATCAGGGAAATCCTGATAATCTCCACGCCCCAGGACCTGCCCCGGTTCAAGGCCATATTCAGCGACGGCGCGCATCTGGGGCTCAAGATATCCTATAAGGAACAGGCCAAGCCCAACGGCATCGCCGAATCGTTCATCATCGGCCAGGAATTCATCGGCCCGGACGATGTCTGCCTGGTGCTCGGCGACAACATCTTCTACGGCCACGGGCTGAGCAACCTGTTAAAGAAAACAGTGGCCGACATCGCCGCCAAGCGCGGCGCCACCGTATTCGGCTATTACGTCCAGAACCCGGTGGCATACGGCGTGGTCGACTTCGACAAGGACGGCAAGGCCCTGTCCATCGAGGAAAAACCCAAACAGCCCAAATCCAACTACGCCGTCACCGGCCTGTATTATTACGACAACAGCGTGGTGCAGATAACCAAGACCATGAAACCGTCGGCCCGGGGCGAGCTGGAAATAACCGACGTCAACCGCGAATACCTCAAAAAGAACACCCTCCGGGTCCAACTGCTCGGGCGGGGCACCGCCTGGCTGGACACCGGCTCGTGCGAGAACCTCTTGGAGGCCAGCGAATTTATAGCTATTATTGAAAAGAGGCAGGGGCAGAAAATCGCCTGCGTCGAAGAACTGGCTTATGAGCTGGGCTATATAAATAAAGAACAGTTCCGAAAACTGATAGAGCCATTAAAGAAAAGCAGTTACGGGCAATACCTGGAAAAACTGCTTAATAAAGTAATATAACCACTGAGGGCGCTGAAGCCACTGAAAGGAATCCAAGAAGGCGGATAATTTTCTTGGTTTCCTGGCCTCCTTATAGAATAGAGTAATTATTCGAGTTTATTAGGGATACTTCGACCCCCGCCTGAAGCGGGGTAAACTCCGGGAGTTAGTGTCCCTTATCCCGCTTTAGCGGGGTCAGCGTTAATCTTTAACTGAATGGATTGAATTAATAAATAATCAGTGTATATCAGTGTTCTCAGTGGTAAAAGGTATCTATGAGCTTTAATTTTGTCAAACTATCCATCCCCGAGGTCATCCTCATCGAGCCGGCCGTCTTTGCCGATGCCCGCGGGTTCTTCATCGAGACCTACAAGCACAGCGAATTTGTAGCCGCCGGCATAACCGAGCACTTCGTCCAGGACAACCACTCGTATTCGGTCCGGAACGTGTTGCGGGGTTTGCACTACCAGAATGAGCCCAATGCCCAGGGCAAGCTGGTCAGGTGCGTCAAGGGCGCTATCTGGGACGTGGCGGTGGATATCAGGAAGGGTTCCGTGACGTACGGCAAATGGGCCAGCGCCGAGCTGTCCGAATTGAACAAACTGATGCTGTATGTGCCGGCCGACTTTGCCCACGGGTTTGTGGTAATGAGCGACCAGGCAGATGTAATGTATAAATGCACCCAGGAATACTCGCCCGAGAACGACCGGGGCATAATCTGGAACGACCCGGATATCGGGATAGAATGGCCAATCAAAAACCCGCTGGTTTCCGATAAGGATAAAAAGCATCCCTCATTGAAGAATTCCGGCATATCCGTGTAACCAATGACTGAATAAATACAACCACTGAGGACACTGAAGCCACTGAGTAGTATTAACAGTGACTTGAAGAGACTTTAAAAGTAAGGTTTCATATAGTCCCTGTTAGACAAAATAATTATTCGAGTTAATTCGGGTTTATTCGTGGTGAATAGCAGATATTCTGTATTATCCGTGTTAATCCGTGGTGAAAGGTAAGGCCAAACTAAAAGAATATTCTTAGTGTTTATTCGAGTTTATTCGTGGCTAAAATAAATCTGTGTAAACTTGTCCTGCTTGCACTGAGCCGCGAAGTGTAAGGATCTGCGTAGCCGCAGCCCCGCTGATGCGGGATAAACTCCGTCCCGATACTCCGGCAGTTTGTACTTGGGCTGTTGGATGGCGCTTCGGCGCCAGACTTACAGCCCAGTATAGTCGGCAGTAATTCGCTACGCTCAAACTGCCGAACTATGAAATTACTGCCGGGTATAGTCGGCTGCAACTTCAGAGCCCCAGAGGGCCTCCCCTTGAGGGGGACAGGCAGCCGAACTATAATCATCGGGGTGGCTGAATGAGCCTAAAATATTGACAATTCCGCCCAAAAAGGTTTAATATAACAATGATAAAAGACGGTAAACTGCTCAAGAGCTTTGAAGACGCCCAAATCCGGCAGAGCCGCCTGACCCGGAGCCAGTCCTTCCGGATTGCCGAGTCCCTGTGGCGGGAGAGCAAAGCTTTGTGCGTTTCCCCGTCCGGCAACTCCTTGGAAGGCCTCGAAACCGAAATCAGAATCGCCCGCATACTAAACCGATGTTCCAGCAGGTCATCATAAAAGTCGCCCGCGCCCTTGACAAAGCCCGGATTCCCTATATGATTATAGGCGGGCAGGCCGTTCTTATTTACGGCGAACCGCGGCTGACCCGGGACATTGACATAACCCTCGGCGCGGATACCGGCCGCCTGCCCGATTTAATGGAAGCGGTCAAAGAGGCCAAGCTCACGGCAATACCTAAAGATTATCGGAGCTTTGCCGCAAAGACAATGGTCCTGCCGGTCCGCCATAAGGCTACCGGTATCAGGGTGGATTTCATATTCTCATTCACGCCCTACGAAAAACAGGCCATCAAACGAAGCAAAAAAATAAAAATAGGGCGGTCTGCCGCCAGGTTCGCCTCGCTGGAAGACATTATCATCCACAAGATCTTTGCCGGCCGGGCCCGCGATATCGAAGACTGCCGGACAATGATGATTAAACACCCGGATTTTGACCGGAGCTATATCAGGAAATGGCTCAATCAATTCGACAAACTCTCCGAAAGCCCGCATTGCTTGCTAAAAACATTCACCAAGATGGTTACCCGAATAATTTAGAGCGATTATTTTCTATGGATAAATTATGACCGTTATGCTCGCAGTCCTGTTGAATACCGGGACGAGAGCATTAGGGCGGGTTATCCTGCCGCAATAGGCTGCCATTGATTTGAAGTATTTATGAATAAGTCAGGGTTAAACTGTGAGATGGAGGGACAGATACTCCCGCTGAAAGACGATAGCGATACGGTGGAATATGCTATGAAGGATATATGGGAGGTTCCAGAAAATGAATCATAAGCGAGGCAAACCAAAGAATGCCAGAAGTGGGTGTCTCTTATGCAAGCCACATAAAATGAATGGCGCAAAGAAACGTGGTATGACAAATAAGGAGTATGAAGCGTGGAAGCGCTCTGTGGTCTCTGTGGCTAAACGAAAATTATTAGTAGAATCAGCTTAACCCGCTTGCTTCAGTTTTTCTTGACATATTTTACTAAACATATATAGTTAACAAAAATGTTAATTAAGTATGCTTACCAGAATTATCACGAATAAGTGTAAAAAAAGCGGGTCAGCATGAATTACACAAAATTGTTGTCGTTGCAGTCAAAAGCGTATTTTACCCCGGACCAACTCCAAAGAGTTTTAGGCATAAAGCCCGCATCAATCAGGGTTCTTTGCAGCCGATACGTAAAAAACGGCATATTCACCCGGCTTAAAAATAATATCTACGCCCTTTCCCAGAAATGGGCTGATGCATCGCCCCAAGAGATTTTAAAGGCCGCCAATTTCCTCCAGGTGCCGTCTTATATCTCATTTATGACCGCCTTGGGGATTTATGATATGACCACCCAGGTCCAGCGCAATTTCACGGAAAGCGCCGCGCTCAAGCGTTCTGTTAAATATGACATCAAAGGCGTTGCCTTTAACTACTACAAACTGCAAAAACGGCTTTACTTCGGATTTGTCAAAAAAGATGGCATCTTTATCGCTACGCCGGAAAAAGCGCTGGCCGACACGCTCTATCTTTATTCCATCGGCAAATACCGTCCGGACCTGGATTCGCTGTCATTAGGCCGGTTAAACATAAAAGAACTAAAGCGGATTGCCGGGAGATTTCCGCTCCGGACGCAATCGGCGATTAACAAGCTATTGACTGACAGAAGAAATAATAGCCGTGGAGGGGTACGATAATAGTTAGTATGTAGTATATAGTAGGTAGGGGAAAGGAAAAGGCTCAGAGTTACAAAGGTTCGTGTTGATTTGTGTGTATTCGTGGTTAATAAAAAGGGGACAATATGCAAGACTTAATCAAGCAGGAACGGTTTGAGATGGAGGTGCTGGACAAACTCAACAGCGCCCGGTTGTTGGGCAACCTTGCCTTTGGCGGCGGGACCATGCTCAGGCTGTGTTTCGGGTTAAACCGATTTTCCGTAGACCTTGATTTCTGGATTGTTCGTGACCTTGACCGGGCCGGGCTATACAAAAATCTTAAAGAGTGCCTGGGTGGAGCTTACACCCTGAAAGACAGCCGGAACAAATTCTACACCATTCTGCTGGAGCTCAAATCAAAGGACTTCCCGCGCAGTTTAAAAATAGAGGTGCGCAAAGAGAAAAAAGACATCAAGACCGAATCGTCCATCGCCTACAGCCGTTATGCCGACATCCAGGTGCCGGTCCGGGCCGTATCGCTTGATGATATGATGCAGTCTAAAATCGCGGCATTCCTCGACCGCAAAGAAATCCGAGATGCCTTTGACATCGAATTCCTGCTGAAAAAAGGCGTCAAACTTCAAACCAGCCGGGAGACCGCCGGCCGGATATTAAAAGTCATAGACACGCTGAAACCGAACGATTACGCCGTCAAACTCGGCTCCCTGCTGGAGTCCGACCAGCGCCCATACTATAAAACCGCCAATTTCAAGGTGCTAAAAATGGCGCTGATGGAAATGATTAATATAGCAGATAGTAGATAGTAGGTAGTATGTAGGTGATATCTAAAGCAAAGGAGTAAAAATTATCCGATAAATCCGTTTAATCTGCGTACAAAAGAAGTTATTCGCGTTAATTCGTGGTTGAATTTAAATAATCTGTGAAATCCGTGGCTATGGCTTGATTCTCCTAAAATATTGACAACCCGCCGGGAATTAGCTAAATAACAAGGTATTATGAAAACCCTGAAAGACATAAAAAACGCGCTCAAGCGGCACGAACCTGAGATTCGGTCCAGGTACGGCGTCAAAAAAATAGGCATATTCGGCTCATATGCCCGCAACCAACAGCGCCCAAAGAGCGACCTGGACGTGCTGATAGAGTTCAATAAAACCCCAAGTTTATTCGAATTTATGGGATTGGAAGAATACCTAAGCGGTTTCTTAGGCGTCAAGGTAGACTTGGTGCTCAAAAGGGCATTAAAACCGTTTATCGGCCGGCAAATCTTGCGGGAAGTGGTATATTTATGAAAACGCAGGAAATCACTAATAGAATTCAGGGCGTGCTGGAAAAACAGCGGCCAAAGGTAATTGCCGCATACCTTTTCGGCTCGGCCGTGTCCGGCAAAGATAACCGTTTCAGCGATATTGACCTGGCGGTGCTGATAGACCCGTCCGGAATCGGCCGGGTTTCACCGGAACTAAGGATAAATTTGTCGTTGGAGCTGGGCGCATTATTAGGCCGTGAGGTGGATGTAATCATCCTTAATAACGCCGATACCCTATTAAAATACGAAATATACCGGACCGGCAAAATCATATTTGAAAAAACGCCCGCCATCAGCCGCGGCATAATGGCCGAATCCCTGGGCGAGTATTACGATTACCAGCCGATTTTAAGAATGTACCACAAATCAGCCATAAAAATGATAATGAGGTCATAATGGTTAACCGAAACGTGCTTTCCGGCAAGATAGCTTTTATCCAAAGGTCGCTGGACCGGCTCAACCAGCGCAAAGGCGTAAAACTGGCCTTACTGCAGGAAAACCTGGATATTCACGATATTGTAATGCACAACCTTCAGTTAGCCATACAGGGCTGTATAGATATAGCCAACCATATAATCTCGGACAACTCTTGGGAAGTTCCCGGGACGCAGGCGGAGGCATTCCGCGTTCTGAACCAGCACAAAGTAATAACTCCGAAAACATCGGAATTTATGCGCCGGATGGTCGGCCTAAGGAATATCATCATCCACGAATACCAGAGGGTGGATATGGCCATTGTCCACAAAATACTGACTAAAGAACTAAACAGCCTGAACCGGTATTTAAAAGAGATAATCAAATTCTCCGGGCTATAGATTTTGACCGGCCGGCAGGACTTGCAACTTATCCGTGTTAATCTGTGGTTTCTGCGGGATCAGCGTACAAAAGGAGCTTTTAGTGCTTTCGTATTTTCGTGGTAAAAAGGAATTCTCCGTGTTCTCAGTGTCTTCAGTGGGTAAGCGGTGAACGTTAACTATGGACTTCAAATTAGTATTTCAGAAACTGCTGGCCGCCTTTGACCGGTCCGGGGTCAGATACGCCCTGATAGGCGGATTTGCCATGGGCTTGTGGGGCGCCGGGCGGTCCACTGTGGACATAGATTTCCTGGCCGACCGGGACGACCTGGCCCAAATTGACGCTATTATGAAAAAACTCGGCTACCAGTGCCGTTTCCGGACCGAGAACGTGGCCCAATACGTTTCGCCTTTGAATGTTTTTGGCGAGGTGGATTTCCTGTATGCCTTCCGACCGGTCAGCCTGGGGATGCTCAAGCGGGCCGGCAAGAAAGAGATATTCAACGGAGCGCTTAAAATCAGGGTATTGAAGCCCGAAGACATCATCGGGCTGAAACTGCAGGCCATAAATAACGACCCCGGCCGTAAAAAACAGGACCTGCCTGATATAGAAGCGCTGATGGAGCTCCATAAAAATAAGCTTGACTGGAAGCTGTTAAAGAAGTATTTTGGTATGTTCGAAATGGTCGAATTATATAAAAAGCTAAATCAGAGTTACGGAAAATGACTTCTATTAAACAAGCAGATGAAATGGCTATTTTCGCCGGACCCGGCGCGTTGCGGAAAGATATGCGGGCATTATCGGCCGGGCGGCATAACCCATTTAAGAATCCCAAAACCGGGCCGGACAACTACCTGGAATTTGTCACCCATTACAACGAATTCATCAACCACCGGGCCAAACCGTTCAGGAAAATAGTCGACCGGCTGATGAAGATGTAATCTTTTGGAGAGGATAGTAGGTAGTCCCGCGGAAATACGCGGGATCTAAGGGCCACTCCCGACGAAATAGTCGGGATAAGACCCAGTACGTCGTATACTCCTAATGGCTCTAAATAACTCGTATACTCGGAGTGGTTCTAAGATAGGTAGTATATAGGTTGAAAAGACTAATTATTAAGGAATTCTCTGTGACCTTTGCGTCGGAGTTTATCCCGCCCCGAAGTAATCGGGACGGAATTTATTCTCCCGAATGCTTTCGGGGGGGCTGCGGTTTCGCAGGGTGGGACGGTGAAGTAATCCGTAGGATCGGCGTACAAGAAGCTTTTCGTCTGTGGTCTATAGTCTATTGTCTTTGCTGTGATATTAATAACTCATAGTTTATAATTTATAATGACTGTACAATCTGTGAAATCTGTGGCTATCGGGATAGACTGGCCGGTAAAGAACCTGCTGGTCTCCGATAAGGATAAAAAACATCCCTCGCTCCGGCTGGCAGACGCCAATTTTAGCCTCTAGTTTAATTAATCCGCAGAATCAGTTAGTGCCAGTTCGAATCCATGAGTTAGAGCTACTGCCTCCCTTTAAGGACTGGCACGTTATCCTCTTAGTGACACTTCGAGCTTGCGAGTTAGTGTCACTTAGGTCCCGTAAGCAAAGCTTAACGGGGCAAAAACAATAACCACAGTAAATGGGGCTAAATGCGCCTAAAAGATTGACATTTCGCCGGGAATTGGTTAAATAAAAAGATTAATCAACGATACAAGGAGGATAAAACATGAACAACCTGTTAAAACGCATAGAAATCAACCCCAAAATAATGTATGGGAAGCCCGTGATTAAAGGCACCCGCATACCGGTAGAAATTATCCTGAAGAAACTTTCGCAGTATATTTCTATTGATAAGGTGTTGGAAGACTATAATAACCTTACCGGCGACGACATTAAGGCGGCGGTTGCATACGCCTCAAGCGTATTATCTACCGATGAAATCCTGGCTATTCCGGTGAAAAAATGAGATTTCTCGCTAATGAAAATAAACAAAAGCGCAGATGCCAAATAATGGGGTGATAGGCATTGGTTTCTCTTGACACTTTTTCCTTAAGGTATAATATATGACTAATGAGAATTTATTTGGATGTTTGCTGCCTAAATCGGCCTTTTGATGACCAGACGCAAAAACGCATCCATCTTGAATCGGAAGCGATTCTGGTGATTTTAGAACAGTGTCAGAGAAGGGTATGGGAACTCATAAACAGCCAGGCAATAGAAAACGAAATTGCTCATATTCCAGACAGCGAAAGACGAAAACGTGTTGAGATATTATCTCAGCTTGCCCATAGCAAGGTTGAGGTTAATATAGAGATAGAGCATCGCGCTGAAGAATTTGAAAGGCTGGGATTTGCTCCTTTTGATGCCCTGCATATTGCCTGTGCGGAAAGCGCCAGGGCAGGTATTTTCCTGACGACAGACGATGAATTATCAAACAGGGCATTACGAAATAACAGGATATTAAAAGTCCGCGTAGAAAACCCGGTAAAGTGGTTAATGGAGGTGTTAATAAAATGACAACCAAGACAATGATACCGCCCGAAAAATTAAGACAGATCGGCATAGAAGTATTAGTTAAAGCCTTAGGTTCTGTGGGAATGGTTCGCTTTCTCCAGCAGTTTGAAGCCGGCAAGGGGAATTATACTCAAGACCGAAAGCGGTGGCTCAAAGGGATTGATGTTAAAAGAATCTCTCAAGAAGCAAAACGATCTAATGGATAATTCAAGATAAACGGGGTTTCATTTAGTGGCAGTTCGAGCAAAGCGAGTTATTTAGTGCCAGTTTGAGTGAAGCGAATTAGAGCTACTGCCTCCCGCTTGCAGTGAGCTAAGCGAATCTGTTAGGGACTGGCACTTATCCCGCTTATTCCAGCGGGACCTGCCACGTTATTAGTGCCGGTTCGAGTGGCAACGAGTTATACTCCAGCAGTTTGAACGTTAGTGAATTATACTTCGGCAGTTGGAACAAAGCGACTTATGGTACACCCCGGTATACCACGGGGCTGCCGAGTATCCTCAGCTGTAACT
>JAZDFB010000071.1:0-2492 GCA_043808305.1 Planctomycetota bacterium | reverse complement strand
TGCAGGCATTTATCCTGACACCGATATGCCCGCATACGCTGAGTATGAGGCCGATTGTTGCTCCAGCCAATCATCCCATAGAAATAGAAATGATTGATGAAAAGGGCGAGGAAGTGATATTGACCCTGGACGGACAAGTATTCATGTATCTTCATTCCGGAGACCGGATTATTATTAATAAGGCTAAGCAGTTGTTTTATCTTGTCAAGAGACAGGGGTGGAATTTTTACCGGACTATTGGTGAGAAACTAAAATGGGGCGGGCAACCGCACTCGGAACGTTTCAGCGAGTAAATAGCGATATATCAAATTTGTACCGACTTCCATGGTCTATAAAAAGGAGTTAATTATGGAAAGAACTTTAGTTTTGATAAAGCCGGACGGAGTGCAAAGACAACTTATTGGTCGTATTATAAAAAGATTTGAGGAAAAAGGGCTTAAGATAGTCGGTCTGAAGATGCTTAAAGTTAGTCAGGCGCAGGCTGAGAACCTTTACTCGGTCCATAAGAAAAAACCATTTTATCACGGGTTGATGAAATTCATTATGTCCGGTCCGATTGTGGCGATGGCTATGGAAGGCATCGGCGCCGTAAATATCTGCCGGAAACTGCTTGGAGCGACTTTTGGACCCGATGCTGATGCCGGCACCATCCGCGGCGATTTCGGAGCCAGTGTCAGTTTTAATCTGGTTCACGCGTCAGATTCTAAGGAGTCGGTTCATCGAGAGCTGCCAATATTTTTCAAGGATACAGAAGTGGTTTCTTACACGCTGGATAATCATAAATGGGTTTATCACCCGACCGAAGAAAAAGAAATGGAAGGTTAAGATTATAATACTGATTCTATAAAGGAGGTTTGTATGGGCAAGATATATCAGGGAGATTTGAGCGCTTCTAAAAAAAGGTTTGGCATTATTGTCAGCCGGTTTAACGAATTAATTACCAAAAAGCTTTTAGAGGGTGCTGAAGACATATTGCTTAGGCATGGCGTCAAGAAGGATGATATTGACGTGGTCTGGGTCCCAGGTTCATTCGAAATACCTCTGATTGCCCGGAAGCTGTCTAAGACCAAGAAATATGATGCTTTAATCTGCCTCGGTGCTATTATCAGAGGCGACACGCCGCATTTCGATTACATCGCTTCGGTATCGGCTAAGGGCATTGCCCAGGTAGCGTTTGAAAGCGGACTGCCCATAGAATTTGGTATTATCACCGCGGAAAATGTGGAGCAGGCCATGGAAAGGGCTGGTATCAAGCGCGGGAACAAGGGCGCTCAAGCCGCAGAATCGGCTATTGAAATGGTTAACCTGATTGCCCAGTTATAACCTTAATCGCATAGCCCCCGGCGGGCAGAGATTTTTTTCACCATGCGCCAAAGAACATACGCCCGGGAAACCGCTCTTCGGATGTTTTATCAAAACGAGTTGAATGAAGGTAGGTTCAAATATAAGTCATCCGTCTTGCCTGAGCCGGATGATGGGGAAAAAGACGAGCCGTCATCCGAATCTGCTATTTACGCCAGCCTGATATTCGAAGGATACCGGAGGAATAAGGAATATATCGATAAAGTTATCTCGGACGCGCTGGAAAATTGGGAATTCAATAGGCTGGGGATCATCGACCGTTCCATCCTGCGCTTAACCGCATACGAGCTTATTCATTGTCCGGACGTACCGCCCGCGGTAGCCATTAACGAAGCGATAGAGCTGGCAAAAAAATACGGCGATAAGACTTCACCGGCTTTTATCAACGGTGTTCTGGATCGGATAAAGGGAAAACAGCAGGTCAAGAATTAATTATGCTTGATGCTATTCTATCAAGACTGAAAAAGGGATTAGCAAAGACCAGAAATATTTTTGGTTCGGATATCAAGGAGCTTCTGCTTGGACGCAAGATAGACGACGAAACGATTGGTCGTTTAGAAGAAATCCTGATTGCCGGTGATATTGGTGTTGAAACGGTAAATAGCATTATTGAGCATCTTAAGCAATCATATAAAGACGGCAAGCTGACCGACCCCGGCCAGGTCATAGATTATCTTAAATCAGAACTTAGTTCCGCGCTTTTCCAGGAACCAGCCGGTTTAAATATGGCGGCTTCTGGGCCGACCGTTATTTTGGTGGTAGGTGTAAACGGCACCGGGAAAACCACATCCATAGCCAAGCTGGCTAACAGTTTTAGGAGGGAAGGTAAAAAGATCTTGCTGGCAGCCAGCGATACGTTCCGGGCCGCAGCCATAGAGCAGCTTGCAGTTTGGGGTGAACGCTTAGGCGTAGAAATCATCAAACAGCAAAATGGATCAGACCCGGGAGCGGTGGCGTTCGATGCGGCCGAAGCGGCGCTGGCCCGGAAGATAGATGTCCTTATCGTTGATACAGCCGGGCGGCTTCATACTAAAACCAATTTGATGAATGAGTTGGGTAAGATAAAAAATATTCTTAACCGCAAAATACCAGGTGCGCCGCATGAAACGCTGTTGGTGCTGGATGCGACC
>JAZDFB010000070.1:0-19861 GCA_043808305.1 Planctomycetota bacterium | reverse complement strand
TAATCTGCTATGGCCTTGTCTGTTTCGCCTTTATTTTTGTAAGCAATCCCCCGATTAACATATCCCTCGGCATAATTCGACACCAGTCTGATTGCCTCATCGTAATCCGCGATGGCCTTGTCTAATTCATTTTTGGCCATGTAAATATTACCGCGGTTAAAGTATGCCCCGCCATATTTTGGGTTCAGCCGGATGGCCTCGTTATAATCCGCCATCGCCTTATCCAGCTCACCTTTTCTCCTGTATGCGCTGCCGCGGTTGGCGTAGGCCTCTATATATCGAGGATTTATCCTGATCGCCTCATCGTAGTCCGCAATAGACTGATCTATCAGCTTACGGTATGCATTCCCGCCTTGGCGGGACTCAAGCTCCGCTTTATCCATATAAGCAATAGCGCGGTTATTGTACCCGCCCCAGGATCTTTGATCCAGCTTTATCAGCCGTGTGAAATCCTCAATAGCTTTATCAAGGTCGCCTTTATGGCTATAGGTATTCCCTCGGTTCCCGTAGGCCTCGCCATAGTCAGGATAAACATCTATCGCCTTGGTGTAACTGGCAATGGCCTGGTCATATTTTTGCTGAGCATCTTCAATAACCCCCTTGGCAAACCATCCCATATAGCTGTTAGGATCATAATTTAAAACCTTCTCGAAATCATCCAGGGCTTTTTCAAGTTTATTATAAATATTCAAATTAATCACCGCCCTCTCGTAATATGAATATGCCAGAGTCGGTGTTGTTTTAATCGCCTCGGTAAAATATTCATAGGCCTTGTCTATCAGCTTTGGATATTCATCGGAATCCCATCCGGCTTCGGCGGCCTTGGCCGTATAGACTTTACCGATAAAATGATAAGCCTCGCCGAAATCAGGGTCTATTTTAAGCGCTTCATTGGCAAATGTCATTTTTTCCTCAAACTTATTTGCAGCAGATGCCCGGCCCAGGATCATTTTGGCCCGTTCCCTAATTTTGCTCTTTTCTTCCCGGACTTTAGCCTGCGCCTTTTCTTGCTCTATAACAGCCAGGCATTTTTCGTAGAGTGCGTTCAGCTTCTCATCCGCCTTGGTTATGGCTCTTATCTTCTCGCAAGCTACCCGCGCATCTTCATATTTATTCTGCCCATAACAAGCATAAGCTTCCTTACGATATTGGGCCAGTTTGGCGGCTGTCCCGGCAGCGCCGACGCGCCAGGCAATTAAAGCTATCAATAATATCACCACCGCGCTGGCAACTCCTAAACTGGCGGCCTTGTTCTTTTTAGCTTTGTACCAGGCCTTGGTCACATACATAGTCCGCCTGGCCAGGATAGGCTCGCCGGATAAATACCGTTTTAAGTCATCAACCAATTCACCGGCTGTCTGATACCGTTTTGTTTTATCTTTATCCAAGCACTTCAAGCAAATAGTCTCTATATCTCTGTTTAACGAACGGACAATCGTAGTCGGAGGCGCCGGGTCTTTGTTAACGATATTCGAGATGGTCTCATAGATGTTCCCGCCTTCAAACGGCAATCGGCTGGTAATGCAATGATACAAAGTAGCGCCCAAGGAAAAAATATCACTGCGCGAGTCAATCTCTTTGTTATTGCCTTTGGTCTGCTCCGGCGACATATATTCAGGCGTGCCCACAGTCGTGCCGGTAACGGTCAGCTTCTTGTCAAGGCCGGTTACCTGTTTAGCAATCCCGAAATCGGCGAGGTAGGCATTACCGGATTTATTTATAAGGATATTGGACGGCTTGATATCGCGATGAACAATACCATTCTGATGGGCATAATCAAGCGCCGAGGCAACCTGGGAAATAATATTAATAATATCCTGAATGCTCGGCTTAAAGCTGGCTTCAATCATTTTATCCAGAGTAACCCCGTCTATATACTCCATAGTAAAATAATGCCGGCTGCCGAAGATGCCGACATCATAAATCTGGACAATATTGGGATGTTTGAGCTTTGCGACGGCGTGTGCTTCGCGCTGAAATCGTTCCAGTGATTCTTTGTCGTCCGAATTGATGACTTTAAGCGCAATCTGGCGATTAAGTGATTGGTCGGTAGCCAGATAAACGGCGGCCATGCCGCCCTGGCCTAATTTTCCCTCAATCAGATAGCGCTCAAATTTTTCAGGCATATTTTCCTCCTGTAAAAGCTCCGCTTAAGCATTATTACGCAGATTCTTCTTTCAGCCAAGGCTCAAATAATTCTAAGCCTGAATCTGTTTTCGTTCGCCTTCAGTCAGGCAGATGTATTTATTCAGGTTGTCTTTACGGACGATTATAAGTTTATTTTCCCTGGCCAGCCAGCCATATGCGCCAAACGCCTGTTCCGCGGGCAGATTGGTCAGCTCTGGCAAATCAGCTAGTTTAACCACGCCGTGCTTTGCCACGCATCGCCAGACCAGGCCGGACGGGTCGCCCAGCTCGGTATCGGCGGAGATGACCTTCCCCTCCTTGATAACCAAATATGGTAGTTGGGCGGTTTCAGACAGCATTTTTTGGCGCAGGTCGTTCATGCGCTTTTTTGTTTCGGGTTTATGCGGAGTCTGCTTGGTGACCAGCGCGCCGTAGACGTTTTCCCAGTCAAACAGCTCCTGGCGGCATGATGCGCATTCCCTGAGGTGCCCGAAAAACTTGCCTTGATTGGCCTTATCCAAACAGGCCGTATCGCCCATGAAATAGTCGGTCAGATTCTGTTTGAACGTTTTGCATTCATTCTTAATTTTCTTTCCTTTTGCCATATAAACCTTTCTCTTAATAAAGCCATCGTTTCTATTGCTTGGCAACTAATATTATCATTTTACAGGTAGATTATCAAATCTGCGTGATCGGGCAAGAAAATCAAGCTGAAGATGGGTTCGAAGTGTCCCTAATTAATTTGCGCCTTGTAGGACTCGAACCTACGGCCAGCTGATTAAGAGTCAGCTGCTCTACCAACTGAGCTAAAGGCGCATAGTCATTTACATAACAAATCGTTTGGCTAAGTCAATTATTTTTAGGTGTTCAAATTACCGGGGGTTACTTACTGGTTTTCAATCAGGCGGAACCGGACCGGTATCCGGACCTGAGCGTAAACCGCTTTACCATTTTTCTTAGCCGGGTTAAACCGCCATTTGGTTACGGCTTCACTGGCCGCCTGATCGAGCATGGCATATCCGGACGTTTGGATAACATCAACCCGGATAACCTCTCCGGACGGCTTGACATCAACCAGCAGTATCACCACGCCTTCCTGATTTCCCTTCTGAGCGGCATAGGGGTAAGCCGGAGGATTGTTTTTTATGCTGTCGGGAAGAGGCCGGGCAAAGGTGCTGACTACTATTTCATTAAGCATCTTGATGTGCTGATAAGAAACCGGGTCTTTGAGCACGATAGCATCAGGAGAAACAGTTTCGCGGGGGAAAAGGTTTTGTTGTTCGAGGGCTATCGCGTCGTCCATCTGTTTTACCGTTTTCTCGGGCGGCTGGTTCGGCTGAATCATTATACTGAAAGCCGGGGTAGTCCGGGCGCCGGAAACTTCCAGGTAATCCCGGCTGGCCGGGCCGGTCAGCAGTATCACGCCGAACACGGCCAGGTGGATTATGGCGGAGGCAGCCAAGCCATGCTTTAATGTGAATTTTATTCTCATTTGATAACCACTTCGAAACTGTCGTGTAAGCTATTGGAGGAGAACCTTAGCCGGACGGAACCTCCGGCCAGATACCCGTCTTTGTTGATGACCAGCGTGAACGGCGGAGTCAACGGCGAGGGGCTGCCATCCACCATTGTAACCGAGATGACTGTATCGGCCGGTTCGAACTTGACCGGATCGGACTTGTTCAGCCCGCTGATTCTCAACTCGTCTACCATCCCAATAAAAGGAGGTCCACCTTCGCTGGCACCGATGGTAATCGGGTCTTCGCCGGCAAGTTTGGCAACGTTTAAAAGCTGGTCCTGAAGCACGCCGTTAAGATAAAGCGACAGTTTCCCGTTTGATTGCACCTGGCCGTAAACATCAGGTTCAAACATAAAACACAGGGGGGTCCATCTTTGGCAACGTATAGTGTTCGCAGTAGTGCTTACGGCTGACTCGCCGAAGGTTAACCTGATGGAATCGTTCTCCGTCAGCATCAGGGAAAATCCACCGTTTTTGTACAGTATGACTAAGTTTAGCCCTTGCGCCATCAACGTGGGATAAATAGCTAATTCCACCATCAAGCCTTCGGCCCTGTTTAAAAGAGGGATTTTATTTATTCGGCAACAGGGCGAACTACTGTTCGGGATGTTCTCCAGAAAGAGACCGCTACCCACGTAACCATTGGCGGTGACGGTGATGGGGCCGCTTAACTGGCCGTTCAGCCCGAATGCGCCAGTGGTGGTGTCGGTTGCCGTTATATAGTCCTCAAAATGCCACTGCCCATAAGTTTTTTTCGTAATATAGTAGGCCTCTTTCGCAGCCGGGTCCACGGTCAGACTGACGCTGCGCTTTTCTATCCGCGCCATAGTCTGCACCAGCTGTATCATGGCGTTAATTTCACCGCGCTGGGCCTGGAAACCGACTTGTTTGCCGGAGTGCGACCAGATGCCCAATCCTATGCCACCCATAATGGCAATTAAGGAAAAGACTACCAGAAGTTCTACCAGTGTGATGCCTTTTTTAATCCCAGCTGTTAACATCGTCTTGGTTCCCGCTTTCTTCATCCGGACCAATGCACAATATCTGGAATGAGTTGAGCGCGTAATAAGCAGAGGTGCTACTATTATGCCCGGGCGCGCAGCTTATGCTGCTGCCGTCGGATTTGGTATATGAGCCATATTGCCCGGCCGCATCGTAATCACGCGCATTGAAATAGATCAAGGGGTTATTCCAGGGGTCAGCGATTTCCCTGAGCTGACTGTCGCCGAACCACCAATTGGTCAGATTGCCTCTGGCGCTGTCGCCATCCGTATTGATATACCTCTTTTCCGGCCAGTCTCTTAAGAATGGGCCGCCCTGCTGCTGTGAAGCCAGGCAGGCAACTAAGGACTCGATGCCGGCGTTAACGCTGTCCACTCCTGCCCCGGGAAAACTATCATTGAGGCAGGTCGGCGGATAGTCGCCGAAATTGGCGTAATATTGTTCCAGCGCGCCTTTTATCTGGGCGATCTCGGCCTTGCTGGTGCTACGCAGGGCCTGGGCCTTACTCTTCATCAACCCAGGCAGAAGCAAACCAGCCAGGATGCCCAATATCCCGATAACCACCAGAAGCTCTATCAGCGTGAAACCATTTATTCTTTTCATTTTTCTTTCTCCTCTAACATCCGGACGCTCTTGACGGCAAATTCCCATTTCTTGTTGAGCGGCGAATAGCCAAACACGCCGATAATCAGCGACTGCACGGTCCCACGCAGGAAATCCAAATCCTTGGCCGGGATAATAACAACAGCTTCGTTATTATAAGAACATTCATAATCCTCCACTTCCTTGCGCCCGACCATGGTCAAGAGTTTCCCTATGGCTATTTTATAACTGGTGGCGACTATCTGAATATCTTTGATCGGTTTCCAGTCAGTTGGCGGCATATTGACCTTGTGTGAAATGCCGTAGCATAATTTATTATTGACATTGGCCACAAAAAGCATACCGCGTTTTGCCTGATCGCCGATATAAAAACCAACAACCTTTTCTGATTTATCTTTATTCAATTCGAATTCAACCTCAAGCCGGTCAAAAGCCGCCTTGCTCTTAATCATTTCCAGGGAAGTGATGCCCTTGTCGGTAACGGATTGCTTCCCGCTGAAGATACAGCGTTGTCCGGCGATAGCTATCTCAATACCGTATTTCTCGTTCTCCGACCATCCTTTGTCGATGGTTGTCCCGTCCGGGCGTTTGAAATCATCAATCCAGATAACCATAGTCGAAGCGCGTTTTATCATACTTAAGATGCGTTTGCTGTAATCGTCTTCGGGGTCAAGTTTTAGCACGTCTTCAAGCATCTCGGTAGCCCTTTTGGCGTTGTTGTTGCCGGCGAATTCGATATACGCCTGCGCGCTTAAAGCCGGGATATAATCCGTTTTTATTGATAATGCCTGGTTGAGAGCGTTAAGCGCTTTATCAAATTGCTTGCCTGCCGCATAGGCAATACCCAGGTTAGCATAGTCCTGAGACAGAGGCGCAGGATTATTCTTCACATAAATCCTGTAATAGTCTATCGCATCCGTGAAAATCTTTTCTTCATAGGCTATCGAAGCCAAGTAGTAAATCGTGCCAGGGAATAACGGGTTAGATTCCAGGCAGTAGGTAAAATCCTTTTTAGCCATTTCATCATTACGAATGTAGAAATAGAGCTGCCCCCGGGAATAATAAGCAAAAAAATCGCTGGGTGCGGTCTTTATGGCCAGGTTGAACTGAGTCAGCGCCCCGTCAGTATCCTTGTTCATCCACTTGAGGTAACCTAATCCGATAATCGGAGCAGCGCTGGCCGGGTCATGCTTGACAGCCTCGCTAAACAACAATCCCGCTTCATTGCTCTTGCCGAAAACCATATAAAGATACGCCAGGTTGGTCATAGCCAGCGCTCGGTCTTTGAGCGAGTTCCTGATGGCGTCATCGAAGTATTTCACGGCGGAGGCGTAATCCGAAGACAGCACGGCGATAATACCCAGCAGGTTGGCCGCGCCATCCTGTTTTTCCAACAGTTCACGCGCCTTGGCCAGGTTGTTACGCCGTAACTCCAGCACGCCCAGTTTCTGAGGCAACACCGGTTCTTTGGGGTTTATCTCCTGAACACGCTGGTAGCAGTCCCCGGCCTGTTCATAATCGCCCCGGGACAAATACAGATCGCCCCTCTTCAACCAGGCCGGCAAGTAATGCGGATGCATTTTTATAGCTGTTTGGTAATAGGCCAAAGCCTCGGCCGGCAGGCCCATGCGCTCTGACAGGTCGCCCAGCCTTTCATAAAAAATCTCTTTCTTTACCGCGGGCGACTTGATGCCCTGCTGGTAAACTGACAACTCTTTTTCCGTATCCATTTGCACCATGTAATACTCCGCCAGGCGGAGGTAATATTCAATTTCAGTATTGACGACCTTGATAGCGTTTTCCAGAGCCTTGACCGCCTCGGCGTCCATATTTCTCTCGAAGCACCAGAGCGCCAGACGATACTGACCGTCCGCATTCGTTTCCGGCGTGTTTTTTGCCTGTTCCTGATATAACTCACGAACAGTTGTATAACGGTTGCATTCTCGAACATCTTTTTTATCGTATTCAATAGATTGTTTAAAATTCCTGGGCGTAAAAATGTATTTATTAGGTGTTTCGCTAACAAGCCTGCCGAATACTTTTTCGTTCGTAGTTAATACCAGAACATCTTCCTCTCGGGAATCCGGGTCTATTTTTGCCGGCAACTCTTCCTCAATCGGAGCGATGTTGCCGATGATTTCTTCGAGCATTTCCATCTTGGGCAGTATTGCGGCATTGGGCAATACCAACCCGGATGCTTTGGAAATATCCGGGGATAACCGGAAAAGTTTGTCCATATCATAAGGCGGCCCGGGCAACGGGCAAAGCACCGTCAGCGCCGGAGATTTAATTATGACATCAGGCACCGGCAGATCTATTTTAACATCCTCTTTTGAGGAAGAAACTTTAAACGGCGACACTCGTGCAACCTGAACGGAGGAATAATCCTTAAAGGTATCGGATGTTTTCAGTTCAGAAGGGAAGTATCCCTTACCACGGCCCTGAACCGAAATATCATCCTGGGTAACCGGCTTAGGCTTCAATGCGTTCCAGAGCAACGCTCCGATAAGGATTACCGCTGAAATTATCAGTAATATCTTTTCTCTATTTAGTCGGATTATCATTTTTTACCTTAACTGCGCTAACGGCTACGGTCAACACGGTTTTGTCCACTTCGGGTTTGGCAGTTTCCAACACCGCTTTTTCCAGACTGAGCATCCGCGTTGCGCTAATCAACCTGAATATAAATTTGTTTATGGATTTAAAACTGCCGGAGACCCTTATCGGCACGATATTGGGAGCATCGGCCGATTTTGCCTGCCTTACGCCCGAACCCGTCTGGTTAAAATCACCCAGTATCCCATCCGATCCGATTGCCAACACTTCATCAACGCCGCTGTCAACGGCATAATTAAGAATCTGATCCATCATGTCAATCTTCTCAAAATACAGCGGTATGTCATCCGGCGGGATATCCGACCGTATCTCAATAGAATTAGGTATTCGGACGCCTTTTTCGGCGGCTGTTTTTTCCATTTTCTTCTGTAATGCTTTAGCTTTGGATTGCAGAGTAATCAACCAATCCGGCTTGGCGGGCGGCAACTGGTATTCCGCGCCGGGCTTAAAGTTTATCTGTCCTTTGAGCTGGGCTAATTTGCCCTCCACGTAATTAACTTCTTCGGTCAGAGCCTGAACACTTTTATCATCGCGATAAAAGCCGGTAGACAGGTTCTTCTCTATATCACGGACAATATCCAACTGTCGTTTTTTGAGACTATCATAATTAGCCGAAAACGGGATGGTGACCAAGTATAACACGGCTATTAAGCCGATTATCAGTCCGCCCCATGTAAACGCGGTCTTGTAACGTTCGACTAATTGCATATTATTCTATCCTTATCTCAAATACCATCTTGCCCTGAGGCCTAACTACATCGGGCGCCTGAAACTTACCTAAAGACGCCTTGGCTCCGCCTGTACCCTGGTTCAGGCTGGTTACAAAATTCTTAAGGTTATCCATTGATATCTGATTATCATCTTCCAAGTAACCTTTTATTATTATTACTTTAGATTCTTTCGCATTTGTCTTTTGGTTAGACGGGACTACCATAAAACTTATGTCGCTAATCCATGCCGTATCCGGCAACTGCCTGAGCATATTAACGGTTTCATAGAAGAAAGAGCCCCGTTCCTGCATCTGGTTGAGCTTTTCGTACTGAGCCCTGATGCTGTTTTTACGAACATCAAGCTTTTTGAACTGGTCAGTCTGCTGTATATAGGCTTTCTTCTGGGCTTCCAGTTTAGACAACTTATCCCGTTCCTGCCCGTTTTCACGCCAATTTTCCAGCGCCAGCATGACCATAGCCAGTACAAAAAGAACTACCGCGCCGATAAGCGGCAGTCGTATCTGGTAGAGATTTATTTTCTTTTTAATCTTGGTAGGCAGAAACGAAATCTGTCCTTTGTGCGGCAGGTAGCCGGACATGGCCAGCCCCAGCGCGATAGACATATCGTTGGGAGCGGCAACCAGCTTACACCTTGCATCCGCCTTTATTCCGATCATAACCATTCCAGCGAAAGGGTTAAAAACTTCTATTTTTTTATTAAGCGCTGTTGCCAGGTTGTCTAAAGTTGTTTTATCAATATCGCCTGATATAAAAAAGCGGTCAATAGCCAAGGCGTCCAGTTTCAGCTGGGTTTTGGCAAACGACACGGCCGATTCGATAAGCGGTTCAATCTGCTCGGTTCCACCGCTGAGGTTTCTGGCAAAAATCAAGTGTTCACCCTGTTGAATAATGATTTCGCTGTTTTCTTTGCCAACATCGACCAATAGCGCGATTTCAGCCGGTTTAAGCGTTTGGTTGGTTCGAAGCGCATTGGAAAGTCCGATAGCCCGAGGACAGATATTCCTGAGATTCGCGCCACGTTCACGCAACGGCCTTATCTGGTCATCAATATAAGTATTCTTAGCCAATCCGACCATTACAGGAATCTCAGGGTAAGTTTTTCCAATTAATATTATCTCGGCATAGTCAGAATAAACATTCTCGCTGCTTTTCCCGGCAATTTGCATTACCTCGTATTCCATCATCTTCTGCAGCCTGGACCTGCTGGGAGTCGGTGGGATATGAGTAACACGCATGTTGATTTCCTTGCCGGTTACGCCCAGGACGCAATTATCCGGTATCAGGCCGGATTCATTGAATACCTGGGCCAGAGCCATATTGATAACCTGTGGAAACAACGACTCATCCTGGGGCATCTGGAACTTCACCCGCGCCGCACCGGCTATTTCATACCTGCCGTTTAACCGGCGGCTTACCTGAACCACCTTGATTGCAGAATTACTTATGTCTATTCCGGTCCACATAAAATATTATTTGGTCGAATCCTTTATTTCAGCTATTTTTTGACGGGACTCCTCAGCTTCACTGCTGTTGGGATAACACTCTATAACCCGCCCGTAAAGCCACAAAGCTGATTCGATATTTTTCTCTTTTCGGCAGTTGTCAGCCGTAGCCAGTATTTTTTTTGCGCTGGCTTCGGACTGGGCGTTTTCTTTTTCCCTGGTCTCGGATTCTATCTGCTCGGCTAATCTCTGAGCTTCCAACTCATATTTTGTATTCTTGTATGTCTTGTTTAGCTGCCTGGCACGGAGCAACGCGCTGGCGTACATTTTATTATCGTTTAAAATACGGGCGAAGTGAACCGCTTCGGCGATATCTTTAATCTCATTTTCGACGCTTGATTCCAATACTGACAGTTCATTCACAGCCTTCTGGTATATTTCATGTTTTGGGTCTATCTGACGCATAATATTGTTGTATATTTCGATAGCCTTACCCGGCTGCGACTGTCTGGAAAATTCAGCGGCCTTTTTCAGTTCATCCTCGATCGCGGCGGTCGAATCCCCCAGGAGAGGACGCTGGCTGAACTCTAAACCACAAGACGTAACATTGCCCGGGAAAGTTTGTATAAACTCCAGCGTCTCCGATTGTTTAACGGTTCGGACCCTGACCGGCTTGGCATATTTAATCACCACTACCCGGTCCGGTAAATCAAGGTTAAGCTCGATGATATCCGGCTCATTGATATCATCGTAGTAAGATTTTTCCTTGAGCTGGTTTGACGATAGGAGGCGGACAGTTTGCCTGGCCTTAGAAAGCGGTATCTGGAATGCCACTGAAACCATTGTTCCGGTAGACGCCCTGGCATTCTCAGCGGAATAGTTAATAGACAGGGTCGGCAGGATGCCCAATTCTTCCTGAACCTTAACCCAGTTAAGCGTTTCCGGATGGACCATCTGTGATTCCAGTTTTATACTGCCCTGATCGGAAGAAATAACCTTGCCGGCGCCGCTGAATCCCTGGCGCGCCGCAACGCCGTCACTTTCTATAATCAGCTCACCCTGGAGCAAAATAGGATATGCCCTCTGCTCCAAACGCCAGACGCCGTTGGGCCGGACCGATAATTTCATATCCGGATCGCCGATTTCGTATTCGACCGGCGCATGAACCGACTCTGCACTCCTGTTCACGAAAGCATTGTCAAAATAGGTTTTAGCCGCCCTGTTCAGCGCCACGCAGGAAAAACGGCCAAAGCTCGCCTGGGCCGGCGGCACAGCTGTTTCTGACAACGATTGCCACTGATTGGGGCTGTAAACCAGTTCAGTAAAATTCTCGGCAAAAGGCAGGATTTCGCCTTCTTTAAACCAGGATATCTTAAATCCGGCAAACGACTTACTGAATGATGCGCACTTGACCCATCCTCCAAATACATATCCGGACTGTCCGCCGCTGATGGATAAATCATAGGTTACTTCGCAATAGATATCCTTATCCTGGGCGGATTTATCTATCATCAATGATTTTTCTCCCGATTGTTTTTCGGAATTGGTTACCTTAACATACTTTTTGAATTCTTCCGGAGCAGACCAGTCCAGAGGCTCGGGTGAATTACTCCGGTTTATTTCGAATGAAGCATTGCGCTCGATCAGGTTCTGCATAGTGGAATCACCGGTGCCGGACTTCCAGGCGTAATAAAATATAAACAATGCCACTATTAAAAGCACCACCGCTACCGTGACGATTGAACCAAGCGCGCTTTTGACCGCCTTGGACAAAAACTCCTCACCACCCAACTGGTGGAACCCCACCCCGGCTGGAGCCGGTGCCTTATGCTCTATTTCATTGCCGAAAATTATCACTGCATCACCGATGGTTATTTCGTCGCCCATATTCAGCTCGCGCTCTTTAACCTTTTCCCCGTTGACACAGATGCCATTCTGGCTGTCCAGGTCGACAACAACATAACGCTCTCCTGATTGCTTGATTTCCGCGTGCCGGCGTGAAATCTTCTCGCTGCTGATAACAATAGTATTGTCCGCAATCCGCCCGATGGAAATAATACCCTTGTCCAGCGGAAACAATTTTACCTGCCCCTCGTTTTTAAATATCACCTGAGGCCCGGCTTTAGTTACTATATCATCAGGCTTCTGTTCTTCAGGTGGTTTTTCCGCAACCGGCGGCTGGTCTGCCAACGAAGGTTGGGCTGGTTCAGGCGGTTGGAACGATTCAGACGGTTTGGGCGATTCAGGCGGTTTGGCAGCCTCGGGCGTTAATTCCCGTTCAAATATGATCAATGCGTCGCCTATCTTGATTATGTCGCCGGGTTCCAGCTTTCGTTCGCTAACCTTATTCCCATTGACATAGGTGCCGTTGCTGCTGGCTAAATCAACAACAATAAAGCTTTCTTCGTCTTTACGTATTTCGGCATGTTTGCGCGAAACCTTTTCGCTCTTGATAACAATGGAGTTATCAGAACTGCGGCCAAAGGAAATAACGTCCTTGTCCAGTTGGATTATTTCCTGGCGGCCCTCAAATTTGTAGATAATCTGGCTCATACTTTAAAACAATAGAGTATCATTTCGGAGTGACGCGTCAATAAAAAACAGCCCTTGTTTTATCCCTCCGGAATAAGAGGGATAAGTGCCAGTACCCATGAACTTCGTTCAGGATAACGTGGCAGTAAACTCGCTTTGCTCGAACTGCCACTAACGTCACTATGTTCCTACTGGCACTAAATAAACAAGGGCCGCCCGGATATTCGTGCCCGCCTGCTGGATTAAGCGTTTATTTCTTCCGCGCATCGCCCAGCTTGCGCTCGTTGAGTTCGACAAAGAAATTAACGATTAAATTCTGAAGCGGGAATTCGTCGTCGGATGACTTCTGTTTGCCAAAGTGGCTCATCACGTGCATAACCCGGCCGGCCTTGAGCAATGCCATCGGCACGCCGGCGTAACCGGAACCGCCGGTTGCCGCGGCTGAAACTACCTGCATAGGATTCCCTTCCTTGCTATATCCAAAGGTCACGGCCAGCGGTGAGCCGCCGGTTTCTTTGGTCCCTCCCTTTAATGACGGGCTGACTATCAGCACCGTAACTGCACCCGGATTTACTACTATCAGGTCCGGGCTGTCGTTATCTATCTTCCATGAAGCCTTGCCGGCGGATGATTTGATCTTGCGCGACAAAGTTTCGCCGGGCACAGCAGGCGGCGCCCCCTCTTCAACATCCACCGGTTTTTGGACGGCGTCAAATACACCCTTTAGATACGGATGGGTTGATACGCCAAATGCCGGGAATATTTTTACCACCTTTTCCGGCAGGTATTCACTGTGCCGGATTACGCCTTTAAACCCTCTTTCCAGCAATTCCTCAATCTCCGCGTCCTCGGTAAAAAGGAATCCGCCGTTTGCTACGAACTCTTCTACTTTCAGCACGGTGGTATCTCTAAATCTGTTGGAAGACGGGTTATGGGGTCCCGGCCCACCGCACACGTTTAATCGCCAGTTGGCTTTATCCTTTGTCGCAAAGCAGGTCGAGGCGGTGCAATGTTCCTTAAACATATTGCAGTTAATGCCCACAAACCACTTGTCAGTCAGCTTGTAACTATCAATGTCAAAATCCTTCTTCGTAACCACGGTGTGAGGGATACCAAACTTAGTCAGAATCTCCTCTATATGGTCAAAGTTATGGTCTTTGTGGGTCGGGCCCAAGCAGGAATCCAATGCGCTGACCACAATAATCTTATCAGCCGGCATCTGCTTCAAACGGTTGAATGACGTATTACGCACGTATCCCATATGGTCCGCGGCCGTGCCGGTTTCCGAAGTCGACCCTTTCATCGGCTTGATTATCTCGGCTTCGGGCTTATCCTTATTCTCGTTCCACCAGTAGGTCCAGCTCTGGACGTAACTGCCTCTCTCCAGGCCGGTTATGCTGGCCAGCGCCTCGGCCACCTTGCGCACCCATTCCGAGTTCTTTTTATCATCCAGCGTGGCGATAAAATCAACCAGCACTTTTATGGTTTCCTTGTAATACAGCTCGGCCATGTGCTCTATGGCCATTATCTTCATCTCGTCCGTGCCACCCTGCAATACTTTTTCCAGAAGAGGCAGGATTTCCCTGCACTTATTGAGTTTCAGGACAGTCAGGATATCCTTGGCCAGGGGCGTGGATTTATTCTTGATAATATAATCGGTCATTTTGCCGACCACGTCGCTGCCCGTAAAATTGGCCATGGCATTAAGAATCGCCCAGTAATATTCCATATCCTCCATCTGCAGGCCTTTGAGTATGTTTATCATCCCCTGGAAAGCCTTTTCGTTATTGGCGCTCGACATCTGTTCGGCCAATGTGCGCGTCGTTGCAATATTGCGGTCCTTGATGGCTTTCTTCAGTTCCGCCTCCGGGTCGGCCCCGGCCGCCAATGCACTAACTCCCCTGAATGTCATTGCCACAATCAAACCCAGGACTGCCAGCAGGCCTATACGTTTCATAATATTACTCCTTAACACCTAAAGGTATAAATTAGTTATTATATTACACTACTAATAAACTATAGCCCGGATAAGGCTATTAGTCAAGAAAATTTAATATCATTATATAGTTAGTGACCCCGAATTCGGAGTCTCTGGAAAGTGGCTCGGGGGAACGATACCGCTATTGAATTAAGCGTTTATTTCTTACGCGCATCGCCCAGCTTGCGCTCGCTGAGTTCGACAAAAAAGTTAACGATCAAATTCTGGAGCGGGAATTCGTCGTCGGATGACTTCTGCTTGCCAAAGTGGCTCATCACGTGCAGGACCCGGCCGGCCTTGAGCAATGCCATCGGCACGCCGGTGTAACCAGTGCCGCCGGTTGCCGCGGCCGAAACTACCTGCATGGGATTCCCTTCCTTGCTATATCCAAAGGTCACGGCCAGCGGTGCGCCGCCGGTTTCTTTGGTCCCTCCCTTTAATGACGGGCTGACTATCAGCACCGTAACCATATCCGGCTTTACTACTATCAGGTCCGGACTCTGGTCATCTATCTTCCAGGAAGCCTTGCCGGCGGCGGATGATTTGACCTTGCGCGACAAAGTTTCGCCGGGCACACTCGGAGGGGCGTTCTCTTCTTCGACAGTCTGCGGCTTTTGGATGGCGTCAAATACGCCCTTGAGATACGGATGTGTTGATGCGCCTAATGCCGGGAATATTTTTACCACCTTTTCCGGCAGGTAATCACTGTGCCGGACTACGCCTTTAAACCCCCGTTCCAGCACTTCCTCAATCTCCGCATCCTCGGTAAAAAGGAATCCGCCGTTTGCTACGAATTCCTCGATTTTCTTTACGGTGCTATCTTTAAACCTGCTGGAAAACGGCTGATGGTCGCCCGGCCCGACACACGGCGACATGCGCCAGCCGCTTTTTTCCCCGCTCGGCCCGTGACCTTTAGCAACGCAGTGTTCCTTGAACTGGTTGCAGTTTATGCCCACAAACCACTTCTCAGTCAGTTTGTAACTATCAACGTCAAAATCCTTCTTCCTGACCACGGTGTGGGGGATACCAAACTTAGCCAGAATCTCCTCGACGTGGTCGTAATTATGGTCCTGGCCGTCCGGACAGGAATCAAAGGAACTGACCACTATAATCTTATCGGCCTGCAGTTGTTTCAAACGGTTGAATGCCGTATTACGCACGTATCCCATATGGTCTACGGCGGTCCCGGTTTCCGAAGTCGACCCTTTCATCGGTTTGATTATCTCAGCTGCGGACTTATCCTTATTATCATTCCACCAGGAGGTCCAATTTTGAACGTAAGGGGCTCTTTCCAGGCCGGTTATGCTGGACAGCGCTTCGGCCACCTTGCGTACCCATTCCGCGTCCTTTTTATCATCCAGCGTGGCGATAAAATCAACCAGCACTTTAATGGTTTCCTTGTAATACAACTCAGCCATATGCTCTATGGCCATTATCTTCATCTCGTCCGTGCCGCCCTGCAATACTTTTTCCAGTAGAGGGACGATTTCACTGCTCTTATTGAGTTTCAGGACCGTCAGGAGATCCTTGGCCAGGGGCGTGGATTTATTCTTAATAATATAATCGGCCATTTTGCTGACCACATCGCTGCCCGTGAAATTGGCTATGGCATTAAGAATCGCCCAATAATATTCTATATCCTCCATCTGCAGTCCTTTGATTATGCTTATCATCCCCTGGAAAGCCTTTTCGTTATTAGCGCTCGACATCTGTTCGGCCGCTGAGCGCGTCGTTGTAATATTGCGGTCCTTGATGGCCTTCTTGAGTTCCGCCTCCGGGTCGGACCCGGCCGCCAACGCACTGACTCCCCTGAATGTCATCGCCACAATCAAACCCAGAACTACCAGAATACTTATACGCTTCATAATATTGCTCCTTAGATTTATTAGAATAAACCCGGCATACCGGCCGGGGTAATCTTCTTCATCTCTTCCTTGACCATATCATTGGCCTTCTGGAAAGCCTGGTTGGTCGCCGCGGTAACCAGGTCCTCCGGGATATCAACCTCATCCGGCTTGACGGTTTCCGGCGCAATCTTGACGCTCAAGAGCTCAAGAGCGCCGTTGACGTAGGCCTTGACCGCCCCGCCGCCGGCCGTGCCCTCGACCACCCGCTCCTTCAGTTCCGCCTGGACCCGGGCCATTTCCTTCTGGAAACTACCCGCTTCCTTAAGGAGCTTACCGATATCCATACCGCCTTTGTTTCCAAACATTTATTTACATCCTTCACCTTTAATATAGCCCTTTTTTAGCTGATGTCAAGTAAAAAATGGAGTCAGTTCAAGCCTGCCAAATCACCACTCCCTATTCCATAATACCTTAAGGTAGAGCCATTCGGCGGCCTCTCCTCTGGGGGATAACATAATAAATATACCTAATAGTATAAGGAACCCAGGAGACCAAGAAAATTCTTCGTGTTAATCTGTGTACTCTGGCAGTTTGAACGTAGTGAATTATACTCCAGCAGTTTGAACGTTAGTGAATTACTGCTGGGTATCCTCGGCTGTAACGCTCCTTTGTCGCTAACAGCCGATGGACTGCCAGGTATACTAGGCTGTGCGTTGTGTTCGCGGAGCGGCATCCCGATGTATCGGGATAAGTCGCTTTGCTCCAACAGCCGAAGTATAATCTGTGGCTAAGATTCCTATTGGTTATATTAATCAAATCCGCGGGTTGGGGATGTGAAAAGGCATCCACTTCTTTTGCTCCGGCCCGTGCAACAGCTGGAACGCCCGCGGGTCAATGGCCAGCGCAAAGTTCCCGCCCTTAAGCCGGATTTTCCAGAACATCAACTCCGCAAATCCGCGGGCATCCATCAATTTGTAATCGTTCCGGCCGAATGTTTCTTTGGACCAGACATAAGGATGCCGTTTAGTCAGCGAGCGCGACTGGTGCATCAGATGGCGTTCCTCCTTATTGCCAACCCGGCCGTGGAATGCGGCTTCCTGGACGTAGTATTTAAAATCCTTGCGGTATTGCTCCAGGACATAGGGGTTGAAAAATAGCATCCCCAGCGCCGCATCATCCACAAAGAGCAACCGCCGTTTGACGAACTCCTCTAAATCGTTTTCCCAGACGACCCAGTGCCCGCCCAGTTTGCTGGCGGCCAGCTTGCCGTCTTTTATCCAGCCGGTCACGGTCCGGTGGCAGACGCCCAAAATCTCCGTGACCGCTTTCAACTTCAGGGGCTTGTTATCCTGATAAGTCGCCTTACGTATGCCGTAAGGAGAAATAATATCAACCACTGGTGCGGGCTTTTTAGGGGATTTGGAACTGAAGAGATTGGCGTCACGCTCGATAGAGAACTTGTGCAGGATGCGCTCTTCAACAATCCAGCGCCCGCCGAGTTTTTGGGCCGGCAATTGCCCCTTCTTAATCCAGCGCATCAGGGTCAGGCGTGAGACATTTAGATAGTGAGCCAGTTCGTTTAAGGTCAATGGCCTGTTCATAGCCACAGAGTACACGGATTAAATAGGCAGTCAATAAATATACGAACCAAGCGTAGACAAAAATATAAAGGTTAAATACGGGTTCTCTGCGCCATCCTTGCCCCGTTAGAGGCGCGCCTCTAATGGGGTGAATGTCTCTGTGGCTTATGCTGAAATGTATCAAACTATATCAAAATAGGAAGAGTCCGGCAATACCCCACTACCCTAGGGGAGTATACCCCCCTACCCCAGGGAGTATATACCCCTATACCAGAGAGTATACTCCCCTATGCCGGAGAGTATACCCCCTTATGTCACGGAGCATACCCCCTTATGTCACGGAGCATACCCCCCTATGTCACGGAGCATACCCCCTTATGTCACGGAGCATACCCCCTTATGTCACGGAGCATACCCCCTTATGTCACAGAGCATACCCCCCTATGTCACGGAGCATGCCCCCCTATGTCACGGAGCATACCCCCTTATTACAGGAAGGATATGTCCTGAGAGGAAAAAGGAATTTTGGGGAAAATCGCGCCCGGAAATGGGCCTGATTAGCGCGTTACCTCCGGTGGGAAGCGTCCCTTTATGACTCTTGAGAAGATTACGGAGAAATTATCGCCGAACGGCGGGAAAACCAGCCGATGCAGTAACCGGATAATATCCCCGACCCGGTGCGGCGCCTTTTGGGATGGAGTCCCCCCGTGGCCGTGGTAAACACGGTTATCAAAACGGTCCGCATCGGAATAATCGTCGCCGCTGTCGGAGCGGTAATCAAACCTGCCCGAGCCGTTGGAGTATAACCGATTTTGGCATGTATTCACCAACCCAAGGTCATTACTCGGCCAGTAATGGACATCTGCTGAATCAACAAGCTTGTTGCGTTGTTTGCCCGGCACCCCTAAATTGTCATCTTCTACAGCACAACACGACTAATCACCTCGGTTATAAACGCCTCTTAGTGGCTGTTAGCCAGCACGGTCTATCAGGAATGGGATGACGTTATTAGTCACTTAGTCCCAAGCGTAGCCTTGGGACATACTATATTCTCTATCCCCTCCACTAATTATATCGTCAAAATAGCCCGGAATAATAAATAAAAACGACAGGAAATGCAGGTTTTATGCGCCTTTGCCGAATGCGGACCTGTCCCGCGAACCCTCCAGGAATTCATTAGAGCTATTTAACTTTATTTTTCCACTCTTCTATGAATTGTTTCATCTGGACCGCCAAGGGATGATTGGACGCCAATTTCAGGAACTCCTCGCCATCAGCTATCGCCGACCTGAAATCACCTTTTTTAGCATAAATAAGACTACGGTTGCCATATGCCTCGGCAAATCTTTGGTCCACTCTGATTGCCTCATTATAATCTGCAAGTGCCTTATCTAACTCGCTTTTATTCATATAGACATCACCGCGGTTGGTGTATGCTTTGATATATTTTGGGTTCAGCCTGATTGCCTCAGTATAATCCGCGATTGCCTTATCTAACTCACCTTTAATAGTATGTATGAGACCGCGGTTGTTATATGCCTTGGCATATTTTGGGTTCAGCCTGATTGCCTCATTATAATCTGCAAGTGCCTTATCTAACTCTCCTTTCTTCTGATAGGTACTACCACGGTTGTTGTATACCATAGCATCTTTTGGGTTCAGTCTGAGTGCCTCATTACAATCCGCAATCGCTTTATCCAATTCGCCTTTAGCATTATAGGTAAAACCGCGGTCACCGTATGCTTCAGCATATTTTGGGTTCAGTTCTATTGCCTTTGTATAATCTTCAATCGCACCATTAATATTACCTTGGCCATATTTCTGGTTAGCGCTATTGTAGTATTTCTCGGCAGCTGCAATATCTACGTCAGATGGTTTGTTTTC
>JAZDFB010000069.1:0-15081 GCA_043808305.1 Planctomycetota bacterium | reverse complement strand
AAACGTTACCATTACCCAATTAGGCGCCTATATGCCGGCCGGAGTTACTAACTGGCTTCGTATCTGGAATGATGGCGGAACGCTTTTAGGTTCGATTCAGGTTACGGCCGGCGGTTCTAACGGCTGGTATTGGGGCACGCTGGGCACCCCGATTAATCTTACGTCCGGTCAATATTATCGGGTCGGCAGGGTCGGAGGCGGTTCTACTTATTGGTATGGCAGCGCTACTTTCCCTTATTCATCCGGCATATATACCGTTGTGGATTACGGATATTATTACAGTGGTGATGGTATGCCGAATAGTAACTGGACAAACAGTCCTATGAATGTTGGCGTAAACGGTAATATTTATCAATCGTCATCAACGGTGCAATCTATTAAACTTAATTCCGGGTCAACGGTTACATCAATTGTATGCCTGAACCCGGCTCATTCTATCCCGGCCAACACTACGATATCATATGAGGTAACAGCCAATGGCGGAGCAAACTGGTATGGGGTCACCCCCAATGTATCATATTCACTGCCTGTTACCGGCACCGACCTGAGGTGGAAAGCCACATTATCTACTTCTGATACTTCTGCCACGCCGTCTATAGATACCCTGATAATAGAAAGCGATGCCGCCTCGCTGATAAATGTCACCTCTAATTTAACCGCCGCCGTGATGTCCACTTCCCAGATTGACTTGGCCTGGCAGAATAGCGCCACTGATGAAACCAACTTTGAGATTTCACGGTCCACTCCTTTGACCGCCAACTGGACTGTTATTGCCAATAATGTGGCGGCTAATAGCGTAACTTACTCAGATACCACGGGAATAATAGCCGACACCACTTATTACTACCGGGTCAGGTCTTATAATGTTTCAGGTTATGACCCCTGGTCCAACGAGGCATCTGCCCTGACGTCGTTGCCTGCCGCGCCGTCTGGCCTGATAACCACTACCGTCGGCGCTTACAATATCACCCTGCAATGGGCTGATAATTCCATAAATGAGAACGGTTTTGAGATGTGGCGTTCGCCTGACGGCAGCAGCTGGGCCGCGCTCACCGATACTATTGCAGCCAACGCAACCTCATTCGATAATACCGGATTAACCAAAGGCACTGCCTATTATTATAAAATCAGGTCCTATAACGGCATCGGTTACAGCGCTACCTATTCTAACGTCATATCTTCCACTACGCTGGCGCATACTTATGTCGGCAACGGACAAAACGGGGCGATTACTCTCTCTGCCGGCAACTGGAATACTACAGTTTATGGGAATAACGGTTCACAGCCCGAAGGGTTTAACACGTATATTAATGGCAACGCCAGCTTGAGCGCTACGACCCTGTCTGTGCAATCTGTGGCCGGTTTTAATATAGGCGACGAGGTCCTGATATATTTCGGCCATAGCGCGAGTTGGGCAACCCGCGATACAAATGCCGGGAAATATTACTTCACCAAGATAACCGCTAAACCCGGCACTATCACGGTTCAGGATGAGCTGCCCTGGGCGGTTACCTCGGCTAACGATCGGGTCCAAGTGATTCGCGTTCCTAATTACACCAGCGTTACAGTTACCGGCGTAGTTACCGGCGACGGATGGGATCTTGCTAACGGTAAAAGCGGTATCATTTGTTTCCGTGCGATGGGAACAGTGTTATTTACATCCGGCGGCTCAATCAACTTCTCCAATCTGGGCTATAAGAACCAGTCTGTTGCTAATGATGATAACGCCAATGCCACCCCCGGCACCGGTCATCAGATTGGCAGTGGCTATTCCGGTGGCGGCGGAACGTATGGACAGTATGGCGGCTATGGTCTTCCTGGTAGTGATACGGAGAATCCTAATACGCTCTGGAAAAACCGGTTACTGCTCGGAACTTCCGATATGTCCCGTATTTATATGGGCGGTGCCGGTGGATTTGGATCAAATAGCGTTCGGCGCGGCGGATACGGCGGTGGTATCGTCTGGATTTTGGCGGAAACTATTAATTTTTCCAACCTGACCGGTTGTATTAAAGTCAATGGTGAAGGCGGACAATCTGAAAGTAGTGGGTGGAATTGTTCTGCTGGTGGCGGGGCAGGCGGCTCTATCCGACTTGTAGTTTATAATATTGTGAGTATGACTAACTATGCTTTTTCAGCCACAGGCGGCGGTGGTTCTGCTCACTCTCAAACAGGTGGTTTTACTGGGGAGGATGGACAGTATAACCGTGGCGGCAACGGCGCTACTGGCTCCGCGGCTGGAGGTTCTGGTTCCTCTTCCGGTTCCGGCGGCGGTGGCGCTGGCGAGGGAACTACCGGTCAGGCTGCCGGTGCAGACTACGGCGGACGCGGCGGACGTGGAAGCGGAACTATGCCGGGCGGTGGCGGTGGTGCCGCCGGTCGTATCCGCATAGACTATCATACCGTAAACGGCACTATTTTCAACGGATTCGTTCCGATTCCGACCTTATCCCCGGCGGCCGGATATGCCGCAGATATCGACTATTAGTGCCGGTTCGAGTGTGTAACGAGTTACCGGCTCTTATCCCGATGAGCGTAAGCGACATCGGGGTTATAGCCAGTTTGAGTCCCGCTCAAAGGCCGGGATAAACTCTCTATACACTTCCGATGATTCTACGCCTTGGTAGACTGTATCGTAATAATCCCCTTATCCGGTCCTGAAATAGGTTATACCCGGTCCTGACAACCACTCTACCCGGACCTGCCAACCTATCTACATAGACTTGTTGGTATAGTTACCAAGTCTTGAAGGCATATCTACCCGGTCTTGCCGTAGGGTATATCCAGACCTGTCAGGGGGCATACCCGGACTTGACAGGGGGGATAACCGGTCCTGATATGGTATCCAGCAAGTCCGGACAGGGGGTATAGCCGGTTTTGTAGGGGGGTATAGGTATGCTTTGGGAGGGGGAGGGGTGGGGGGGAGGTAGGGTATCCCCCCCATTTTTATAATGTTATATTTTAAGGTTGTGACAGCCGATTATAAAGAAGCTCTATACTTTTTCTTGTCTTCTTGATTTCTTATGGTATATTTTTGGAATTATGAAGATAGCAATATTGGGCGGGACTTTTAACCCTATTCATAACGGGCATCTGGCGATGGCCCGGGCCGTTTTGAAATATCTTAAGCCTGATAAAATACTGTTTGTCCCCTGTTATCTGCCTTATCATAAGCTCGCAAGCAGTAATAGGGATAAATGTGGTAAGACAGCCAAAGAGCTTGCCCCGGCCCAGCATCGTTTGGCTATGATTAAACTGGCTATAAAGAATAATCCGCGCTTTGCTGTTTTGGATATTGATATCAAGGTCAGGCGCCCGACTTATTCAATCAACACGATAATAAAGCTTAAAAATATTTATCCCAAAGATACAAAGTTCTACTTCATCATCGGGGCGGATTCGTTTATGGATATCCACAAATGGCGCCGGATAAAGGTCCTGATTAACCTGGTTGATTTCGTGGTGGTTGCCAGGCCGGGATATCCAATCAGCAGGATGAAAAAGGCGATGCGTTTCTCCGATCCGGTTATCCGTACTCCGGCAGTTTGTCCCCCTCAAGGGGAGGCCCTATGGGGCTCTGAAATTACTGCCGGGTATAGTTGGCTGCAACTTCTCCCGCTGCGGCGGGATGCCGCTTCGCGAACACAACGCAACAGGCAGCCGAACTATAAAATCATGGCTCATTACATCGCTAAGCCCAAAGTGGATGTTTCTTCGACCGGCATACGCCGGGAAATAGCCGCTAATAAGAGTATAAAAAATCTTGTCCCGCCACAGGTTAAAAGCTATATTTACGGTCATAATTTATATAAGGATTTATACTCTGGCAGTTTGACCCCGCTCTTTCTACAGAAAGGGCGTGGGAATTATACTCCAGCAGTTTGAACGTTAGTGAATTACTGCTGGGTATAGTGATCCGTATACCGCTGAAGCGGGACGGTCTACTACTGCCAGGTATAGTCGGCAGTATTCTCCCGATGGTATATCGGGAGAACTGCCGAACTATAATACCTAAAGGCATAAATATGTGGTTTAATGATTTTTTCCGCGAAATGGGATATCACCTGATGCTTTTCTACCGCACGGTGATGTCATACCGTTTCTGGGGCAAGCGTTTTGGCGATATTATGCACCAAATCGAGCTCTGCACTTTCGGCGGCTTCCCGGTGGCTATGATTGTCGGCATTTTTAGCGGCATGGTCCTGGCGCTTCAGTCCGGCATTCAGCTCCAGAAGTTTGGCCAGGAAGGGTCTGTCGGAATGCTTGTGTCAGCTTCTATGTGCCGTGAAATGGGGCCGGTTATGACCGGATACATCCTGGCCGGTTTGATCGGTTCAACCATCGCCGCCGAAATCGGCACGATGAAGGTTTCCGAGGAAATTGATGCTATTGAAGTAATGTCCATAGAGCCGATACAGTTTTTGGTTTTGCCGCGTTTTGTTGCTATGGCTGTCGTCTGCCCGATGTTAACTATTTATACCAATTTGATTGGCACTATCGGCGGTGGAGTTATCAGCAACCTGACGCTTGGTGTGTCGTATTCTCTTTATTTTCGGAGCTCCCTGGAAACCCTGGACAACAAAGATGTCTATACCGGTATGATCAAAGCATTAATTTTCGGCATAAGCATTGCTGTTGTCAGCTGTGCGCAGGGGCTCCGGGCCGAAAACGGCGCGGCTGGCGTCGGGACCGCTACGATGAAATCGGTGGTTATATCGTTCATAACGATATTGATTTTCGACTTCATTCTGACCTATCTGTTCTTCGGCCTGTAGTTCGGCTTGTTATGCGTTGTGTTCGCGGTCAGGCGGTGAGCGCCATAAGGGCGCCATGGCGCTTCGGCGCCACATCCCGCCGCAGCGGGAGAATGTAGTGAGTTATACTTGGGCTGTTGAAGCGAAGCGACTTATACTCCAGCAGTAATTCGCTAACGCTCAAACTGCCAGAGGGGTGATAACCCCTATGGAAGAAAATTCCGAGAGTTATTCCGAAGTAATTTTATTGCGGGTAGGTATAGCTTTGATAATCCACTTATCGTCTTTGGTCAGGATGTTATTAACATCGACGGTTTCGCCGGTGTAACCTTCTCGCCCGAGCATGCCGAAAGTCGCCCGCTTGCCGGATTCCACTCCGGGTTGGTTATAAGGATTAATCTTGTATAATTTGCCGGCGTAAGCTGTCAGAAGCTCAAAAAAATAGAACATGCCGCCTATGGTTTCGGGCGACACCTCGTCCAGCCGGATGGTGTAATTCGGCCTCTGGTTTCGGGTCAGGGCGTATTCGGTGGCCCTTTTTTCTATCTGCATCAATTCGGCCAGCCGGTGTTTAGCCAGGAATGAGTTATTCTCTTCGTTGGGCAATACATTGGGTATCGCAATCTTGGATTTGAAATTGGCTATCTCGATAAATACTATCAGTTTATTGTTCGGCCCTTCGTTGTAAAGCTGTATCTGCGAATGCTGGTCCGTTGTACCCAATGACGAAAGCACGGCCGGTCCGACGTTTACTTCATTTTTATTTAAGTCAAGACGTTTGCCCAGGCTTTCGGGGTATAACTGGCGAAACCAGTCAGCCAGTCCTTTCAACTGCCAGCCGTACGGCATTATCACCAGCATATTCTTATTTTTCTTGATATCATACAGGTAATTAACCAGAGCGGCTATAAATGCTGGGTTGGATTCAGGCAGGGTATTTTTTATCGACTGGTCTAATAACTCCGCGCCCTTGAGCAGTTTTCTGATGTCAATTCCCGTGAATGCGGCTGGCACTAATCCTACCGAACTTAAAACCGAAAACCGGCCCTCAACCTTGGCTGGTGTCTCAAAGGTGGTTACTCCTTCCTTGTTGGCAAATCTGCGCAGGAATCCTTTTTCTGCATCGGTTGTGACAATCAGGTGCTCCGGCCAGCGCTTTCCGCAGGCGTTCTTTATGAATTTTAACGCTATCAGGAAGGATGCTGTGGTTTCGGTAGTCTCGCCCGATTTACTGATGACATTGAATATTGTTTTCTTTGGTTTAACCAGCTTGAAAAGGGCAGATGTTTCTTCAGGGTCGATGTTGTCCAGCACCTGTAATCTGGGCCATTTACCCCGCGCTTTGACAGGCAGTATATTATAAAACGGCGGGTGTAGCGCGTTGTGCAAAGTAATGGCGCCCAGCGCCGAGCCGCCGATGCCCAGCACCACGAAATCATCTATTTTTCTGGCCCGCGTCAAGGCCAGTTCTTCTATCCTGTCTATGATTGCCTCATCCTGGTAGGGCAGGTTAAGGAACGCGTGCTGTCCCTGAGCCCGCTCGGCCGCGACCTGCTTGCAGACAATCTCGTTGTCTGTGATTAGGGCGTTAAAGTCGGCAAGTTTCAGTCCGTGCACCGCGCCCAAGCGGGAATCCAGTATGTTGTTAAAATCTACGCTGAACATAATTACTTACTCTTTCTGTAGTTATATTAAATTTTTCAGGATAAGATAGGCTATGGCGGATACCGCCGCCGCGGCCGGTATAGTCAGTATCCAGGCCCAGACCACTTTTTGCGCCACGCCCCAGCGCACGGCGCTCAAGCGCCTGGTCGCGCCGACGCCGATTATTGAACCGGTTATGGTATGCGTCGTTGAAACAGGTATGCCCAATAATGTAGCGCCGAAGAGCATAACGGCGCCGGCCGTCTCAGCGCAGAAACCGCCTACCGGTTGTAACTGGGTTATTTTCTGGCCCATGGTTTTAACGATACGCCAGCCGCCCATGAGCGTGCCCAGCCCCATGGCTGCCTGGCAGGCCAGAACCACCCAAAACGCCACCTCAAACTTGGGCATCGGCAGTCCGGCTTCCTGCGCTACCTTGCTTTGCCACGCGAACAACAGTATCGCGATGATACCCATTGTTTTTTGGGCGTCGTTGCCGCCGTGGCCTAGGCTGTAGGCCGAGGCCGACAAAAGCTGGAGCTTTCGGAAATGCTTATCCACTTTGGCTTGAGTGGAGTTACGGAACAGCAACAGAACAATAATCATAAAAATATAACCGAACACCAGTCCCAAAACCGGCGACAGAACTATGAACGCGCATATCCACAGGAACTTATCTATCACCACCACTCCGAAGCCGGCATGCGTTACCGCGGCGCCCAATAACCCGCCCACCAACGCGTGCGAAGAACTTACCGGCAGTCCGGCATACCAGGTCAGCAAGTTCCAGGTGATAGCCCCGATTAATCCGGCCGCGATAACGGCGGTATTTATGGCCTCGGGATGAACTACGCCCGTGCCAACGGTATTGGCCACGTGCAAGCCGAAGAAAAGAAAAGCGATAAAGTTGAAAAAAGCCGCCCAAGCCACAGCCCATTTTGGCGAAAGCACCCGGGTGGATACCACCGTGGCTATGGAATTAGCCGCGTCATGCATCCCATTTACAAAGTCGAATATCAGAGCCACGGCTATGACGATGACAACTATAGTCAAACGAAACGCTCCTTATCAGGTCGCCGTGTTTAAGAATACTTCAAAACAATCGTTTCAATCACGTTGGCCACGTCCTCGCAGAAATCAATAGCCGTTTCCAAATCTTCGTATATTTCTTTCCACTTAATTACGTTAATAGGATTATTTTTCTCCTTTTCGAATAGAGTCGTCATGGCCTTGCGCAGGAGTTGGTCGCCTTCGTTTTCAATGGTATGGACGTTCACGCAATGGGTAGTCATATCCTTGACGTCTTTTAAATTACGCAGGCAGGTAACGGCGTGGGCCAGGATGTCCGTTGCCTTGATTAATAGTTCCGCAAATTCCTTGGCCTCGGGCGTAATTGCCTCAACCTTATACAGTGCCAACCGTCCGCTGGCTCCGTCCATCAGGTCCAGGATGTCATCCAGCTTGGTAATTAGTTGGTGGATATCCTCACGGTCAATGGGTGTAACAAAGGTTTTGTTAAGCATCTCGATAGTCTGGTGGGTAAAGGTGTCGCCCTGATGCTCAATATCTTTCAGTATACTGACATTTTCACCCAATGATTCCGGATAAGACTTCATCAGGTCAGCCAGCGCCTTAGCCCCGGCCGCGACATTAGCCGCCGATTTCTCGAACATCTCAAAGAATGCTTTATTTTTGCTGATTAAAGAGCCGAACATAATAGATTCTCCTTTACTATAGGATTACAAAGTCACAGAAGGGTTGAGCACAAAATAATGACTCAATCCCCTTGGATTCTTATATAAAAAGACTGTGGTGTCAAATAAAATAATCGGAATTATCTGTCGTGAATAATATTACTATTTACTTCTGTTCAAGATATAGGTATGGCGGTTTATAAAATATCTCAAAGTTAAGACGCGCTAAGCCAGTTTTACGACGAAATATTCTGCTCCAACAATAGTTTCGATAACAGCGGCCTGTAATTAACTGTCCCTAAAATCTCTTGACACCGCTATAAGTCTATGATAGAAATAGTAAACTGTTGGGGTGCTTGCGCTTATGGCCATGCTTCAGCTGGCCAGGTTGTTAATTATCAGAAATAGAAGCAGGGATTAATATCGTGAATGTCTGTCCTTTTAGACCATGAGGGGAGAATAATATTTATGAGTTCCGAACGAAACCGCAGGCAGTATTATATTTCTCCGGAAAGCAATTATAAGAAAATGGCTGTCTTCAGCGAGATTTTTTTGTCCGCAGGCAAGCTAGTCATGGCACAGTCCGAGCACAGCTGGCAGCCGCCTACCGATGTCTACGAGACAGATAACGAGTTGGTCATAAAAAGCGAGCTGGCCGGCGTCAAACCGGAAGAGGTTATTATATCAGTTGACAGCGACCATGTCGTCATCAAAGGAACGCGGCACGAGAAGAGCTCTGCCCATGTCGCTGGCAAGCGGATTTTCCGCCAGATGGAAATAAATTACGGTAAGTTCGAGCGGGTTATCCGTATGGATGGGCATATCAGCCCGGAAAACGCTCATGCTTATTATAAAGATGGATTTTTGGAAATAGTTATTCCCAAATCACGGCAGAAACGGACTATTGCAACAATAGAAATACATTTTGTCTGATAATTATTAGGGATTTGATAAATGAGCGAAAATAATCAAAATATCCAGCCGCCGTCTGAAATCAGCGGACAAACGTTAGAATTAGCGATTCTGCCGATAAAGGACGCTATGCTTTTCCCGTCGGTACTTATGCCGATGGTGGTTTCAGGCAAAGATACAATTGATATGATTGACAGCGCTTTGGCTGGTGACAAGACTTACGCGCAGGTGCTGGTTAAAATCGATGATGAAGAACCCGCTATCGAACAAACGGATTTTTTGGAAGAAGGGGACGTGCTCCGCGGGTCGGATAAGAAGGAATGCCAGACTCCGCCTCCATCGATTGATAAAACTAACCATGCATATGAGCTTTACGAATATGGTACACGGGCAGCCATAGCCAAAATGCTCAAATTTCCGGACGGTACGGTTCGTTTCGTGGCTCAAGGCATGGAACGCATAAAGATAGAAGGCATCATCCAGCGGACGCCGTTTCTTAAGGCCCGCGTCAGGATTATTCCGGATGAAGTTGAAAAATCGCCGGAGATAGAAGCATTAGCCCGGACGGTTTCGAATCTTTTTATTAATATTGTCAAGCAGGTGCCTTACCTGCCGGCCGATGAAATACAAATGGCCGTAATGAACACGCATAACCCGCTGACATTGTGCTATTTTATCGCATCAAACATTAACGTTCCTATTTTTGAGAAGCAGAAGATATTGGAAGCCAATACGCTTAAGGAAAAGCTGAACAGGGTATTAAGATTACTTAACCGCGAACAGGAAATTATCAAGCTGGGCACCAAGATTCAAACCGAGGTGCAGGACGAAATTACCAAGGCTCAACGCGAACACATCCTGCGCGAGCAAATGCGGGCCATCCAACGCGAGTTGGGCGAGGGAGAGGGCGAATCGACCGATATCAAGGAACTAAAAGAAAAAGTAGCCAAGCTTAACGTATCCAATGAGGTGCGCAAGGTGGCTGAAGATGAACTTAATCGGCTGGGTCGGATACATCCGTCATCGGCTGAATATACCGTGGCCCGGACTTATCTTGACTGGATTGTTAATCTGCCCTGGTCGCTATCGGTTGAGGATGACTTAGATATTAAAAAAGCCCAGAAGATTTTGGACGAGGATCATTACGGTTTGGAAAAAGTCAAAGAACGGATACTGGAATATTTGGCTGTGCGTAAGTTAAAACATGATATGCACGGTCCGATACTGTGTCTTGTCGGGCCACCGGGAGTGGGTAAGACATCACTGGGGCGTTCTATTGCTCGGGCTATGGGTCGTAAGTTTTATCGGATGTCGGTGGGAGGGGTTCATGATGAAGCCGAGATCCGCGGACACCGTCGTACTTACGTGGGCGCTTTGCCCGGACGGGTGCTTCAGGGCATCAGAAAGGCCGGTTCTAATAATCCAATTTTCATGATTGATGAGATAGATAAGATCGGGTCGGATTTCCGGGGTGACCCGTCGTCAGCTCTGTTAGAAGTGCTTGACCCGGAGCAAAATTTCTCGTTCTCGGATCATTATCTGGAAGTGCCGTTTGATCTATCTAAGGTGATGTTTATTACTACGGCTAACGTGCTGGATACGATTCCCGGGCCTCTGCAGGACAGGATGGAGGTGTTGGAACTGCCCGGATACACCGAGGATGAAAAACTCTATATTGCTAAACGCCATTTGGTACCTAAACAGATTTTGGAGCACGGCCTGACCGTAGAAGAATTCCAGTTTACCGATAAGGCTATAGGGAAAATTATAAGCAGTTACACTCTTGAGGCGGGCGTGCGTAATCTGGAACGAGAGATTGCCACGGTATGCCGAAAAGTTGCTAAGGATAAAGTGTCAAGTGATGACAAGAAACACGCCTTTAAGGGCGTTATTATAGACGAAAAGGACATTGAAAAATATCTGGGCGTAGAGCAATTTTTTTCCACTGTAGCTGAGCGAACGTCAGAATCGGGTGTGGTTACCGGGCTAGCCTGGACCCGGGCAGGCGGTGATATTCTTTTTATAGAATCAACCAAGATGAAAGGCAACCAGACGCTTCAGTTAACCGGGCATCTGGGCGATGTGATGAAGGAATCGGCCCGGGCCGCTTTGAGCTATATCAGGTCTAAGGCTAAGGTGCTGGGATTGCCGGTGGATTTCTACAAAGACACCGATATACATATTCACGTTCCGGCTGGTGCGATACCAAAAGATGGGCCTTCGGCCGGATTGACCATTGCTATTTCTTTAATTTCACTTATCCGCAATAAGCCGGTTAGGCCGGATGTGGCTATGACCGGTGAAATTACGCTCCGGGGTAAAGTTCTGCCCGTCGGCGGTATTAAGGAAAAGATGCTGGCGGCCAGGCGGGCCGGGATAAAAACGGTATTGTTGCCCAGGCTGAATGAAAAGGATCTTAAGGATATTTCGCCCCGAATGATAAAAGGGATGCAGTTCAAATTTGTCGATTCCATTCAGGATAGCCTGAAATACGTATTTAAATAATATGATGGTGAAATTACTTAAAAAGGTAATGGTTCTGGTATTAGCCGGTGGTCGGGGTGAGCGGTTGGGACCGCTAACTAAAGACCGGACCAAGCCGGCTGTGCCGTTCGGGGGGCTTTACCGGATTATTGACTTTTCCTTGAGTAATGCCATTAATTCCAACCTCAGAAAAATGATTGTTTTAGTCCAGTACAAATGCGTATCGCTTAACAGGCATCTTAGGGATGGCTGGAGTTTTTTGTCCAATGCACTGGGTGAATACATTGAGCCAATTTCGCCTCAGCAAAGGGTGGGTGATCGCTGGTATACAGGCACGGCTGACGCGGTTTTCCAGAATATCTATTCCATAGAAAAAGAAGATCCGGAACACGTCCTGATTTTAGCCGGCGACCACATCTACAAGATGGATTACAACCACATCCTGAAATTCCACCGGGACAATAACGCTGATATCACCATATCGCTGGTTGAAGTGAATAAAGGTGAGTCGTCCCGGTTCGGAATAGTTGAAATAGACAAAAATAATCAGGTAGGCGGATTTCAGGAAAAACCCCCGGTTGAGTTGGCACGAACGATTCCCGGGACTCCGGCGAATTGTTATGCCTCGATGGGCATATATGTTTTCAAAACTGCGGTGTTATGCAAGTTGCTTCAGCAGGATGCGCTGGACGAAAAGTCATCGCACGATTTTGGGAAGGACATCATTCCCAACGCTTTAAGCGCGCATCGGATATTAGGTTTTAATTTTATAGACGAAAATAAGCAGGGCCCGAAGTACTGGCGCGACGTAGGAACTATTGAAGCGTATTACGAGGCGAGTATGGATTTGATAAGCGTTACGCCTCAGTTGAACCTTTATGATAATGACTGGCCGATTCACACGGCTCAAATTCAAGCGCCGCCGCCCAAGTTTGTATTCGCCGACAGTGATCGGATGGGCATGGCATTAGATTCACTGGTTTGCGCCGGAGGTATCATCAGCGGCGGTCGGGTGCAGAACTCGATTCTTTCTCCGAATGTTCGGATAAACAGCTACGCCAGTGTCAGTCATTCGATACTTTTTGAAGGCGTCCAGGTTGGCCGCCGGGCTAAAATCAAGAAAGCAATTATTGATAAAGATGTCAAAATACCTGAGGGTATGGAAATTGGGTATAATCACGAGGACGACCGGCGCCGGTTCACAGTTATCGAAAATGGCATCGTGGTTATTTCCAAGGGTGAGATACTTTAGAATACAAACCTGAGCTCATTTTCTTGACATCAGTTATAGTAGACCGCCCCACTCTAATTGGTTGCGGGTCACTATAACCGGCAGTAACGGTGTAACTGCCGGTAATAGTTAAAAAGAGAATATGACAATAATGTTACGACTATGATTATGAAATTAAAAGCCAGAGCCTGGGTTAGGCGGGTCATACTTTTGTTAGTTCTATTATTTGGCTTCATTACGCCTCTGTCTTTATGCATTGGCATTGGCTTAATTTTACTCGGGATGTGTTGGCATTTCTGGGCCATCGGTGCGTTGGTTCGTAATAAACAGCTTACTAAATGGGGACCTTACCGGTTTGTTAGACACCCGTTTTATTTGGGGAACCTGGTTATAGATTTGGGCATCTGTGCGGCCGGAGCGAATCCTTTCATTTTTGTCGCGTATGCCGTTTTTTTCTTTTTTGCATATTACTTGAGAATGAAGAAAGAAGAAGTGTACTTGACAGAGCTTTTCCCGGACGAATATCCGGAATACATGAATAAAGTGCCGCGGTTTATCCCGCTGTGGTTTAAGCGGTTTCCGTATACGCCGGGTAACGGGTTTCAATGGTCCAGAATTATTTCATCCGGCAACGAATTAGCCCGGATTTCCAGGCTCTTGCTTAATCCGATGATACTTTACATTCAGCTTAAGCGATTTCCGTCCGGCGCATGGAAGGTTATATTTAATTCGGTTAAAACACAGCCATACGCTAATGACTTTATACCGGGCCTGATTGGAATGGAAGAAGTTATTATCATTGGTTTGGTTGTAATTATTTCTACTGTTGCTTTCCTGGTCCGCCGCCGTAATCCTGAGGCCGAGCAACCTTCATAGTAGTTATTCAGAAAATATTGACTGTTGGATAAATAATAGTAACCTAAATAAATTACTATGAGTTCCTACGACTACGATAAAAAATTTAGTGCAATACTTTCCCGTGTGAATCAGTGTTCGGAGCAGGAATCATTAACCAACGCATGTGAATACTTGGTTTCATGCCTGGAAGCTTCAGCCTGCCTCGTTTTTGCCTATGATGAACCAGTCGGTGAACTTTTTACTTATTTTGTATTAAACAAAACAGGAGTTATTCCAGCCGGAGAACCTAAAGTTAATATTAAGAATGGCATGACAGGATGGGTGATCCAGAATCTGAATGTATTAATACTTGATGAAACATCCGGCGATAATAGATATAACGAAGAGCTTAATAACTTAGGGCTTTCTAATAAAGGCAGAATGACGATAATGACTCTGCCAGTGGTTATGGCCGGACATCTTGTTGGCGTGATGGATATCATCTGCCAGGGGCGGCGAAGATATACCCGGCCCGACCTCAACGAATTCCAAGTCTTTTTTAACCTGGTGGCGATGTTAGTAACTAATAATCATAACGCTCTGGCTAAGTTGGCTGAGGTGTGCGTTCGGTTTCTGGAAGAGCGTGACCGGGGAACGCACGGACATTCACTCCGGGTAGCTAACCTATGCCGGATAATTGCCGGCGAGCTCGGTTTACCCGAAACACAAAAACGGGAATTGCATCTGGCTGCGATTCTGCACGATATCGGGAAAGTTACGCTAAAGGACAACTTGCTTTACAATGAACAACAGTTAACCAGATTCGAACTTCAGATTGTCAGGATGCATCCGATTATCGGTTACAATATTCTTTGCGGAGTCAATAAGGGTATTGCTAAAATTGTCCGTTCACACCATGAATATTATAACGGTAGTGGTTATCCGGATGGCATTAAGGGCTCAGATATACCGTTGGTTTCCCGTATTATGGTTTTGGCTGATGCGGTTGATGCCATGATCAGCGATCGGCCTTACCGGCGTGGTATGCCGATTGATGATGTCATTAAAGAGGTTACGAGCCAGTCAGGCATCCAATTTGACCCAAAATTAGTGGAAGTTTTTCTTGAAGCGTACCGTAAAGGAAAATTAAATATATAGGATAATTAGGATAATAATGGATAGGAGTATTCTATGCGAAAAAAAACAGCCCGTGTTAAAGCATCCAAGAAAGAAATAATCAAGCTTGAAGGTACCGGACTTAAAAATGAAGATTTTGCCGATGGTAAAGTATTTGTCACCAAATGTACGCCCGAAGCCAACTACCAATGGGATTCCGGCATTGCCATCGGCCATTATCTGGAGGGTTTAAAAAACGGGGTTTTACTGGGGCGGCACTGCCGTCATTGCAACCGTATTCTGATACCGCCCCGGATGTTCTGCGAATGGTGTTTCAAACCGACTTCAAAATGGGTGCCTCTTTCGGATACGGGTAAAGTTAATACGTTCTCCTTATGTTATATAGCAT
>JAZDFB010000068.1:0-2666 GCA_043808305.1 Planctomycetota bacterium | reverse complement strand
ATCCGCAAGGACCTGGAAAGTATCGGCCTGAAAGTCCATTTTACCCAATTGGAATTTAACAACCTGGTCAAGAAGATGGACTCCACCTATGATTGGGACGCCATAATGCTGGGACTAACCGGCGGTATTGAGCCGCATTTCGGCAACAATGTCTGGCAATCGAGCGGCCATTTGCATATGTGGTACCCGCGTCAATCCAAACCGGCTACCAAATGGGAAGCCAGGATTGATGATATTTATAATTTGGGCGTCCAGGAAATGGACCGTAACAAGCGCAAAGCTTTATATGACGAATGGCAGAGGATAGTGGCCGAGGAAGTCCCCTTTATTTATACCGTCATCCCGGCCAACATATTTGCGGTACGCAATAAATTCGGCAATCTTCATCCCACCAGTTACGGCGGTGCTTTCCATAATCTGGAAGAAATATATGTAAAATAAATGATTATTTACCACGAAAACATCCCCTGCAGTTTTACTGCGTAAAACTAACACTGGGGACAGGCGAAAAGCACCCCCTGCAGTCCGCCTTAGGCGGACTAAACGCGGGGGCAGGCGAAAAGAATCTTAATATTTTTAACTACGGATCAACACGGATAAACACGGTAAGTCAAAAACTTAAGATATTTTAACAGGGACTCTTATGAGACTCGGATGAGACCTAAACAATTATTTTTGTTTCTTTTAGTCTCTTAAAAGTTTCTTACAAGTCCCTGTGAGAATTATTTTTTTGTTTTACGGAATACGGCCTGCCCCCAGCGTATTGTTTTGGTAACAAAACAGCAGGGGGTATACGGACGACTAATTTGTGATTATTCTGAACCCTGTACCCTGGCCCCTGACTGCGCCCGCTCCGCCACAAATCTTGGCGGACTGGGCGGAACCCTATCTTTAGAGGTTTTGGTAATGACCACCTACATCATCCGCAGGATACTTATTTCCATCCCGTTGCTTATAGCCATAAGTTTTATTGCCTTCATGATATTCAATTTAGCCCCCGGCAATTATTTCGACAGCCTCAGGATGAATCCCCAGATTTCCGAAGAAACCATCAAACAATACGAAGCCCAGTATCATCTTGATAAGCCGCCTATAGTCCAGTACGGTTACTGGTTGAAAAATATCGTGCGTCTTGATTTCGGTTATTCGTTCGTTAAAAAGGCGCCGGTTACTGAGGTTATCAAAGCCCGGCTATTCAATACGCTTATTCTGTCTTTAGCCGCGCTGCTTTTTACTTGGCTTATTGCTATTCCTATCGGGATTTACTGCGCGGTCAACCGCTATTCCTGGGGCGATAAGATATTTTCCACTTTATCATTCCTGGGCATGTCCACGCCCAATTTTTTCCTGGCCTTATTATTGCTTTTTGCCGCTTCGGCCATCGGTATCCTGCCCTTAGGCGGGATGATGTCCAGCGATTACGAACAGATGTCCTTTCTGGCTAAAGTATGGGACGTATTAAAACATCTTATAATCCCGACCCTGGTTATCGGCACCAGCGCCATGGCCGGTTTACAGCGCTTGATGCGCGGCAACATGCTGGAAGTGTTAAGGGCCCATTATATCACTACCGCCCGGGCCAAGGGCTTAAGCGAATCGGCGGTGATTTATAAACACGCTCTGCGCAACGCCATCAACCCGATGATAACTATTTTCGGTTATGAGCTATCCGATATTTTAAGTGGTGCGGCCCTGACCGAAATTATCTGTAACTGGCCTGGTTTGGGCAATGTCATGCTGGAGGCGGTTCGGAGCCAGGACCTGTTTTTAGTCATGGGCAGTATGCTGATGGGAGGGATACTGCTTATTTTCGGCAACTTAGTGGCCGATGTTCTCCTGGCCTGGGTGGATCCGAGAATTCAATATCAATAAACAGTCGCCCGTCGTCCGTCGACCGTATACAGTAAAAGAAAAATGATTTTGAATAGGTTTAAAGATTTTAACGGAATACGGTATACGGTATACGGAATACTGAATAGAGACGACAATTAATACGGAGTTAGCAATGGACGATGTCCAACCCCAACACGAATCTGTCAGCCAATTCCGACTGGCTTTAAGAAGATTGTGCCGGCACCGCCTGGCTATGATTGCCTGTGTGGTGCTGGGTATTCTTTATGTCGGGGCTATTTTGGCTGATTTTATCGCCCCGTACAGTTATGATAACGAGCGCCGGACCAATTCCTACAATCCGCCTACGCCCATACATTTTTTTGATGAGGCCGGCCAGTTTCATTTTGTTCCTTTTGTCTATAACTATACCTATGAGTTTAATGAATTCTATGAACGGGTTTATAAAGTTGATAAATCAACCCACTATCAGCTCAAATTTTTTGTTCGGGGGGATGAGTATAAGCTGCTGGGCCTGTTCAAAACCGACCGGCATCTTTTCGGGGTAGAAGACCCCGAGTACCGGATATATTTAATGGGCGCCGATTCCCGCGGCCGGGATATGTTTTCGCGTATCCTTTACGGGTCGCGCGTTTCGCTATCCATTGGACTGGTAGGGGTGCTGATAACCTTCATCCTGGGTATGCTGGTAGGCGGCATATCGGGTTATTTCGGCGGCAAGATTGATAACATCATCATGCGCCTTTGTGAAATGGTGATGATGGTACCGGGCTTCTATCTTATGTTAGCCCTAAGAGCGGCTTTCCCGCCGGAAC
>JAZDFB010000067.1:0-29391 GCA_043808305.1 Planctomycetota bacterium | reverse complement strand
ATATGCCTGGCCCTGTTGGTCTATCATTATGTTGGCCGGCTTGATATCGCGATGGATTACCTTCTGGCGATGGGCGTAATCGAGCGCCAAGGCAATCTGAAGGATTATTCTGATGATGTTCTGTATGCTCGGCTTTTTGGGGGCATTAATAATGGCATCTAAAGATGAGCCCTCAATGTAATCCATGGAAAAATACGGCTTCTTGTTGATTATGCCGGTTTCGTAGACATGGACGATATTGGGGTGGTTGAATTTGGCGACGGCTGAGGCCTCGCGCTGGAAGCGTTCCAGCATTTCCGGGTCGTCCGAGGAGATGATTTTCAGGGCGACCTTGCGGTTCAGGCCCGGGTCAATGGCCAGGTATACCGCGCCCATGCCGCCTTCGCCCAATTTCTTCTCCAGTGTATATTTGCCGAATGCAGTTGGCATCTTAGGTTCTCTTTTGCACTAACGTTCGACACTTCGTGTCGGGATAACGTGGCAGTAAACTCGCTTCGCTCGAACTGCCACTAACCCCCTTAGCCTAATTTTCGCTCAAGTGAGTATTTGCTAAAGGTAGTTGCCATAATTACGCCATAAATTTCCGCAAGACTATATATTTACCCCGTTAGAGATAGGCCGCCGCGGACGGCCGTATCATCTCTAACGGGGTGAACCGAATGCAGTTGACATAGTCGGATTCTATAGAAAAGGGACGGAGAATGCAAATAAAACCAATTATAGATTATGCTATAACCACGAATGCCGCCGGAATATGTTCCCAAACCCAATTATTTTCACCGGTGGTTTTTGAGCCGGGCGCTCAGGAAAAGCACCAGTCCGCAGGCGCCGAAGTTCATTCCGGAGACGATAATGAAAAGCAGGTCGGGCAGGATTAATAACGCATACAGGAACGCCACGCCGCTGGTGGCGGTCCATAATACATAAGAAGATATGTTGGCGCTGGGTTTTTTATGGTAATACAGGTCTTTGATGGTGGGCCAGTAGGCGATAAGCCCGATTATGCCCGTCGCTCCGTAAACCATTATCAGCAGGTTGAATAAGATTGATTTCATAGTCTATTATCCCAGATATACCAAATATAACCACTGAAAGCACTGAAATCACTGATTATTTCTTTTATTTAAATGCCACTAACCGCGAGCCACAGATTACAAATTCCAAACTGACAGGACGATTAGTTTAATTCCTTTGCTTGACTCGTATGCCGTTTTTTGTTATTCTTATGATTAATCGGGGGAATTGATATGTCCAGCGTTTATAAAAGTTTTAAGTGCCAGTGCGGGGCAAACCTGAGCCTGCGGGATTTTGAGCGGGACGAGGAGTTTGCCTGCCCGTCCTGCCAACAGAAACATTCCGTTCCGGGCGATTGCGCCATAACCCAGGATGACTCTTCCGGGAAAACCTGCATCCTGGTGGAAAAATCTCCGCCGCCGCAGAAATCCACGTCTTTCCTGAAACCGGGTGATTTCATAGGCGCATATAAAATTACGGCTAAACTGGGCAAGGGCGGTATGGGCGTGGTTTATAAGGCGTATGAGGAATCGTTGGAAAGGGATATCGCCATAAAGGTCATTTCTTCGGAGCTGGCCGCGGAGAAGGAGTTCATCGAGCGGTTTAAGCGGGAGGCCAAATCCGCCGCGGCGCTGAATCATCCCAATATCATCAGTATCTATGCCATCAGCGAGGAGAAGAATAAGCATTTTTTCACTATGGAGTTCGTTGATGGGCGGTCGCTGGAGGCCATGCTGGAAGAAAAAGGCAGGATACCGCTGGGCGAGGCGCTTGATTACATTATCCAGACCGCCAAAGGGCTTGAGGCGGCGCTGAAAAAGGGCATCATCCACCGGGATATCAAGCCGTCCAATCTTCTGGTTGCCGCGGCCGGGCTGGTTAAGGTGGCCGATTTCGGGCTGGCCAAGCTTATCAGGCCGGACAAGAAACTGCCCAGCCTGACCAATAACGGGATAACCGTGGGCACGCCGATTTATATGGCGCCGGAGCAGACCAAAGGCGACGAGATAGACCATCGGGCGGATATTTACGCCTTGGGCGCGACGTTCTATCATTTGGTCACCGGCAAAACTCCGTTTGAAGGGGATACGCCGTTAAAGGTGGCGCTCAAACATATTACCGACCCGCTGGTCGACCCGTCCAAGCTTAATGCGGGGATATCGCCGGCGGTGTCGCAGATTATATGCCGGATGATGGAAAAGGACCGCGATAAGCGCTATGCGACCTATGAGGAATTAATCGCCGCTCTGGAGGAGACGGCAAAACCGTTAGCCTATGTTTCCTTGCTTCCCCGGAGCGTGGCTTTCATTGTGGATATGATATTTTGCACGGCATTATGGTTTGTTTTGAGTCTTGTTTTAACCGGCGTGCTGTATTTATTAAAAATAGAAATGTCAAAAGCGGATTTTTCCGCTGTAATATTTCCGATTACTTATTTTATTTATAACCTCAAAAGGCTTCGTTCCACGGGACAGACTTACGGGATGCGCCTTATGCACATCCAGGCCCGCTCCGAGCGGGGCGGACTGCCCAATGTCTATCAGATTACTGCCAGGTTTTTATTAACCCTTTTCCTTCCCGGCATTCTGGTGTCATTTTTTAACCGCCGGCATAAAACACTGGCTGATATCATCACCAAGACGGCCGTGGTTTTTAAGATATAAAAATCCGCAATATTATCGTGCCTAAGGCAGACCCGCCTCAGGCGGGAACCGCTGAGGGCATTGGTTATTTTTTTAGCCCCGCTAATGCGGGATAAGGGACACTAACTCGTTATACTCGAAGTGTCCCTAATAAGACCCAGTAACGTTACATCCCGATCGCATCGGTCTGTAACTAACTGGCTCTAAGGAGGAATTATGAAAAAGATAAGACGAATCGGCGTTCTGACAGGCGGCGGCGACGCGCCGGGGCTTAATGCGGTTATCCGGGCGGTTGTCAAAAGTGCTTTTAACCGCGGCTGGGAGGTCATCGGCATAAGGGAGGGGTTTGAGGGGTTGTTGCACCTTTCAAAGGCCAAAAGGATTACGACCAAGGACGTCACCGGTATATTAAATATGGGCGGGACTATCCTGGGCACGACCAACCGCGGGAACCCGTTTCACCATAATGTAAGGGTCGGGGGCAAGGTGGTGGTCAAGGATATGTCCGGTGTTATCGTCAGGAACTTCCGCAAGTTAAAGCTTGACGCGCTGGTGGCCATCGGGGGCGACGGTTCTTTGGGGATTGCCAAGAAGTTAAAAGACAAGGGACTGCCCATCGTGGGCATCCCGAAAACGATTGATAATGATTTGAAGGCCACGGTTATTACCTTCGGATATGATACGGCGGTGTCTACGGCAACCGATGCGCTGGATAAGCTCCATTCTACGGCGCAGAGCCATAAAAGGGTGATGGTGGTCGAGGTTATGGGTCGGTATGCCGGCTGGATTGCCTTGAACTCCGGCGTGGCCGGCGGGGCGGATATTATTTTGATACCGGAGATACCGTTCAGTTTTGACAAGGTGTGCGAAAAGGTGAACCAACGATACCGGACTAAAAGGAATTTCTGCATCGTGGTGGTGGCCGAGGGGGCCCAGCCGGCCGGCGGGCAGAGGATGGTCAAGGCCACGGGTTCGGAAAGCCACGTGGAAGTATTGGGCGGCATCGGGAATCTGGTTGCGGAAGAAATCGCCAAAAGAACCGGCAGGGAAACCAGGTCCTTGGTGCTGGGGCATTTGCAGAGGGGCGGGAATCCGACGACATTTGACCGGCTGGTCGGGACGCGATTCGGCACAGCCGCCGTCCGGCTGATTGCGCAGGGCAAATTCGGACGGATGGTTTGCTTGAAACCTCCGGATATCGGGTCGGTCCCGCTGGAAGACGCGATTGCGCAGTTGAATACCGTGCCTTTAAGTTCCGATGTGATTCAGTCCGGCAGGGAATTGGGGATTTGTTTCGGCGATTGACTGGCGCTGAGACATCCAGTGCGCCGGGCTATTTCATCAGCTGGATATCGGATTCCTGCCTGAGTTTGGTTTTCAGGGCGTCTATGCCCAGGTCTATTTTCTGCCTGACCAGGATTTTCCTGATGGCTTGCTGGGTGTCGGGGTCGGTTTCGCTGGGTTCTTTGGGCAGGTTTTTTCCTTCGACCTTGATTATCCGGTAGTTGTTTGATGTTTCTATGACCGGGCTGACCGAGCCGATTTCCAGGTTGTAGATGATGTCTTCCACTTCTTTGGGGAACGTGCTCTTGTCCGTCCAGTTCCAATCGCCGCCGGATTCGGCTTTGATGTCGGAGCGCTTCTTGGCCAGTTCGGCGAAGTCGGCGCCATTTTTCAATTCCTTGAGGATGCTGTCGGCCGCGGCTTTTTTCAGGTCTTTGGTCTGGCGGTCGTATTTCAGGATTATCTGGCGGGTCTTGATTTTGCCCGGCAAGACGAGCTCATTCCGGTGCTTGGCGAAATATTCCTTTATCTCGCGGGGCGGAACGAATATGTCTATCCGGATATCCACTTTCTGCTCTTTTTCCTGGGGCGGCGCGCCGATTTTGCTGTGGATATAACGCTGGCGCACCAGGTCGTCGGCGATGCCCCGACGGAATTCTTCCAGGGAGAGTTTCAGCGGTTCAAGCACCTGCGTGATGAGTTCTTCGGTCGAGCGCACATTCGCGGTGCGTTCCTTGAAGGCCTCGTCTATTTCCCGGTCGTCCACCTTGATGCCGGCCTTTACGGCCGCCTGAAGGATTATCTGGTTATCGATAAGTTCCTGGAGGGCCGCTTTGTATTCGAGCTGGAACTGTTTTATATAGGCGGAGACCTGGCGGTCGGTGATGATTTCGCCGTTAATCCGGGCAATGACCTGCCCCTGGGCCTGTTTGGGCTGGTCGTAGGCGGGCGCCGTACCGACCCCGGAAACCAGCGCCGCGCCGGCCGCAAGCATTAAACACGCGAATTTTAATCTGTGCATTTTTATCCGTTCGGGCCGGCCGCCGCGACCCGGTTATCGATTATTTTGATTTTCCCCCGGGCGAAGAGGTTTATCGCCTCGGGGTAAGCGATGCATTCTTCCTTGAAGACGCGCTCGGCCAGGGTTTCGGGCGTGTCGCCATTGAGCACCGGCACGACCCGCTGGACGATGATGGGGCCGTGGTCATAAACGTTGTCCACGAAATGAACGGTGCAGCCGGAGAATTTAACGCCGTATTTGATGACGGCTTGATGGACTTTTTCGCCGTAGTAGCCCTTGCCGCCGAAGGACGGAAGCAGCGCCGGGTGGATATTCATCACCTTGCCGGAATATTCGGAAGGCACCTTGTAAAAGTGTATCATCCCGCAAAGGGCTATCAGGCCGGGCGCGTGCTTGCGGAGTATCAGGTTGACAGCGGCGCTGAATTCATCGTCCGATTTAAAGTTCTTGCGCGGCGCGACATAAACGGGGATGCCGTGTTTTTTTGCGCGCTCGATGCCGTAGGCGCCTTCCTTGCTGCTTATTACGGCGGTTATCTCGGCATCAAGCTCTTTCCGGGCGATCAGGTCGAGGAAGTTCTGGAGCGTCCGGCCGGTGCCTGATAACAAAACCGCGAGTTTTACAATGGTCATAATTGGGCAATTACCTCGGCGCAGCGCCGGCAGATATCAGGGTGCTTTTCGTCGCCGCCCACGGTCGGGCTGTAATTCCAGCAGCGCTGGCATTTGGGATAAGGGGCTTTGCCCGCTGTTATCCATAAAGCCGGATTGTTTACGCCGCTGACGGCGTTGCCGGGCTTGGCGTCCGCCAGCCGGGCTTCGGAAACAATCAGGAGCATCGGCAAATCGGATTCGAATTTCTTTAAGAGCGCCGCCAGCTCTTTGTCTTCGGTATAGAGTTTTACCGCGGCTTCCAGCGAACTGCCGATGGTTTTGTCCTGGCGGAGTTTTTCCAGTTCCCGGGCCACGTCCGAGCGGATGCCGATGATTTTGGCCCAGGCGGCGTCAAGCTGGTCCGATATCAGGGACGGGTCGGCCTTGGGCCAGTCAGCCAGATGGACGCTGTCCGTTTCTTTTTTACCCGGCAAATATCCCCAGATTTCCTCGGCGGTGTGCGCCAGGACCGGCGCAATCAGCCGGGTAGTTGCCGCCAGAATCTGGTAGATGGTGGTTTGCGCGGCCCGGCGCAGTTTGGATGCCCGGGCTGAGGTGTAAATCCGGTCCTTGAGGATATCAAAATAGAAGGAGCTCATATCCACTACGCAGAATTCATAAAGCTCCTTGAACGTCTTGTAGAACTCTAACGACTCGTTATGTTTGGTGGCATTAATAATCAGCCGGTGCAGGCGGTTGAGCGCCCAGCGGTCTATTTCCAATAGGTCGTTATGGGCTACGCTGTCTTTGGCCGGGTCGAAGTCGGCCAGGTTTCCCAGCATATACCTGAAGGTATTGCGGATTTTGCGGTAAGGGTCGGCGCTTTCCCGGAGGATTTCCATAGAAACCGGGATATCGTCGGTGAAGTTGATGGAGGCAATCCAGAGGCGGAGGATATCGGCGCCGAGTTTGGCGACGATTTCGTCGGATGACAGCGCGCCTTTGGACTTGGATAGTTTTTCGCCCTCGGGCCGCTTGACGAACCCGTGGATTAAAACATTATGAAACGGCGCCCGGCCGCGGGTCATTACCGAGGGAAGCAATGATAACTGGAACCATCGGGCCGGCTGGTCCGAGCCCTCAAGATACAAATCGGCCGGGAAGCTGAGGTCTTTATTTTCAATGACCACGGCCCGGAATGACGAGCCGGATTCAAACCAGACGTCGAAGATGTCGTTTTCCTTGGTAAACTCAGTTGAGGCGCACTTTTTGCACCCGGCGCCTTTGGGCAGCAGTTCCGAGACGGGTTTTATGAACCAGCTGTTGGCGCCTTCCTTGCGGAAGATATCACGGACGAAGTCAATGGCCGGGACGTCTATCAGCGGCTCCTTGCATTTGGCGCAGTAAAAAATGGGGATAGGCACACCCCAGTTCCGCTGGCGCGAGACGCACCAGTCCGGCCTGGATTCAAGCATGGAGGCGGTTCTGGCCTGGCCCCACTGGGGCATCCATTTTGCCTTCTTGACTTCGTCAATGGCTTTTTGCCGGGCCGAATGGTTGTCAACCGCGATGAACCACTGTTCGGTGGCCCGGAAGATGAGGGGTTTCTTGCAGCGCCAGCAGTGGGGATAGGAATGGACCACGTCGGCGCGCAATAACAGGAGGCCTTTGTCCTTAAGCATCTGGCAGATTTTGTTGTCGGCGTCGGTTACCCGCTCGCCCGGGAAAATACCGGCCTCGGCGGTGAAGCGGCCGGCCTGGTCAACCGGGCTGATGACGGGAAGATGGTATTTTAAGCCGCTTTCATAGTCCTCCTGGCCGTGGCCGGGCGCGATATGGACGATGCCGGTGCCGTCCTCCAAACTGACATAATCGGCCAGGATGACTTGGCAGGCGCGGTTAATAAACGGGTGCGGGTAGGACAGCCCTTCAAGCTGGCTGCCCTTGGCCTTGCCTATGACCTTGTAATCCTTGATGCCGACAGCAGCCATTACTTTTTCGGCCAGGCCGTCGGCCAGAATCAGGATTTCATTGCCGGTCCGGACGAAGGCGTATTCAAACCGGGGGTTCAGGGCTACGGCCACATTGGCCGGCAATGTCCAGGGCGTGGTGGTCCAGATAAAGAATGATAATGTCGAATTACTGATGTCTGATGACGAAAGAGGAATTTTAGAAACCAATTTCTTTGCCTGCGCCGGGTTGAGCGGGAATTTGACGTAGATGGACGGGCTGGTTTCGTCGCCATATTCCAGTTCGGCCTCGGCCAGAACGGTTTCGCAATGCATGCACCAGTGAACCGGCTTGAGTTTGCGGTAGATATATCCGTTTTTAACCAGGTCGCTGAAAACTTCTATGATAGCCGCTTCATAAGAAGGATTAAGGGTGAGGTATGGGTTGTGCCAATCGCCCAGGACGCCGAGCGCTTGGAATTGTTTGCGCTGGATATCGATGTAGCGGCGGGCGTATTTTTCGCATTCCATGCGGAGCTGGGGTTTGGGAATGGTCTTTGCCTTTTCGCCCATCTGGGTCATTACCCGGTGTTCAATGGGCAGCCCGTGGCAGTCCCAGCCCGGGATATACGGGGCGTAATGGCCCTGCATGGTCTTGAACTTGATTACGATGTCTTTGAGGATTTTGTTGAGCGCGGTGCCGATATGGACGTCTCCGTTGGCATAGGGTGGCCCGTCGTGAAGGATGTATTTGGGGTTGTCCTGATGTTTCTTGAGAATCCGGTGATAAAGGTCGCCCTCTTCCCATTTCTGACGGATGAGCGGTTCTTTGTTGACCAGGTCCGCCTTCATAGAAAAATCGGTTTTGGGCAGGTTGATGGTTTCCTGATAATTCCTGCCGGAGGCGGCTTCGCCTTTGGCGGGCGGAGTGTTATCGTTTCCTTGATTCATAATGACTGGATAACTCCTTTTACTATAGCCGTCATTTTAGGTTCAGCCTGGTTTGCGATATGAATGATTTCGGACAGGCAGACCTTTTTGGCGATGCCCGGCCTGGCCAGGTCGGTTACCACAGCCAGCGCGAGTACTCGCAGTCCGGCATGAATGGCAACGATGACCTCGGGAACAGTCGACATGCCGACCACGTCAGCCCCGATAATGCGGATAAAATCATATTCAGCCGGAGTTTCCAGGTTTGGGCCGGTCATCGCGGCGTAAACGCCGCGGTAGGTTTTGATTTTATTGGCCTTGGCCGCCCGTTCAGCCAGCCTAAGCAGGCCGGGGTCGTAGGCTTCGCTCATATCGGGGAAACGGGGACCGAGACTGTCGTCGTTATGGCCGATAAGCGGGTTGCCGCCCATCAGATTAATATGGTCTTTGACCAGAACGATGGTTCCTTCAGGGCAAGCCTGATTTACGCTGCCCACGGCGCTGCCGATGATGAGGATATTCACGCCCAGCGCTTTCATCATCCGCACCGGGAAGGTTATATCCTGCAGGGAATATCCCTCGTAATGGTGGAACCGGCCTTCCATAGCGACCACGGTTCGGCCGGACAGCTTGCCGATAATTAAATTGCCTTTGTGGGTAGCCACCGTGGAGACCAGGAATCCGGGGATGTTCTTGTAGGGGATAACCAGCTGCTTTTTTATGGCTGAGGCTATGTTGCCCAACCCGGTGCCCAGAATGATGCCGATCGGCGGTGCATCGGATTTAAATATTTTTTCGGCTTCTTTACGAGAAGCAATGTATTTGACTGCTTTCTGTATTTTTTGTTTCAAGTGCGGCATATACGGTTCAGTGTGCTTGCTTGCACTGCTGGATATTGCTTTTGATCGACTGCTCATTGTCCTTGTAAAACTTGGTGTCATTGAATCGGGATTTTATTACCGAGAAAGCCAGCAATGCATCTAAGTACTGTTTATCGGCAAGAAGCCCCGTACCGAAAGCATATATTTTTTCTGCTTCTTTAAAGCGGTTTTTCTTGTCTGATTTTATCATCGTTTGATATCTGATAACAGTCGGTTCCAGCGTTGGCTCGGATAAAGCGTTAGTAAAACAATTATTGGCTTTTTCATCCAGATACCCGCGCTTTAGACAGAGCACGCCCAATTCAAGTTCGTTCTTTTTGGTCAGGAGCCAGCCGGCCCGGATTAAGTCATGCAATTCCAGGGCTGAAAGGTCTTCCCATTTGAAAACCATTGTATTGGGAGAGGTCGGATCGATGTCGATAGAGGCCATTAATCCTTTTTCGTCCGCGGACCTGAGGTATTTGCCGCGGAACAGGCGGCTGTTTAGCCGGGCGTCATTAAGCCGGCCGGCGAATTCTTCCAATATGCTTTTTTCCAGTATTATGGCTTCGTTTACCGTGTCCCAAGTTATCTGGTAGTCCTTAGAGTGGAAAATTGATTTGCCCGGCTTTAGATTAATCTTGTTAAACTGCCCGATTTGAAGATACCAAAGATTTGATATATTTAAAAGCGGGAATTTCGCCTCATCATTTTTACGCTCCGTTTCGTAATTTGATAAAGCTTGTTCGTCAATAAGCTTGTTAACTTGCTTGATTTTTTCATTGATTTGGTTTTCCAGTTGCGGAATGCCGAATGAATCGACCGCGGTAACCAGAAGAGCCTTGGCCTCGGTATAAGATTTTTTGTCCATTAAGTCATCAAACTGGGTAAACAAATAAGACAAAGCGATGAAAGCATCTTTTTCCACGTCTTGAATCAGCTGCTCCGCCTTTTTATCGTAGATAGAGTCTTTATAAGTTGAGTTCTTGCAAAAACCCTGGATTAGTCTCAGGCCCAGGCCGAAATGTTTATTGTCCACATGCTCCCGGACTTCCTTTTCTATTTTTGAATATGCTTCTTCGGCCTGGCTGAAACGGGCATACCAGTTGTCCAGCTCTTTCTTGCGGTTCTTAGCCAACGATGCGGCCGGGGTGCCGGCGTATTTTTCGGCCAGCTTGTCAAGATCTCCCAGGGCGCTGTCAATAAAAGTAAAAACATCGGCTGTATTGCGCGTTCTAATAATTTCTCTGTGTTTTTGCTCTATGCCCGTATTAAGCGCTTCAAATTCATCCTGCCCCTCCTTTTCAAACTTCTTTTTTTCCAGGGTCAGTTTGAGCTGTTCAAGTGTTTTTTTGAGACGGGCAATATGGTCATTCGCCTGGCTAACCATCGTAGAGTTAGGGCATTCCTTGGGGATGCGCTCATACAAGCCAATATTTTCCTTAATAGCGATCGGGTCGTCCGGATTAAGCTTGTCTTGTTCGTAAGACTGGGCTTCTCTTAAATACTGGCTGGCCAGCTTCTGTTGCAGTTCTGCCGAGTTTTTATCTATTACCGGCGGCTTGACGACTCGGTTATTTGTGTTTGCCGGTTTCTTGTTAAAAAGCATGAATGTGGTAATCAGCCCGACCAATACTATTGCGGCTATAATGGCGTAAATTATTTTAGGAGATTCTTTTGGCAGGCTGGCGGCAATCTCTTTTTCGGGCTCTTCTTTTTTCTCCGCCGGTTCCTTGGGTCCGCTGATAATTTTTGTCAGATCCGGAATAATCTGAGTTGCGCTCTGGTACCTATCCACTACATTGCGCCTCATCATTTTATCGACGATGGCCGCTACTTCATCTGGCGTATCCGGAGCAACATTCTTAAGTGGCGTAGGGTCTTCCTTTAGTTTCTTTATGATAATTTCTTTGACCGAATTCCCGATGTAAGGAGTAACCCCGGCCAGCATACGATAGTACGTCGCGCCCAACGCATAAATATCAGCCCGGTGATCGACAGATTTACCCTGCGCTTGTTCCGGCGCAAGGTAGTGCGGCGTGCCCAGCACGCTGCCTTCCAGCTCGTTTCTGGAAGGTGACCGCAGGCTTTTGGCCAGTCCTAAATCGCCTATTTTTACAGTACCATCCTCGGCTACCATAAGGTTATCGGGCTTGATATCGCGGTGGACAATGCCTTTCTTCTCCGCGTATTCAAGGCCTTTCGCCGTATCCAAGGCGATTTTTGCCGCTTTTAGCGGTGATAGTTTCTTTTCTTTGGCTAAAAGCTCCTGAATGCTTCCGCCGGGCAGGTATTCCATTGAGAAATAATACACCTCGTTGGCGGTCCGGCCGACGTCATAAACCTGAACAATATTCGGGTGGTTAAGCTGGGCGGACGAACGAGCCTCGTCCACGAAAAGATTAATGAATGTTTTATCCTTAACCATTTCCTCGGAAAGAAGTTTCAGGGCGACAATTCGGTTAAGCGATATCTGGGTTGCTTTATAGACCGTGCCCATACCGCCCCGGCCGATTCTTTCAATAATTTTATAGCCGCCGATTATCTCGCCTTCCCGGTCATTCACTTTATCGAGCTTGTCGCCGATGAATGAAATTAAGGTTTCGCCGACCTGTATCATGTCTCCTATTTTAAGAAGTTTTTCCTGGACTCGCGTGCCATTAACGAAAGTTCCGTTCATGCTTCCGGAATCTATGAGATAATAGCCGTCCATACGGGACTCTATTTTGAAGTGTATGCGCGAGGTCATTGTGTCGGTAAGTTTCAATTGGGCTGTTGACTCCCGTCCGACAATGCCGGTTTTGAACTGCGACGACAGCGTGAACGTTTCGCCTTTATTGGGGCCTTTTTCTATGACCAGTTTTGGCATATTATAATCCTTCAAATAAAACTGTGCCTATGCGCAGAACAGTCGCGCCTTCCTCAACGGCCGTTTCGTAATCCTGGCTCGTGCCCATCGAAAGATATTTCAATTCGGCCCGTCTTTGTTCGGGCGCCTGGGTTTTCAGTTCTTCGAACAGGTGTTTCATCTTTTTAAAATAAGGCCGGGACTCTTCCGCTGACCCGCCCGGTTTTATCAATGGTGTCATGGTCATCAGGCCGGCTACAACGATGTTGCTCCGGTCGGACCGTAAACCCTCAACTGCCTGATAAAAACTCAATAAATCCCGCGGCTTGATGCCTTGCTTGGCCTCCTCGCCGCTCACGTTTACTTCAATGAGAGTTTTAATTCGACGGCCCAAGACCCGGGCCTCTTTTTCTATCGCTTCAGCCAGCCGGACGCTGTCCAGAGAATGTATTATCTCGAACATCGCCAGGGCTTTCTTAACTTTATTAGTCTGCAGATGGCCGATCAGGTGATACCTGAAATTATAACCGGCCAACTGAACGGCTTTTTCGGTTCCTTCCTGAACCCTATTTTCGCCGATATCCTTGTGTCCCAGCTCACCCAGAACTTTTATTGTCTCCGTTCCCTGTGTCTTAGTTACCGCCACCAGTGTAATTGCCGATGGATCCCTGCCGGAGCGTTCCGCCGCCCGGCAAATCAATTCCTTCGCTCTTGCCAGGTTGCGGCTGAGTATTTCTTTCATCAGGTTATTGCGGTATCTAAACATCGCCTGATATAAAAGTCAATTAATTTGACTTTTTTATTATGCCGCTTATTATAAACTGCTTATGAAAGCGCTCATTCTGTTGTCCGGCGGGTTGGACAGCCTGCTGGTCGTTAAGTTAATGCTGGAACAGAACATTGAAGTCGAAGCCCTGCATTTTAGCACCATGTTCTGCCAGTGCGATATGTCCAAATCCGGCTGCCTTTCCGAAGCAAACGAGCTCAAGTCCGTCTTTAACGTGCCTATAAAGAATATTAACAATAACGAATCATTTCTTGAATCGGTCAAAAACCCCCGCCACGGCTACGGCCGCAACATGAATCCCTGCATAGATTGCCGCATTAACATGCTTAATACGGCCAAGCAGTATATGCAGGAGTCGGGAGCATCTTTCCTGGTTACGGGCGAAGTCCTCGGCCAACGGCCCATGTCCCAGCATAAAAGAGCGCTAGACCTGATTGAAAAGGAAACCGGGCTTCAGGGTTTAATTTTAAGACCGCTTTCGGCCGGATTGCTTGAGCCTACCATCCCCGAAAAATCCGGCTGGGTCGATCGTAACAAACTGTTGAACATAAAAGGCCGTTCCCGCAAGCCCCAGATTGCCTTGGCTGAAATGTTTAAAATGAAAGATTACCCCTGCCCGGCGGGCGGTTGCTTGCTGACCGATCCGGGTTTCAGCTGCCGCGTCCGCGACCTGCTGAACCATTCAAAGTCTCCGAATATTAACGATTTTCTACTCCTGAAAAACGGACGCCATTTCAGGTTTGATGAAAACACCAAAGCAATTATCGGGCGTGACGAACAGGACAATAAAATTCTGGTCCTGCGCAAACAGCCGGGAGATTTGCTCATCGAGGTAAAAGGTTTCGTCGGCCCTTTGACGATACTACGGGGAGACCTTAACACGCACAATGTGGAATTAGCCGCGTCTTTGACAGCGCGCTACGCCGACCTGCCTAACCGGGACGAAGAAACAGAGGTTATTATCCGTCAAGGCTCGGACGGGAAAGAAGAAATAATAAAAGTATTTCCTCTTACCCAAATCGAGGGTGATAAATACCTGATAAAAGCGAAAGGCCAATAAAAAACCCGGCTCCAGTCTGGCACCGGAGCCGGGGATGATTGCAGAGCCTTAGGCCACGGGTTTTGCACCTCTATTAGCCCAAGGACTCCGGAGAGGGGTATTATTACATAGTCTATTATATATAGGGCGCAAAAGGCGTGCCTGACAAAGCGGCCAATTCCCCATTTTTGCATAAATTTGATGTAAACTAATATTAAATAATACGTTATATCTAATAGTGTTTCCAAGGCAGTTCTGGCCGACCCGGCAATAATTTCCGTTTACCCGGTCCCCTCTAACCGGTTTTGCACAACTTATCAACATCTGTCGATATTGTGTTTTATTTGGGGAAACATATGCCGAAGCATGATAAAAAACTGCTGCAAGATGCTATCGGTGATTTATCCGGAGATCAGCGCTTTCTTCTCTAATGCCGTTTCCGGATTCTTTTACACCGCGCGCACCCGGATTTATTATTCGGCGGATTGTTCAAAATGTAGCTTAATTTTTCTTGACACTTATTTGAAATAACATAACATAACCCCTTTAATATCTTTAAAGGAGGTGTTTTATGAAGAAAGAGTCAGCGGTGCTTTATACGGTCATAGGGATATTAATCGGCGTTATTTTTATGTTGCTTATCTACCAATTACCGCCGAAAACAGCGGTTGCGGCTGCTAAAACAGATGCTATGGGCGGTGCGGCCGGCGGAATGATTGCTATTGCCTCGCAAACCAGCAGTGATGCGAACATATTATGGGTGCTTGATACTACCAGAAAATCTCTGGCTCTTTATGATCTCAACATAGATGAGATAAGATTAAAATCAGCCCGCGATATTCAATATGATATTGACCTTGCGGACGGGGTTTCTTACTCCAGTAAGGGTGGAAGCAAAACAGTAACACCAGGAGAGGTTAAGATAAAGATGGCGCAGCTAAAAGAAGAACTGGAGAAACAAAAGAAAGAGAATCCAAAGTAATTACAAAATAACAAAAAAAGCGAGGATTTTCTATGCCAAAAGATGATTTCTATCTGTTTGAAGATGTTCTCAAGGAATTAAAGCTGAATGAGTCCGAACTCAAAAGGATGGTCTCCGAAGGAGAAATCCGCGCTTTCCGCGATGCAGACAAAATCAAGTTCAAGAAATCCGACATAGACGATATCAGGCAAGGCAAGTCTATAGAGCCGACCGTTATCCTGCCCCCGGGTGAAATAGAAATCCCGGACGCCAAGACCGGCGGCGATGCGCTTGTTGACGAAGACACCACCAGCGACATCGGCGCGACCGAAGAAATGATGATTGACGGAGAAATCACCGTGCCGTCCATTGAAGAAGATGTCGGCCTTGTTGAGGAAGGCGCAACCATCGCTGAAGAAGTTTCCGAAACCATCGCCGAAGACCTGTCCGATACTGTTGCCGAGCCAGCTCAGCCGCGAACTTCATCCAGAATGAAGCGTTTTGACGCGTCCGATCTCGGGGCAACTATTGATCAGTTTCCTATGATGATGCCGGCTGCGCCCAAATTCAAAACTCCGCCCATATACATTTATATGCTGGGCGGGGCTTTCTTCCTCCTGATATTTGCCGGCGCTTTTCTGGTGGATTCCATGCGCGTTGGCACAGGCAAGAGCAATTTGCCCGCCACTTTAACAAGGGAATTGGGCAGCATGCTTAACGGTATTTTCGGCGTTGAACCGAAAAAAGAGATTGAATCCAAATACGGCCCTATTAAAAAATAGATTTATTAAAGCACTTTAAGGGGAATGCCGAAAACAACTTTATAATAGGCTGTTTAACCGAAGAGAGTTAAAGCCGAGTGTAATCGTCGATTAGTTTTCTGGAAGAATGGAGGACTTAATTATGGTAAAAGGTTATTGGAAATTTCTAGGCGCAACTCTTATTTGCGGCATATTAGTTCAGGGATGCGTTTCCGCTTCATCTTACAGAAAGCTTGAGGAGCGCTATAATTCGGAAATGATAACGTTGACCCAGCATACCAAAAGCCTGGAAATGGCCAACGCTGAAATGGACCAGCAAAGCCAGAAGGCAAATATGGAACTGGAAATCGCTAAGGCTGATATTGAAAAGTTGAAGCAGGACTCCCGCGTCGACCAGGAAACAATGCTCCGGCTCCAGGAAAGAATCATCAAAAAACTCCAGTTCGGGGATATCGCCGGTGTTACTGTGGAAGAAGGTAAATTAAACATCCAGGGCGATGTTCTTTTTGCGTCCGGCGAGGCCGTGCTCAAGGCTTCGGCCAAGGATCTTCTCAATAAAATAGCCGAGGTTCTCAAGGGTGAGCCTAATTATTACATCCGTATTGACGGCCATACCGACAGCGACCCCATCGTGGCCAGCGCCACCCGCTGGACTACCAAATCAAATTTTGAGTTGGCCGCCTATCGAGCGCTTTCGGTTCTTCTTTATTTCGAAGAGCAGGGCGTTGACCCGTCCAGGCTGTTCCTTTGCAGTTTCGGAGAGCATCGGTCCAAGAGCGCTGCCAAGAAATCCGAAAACCGCCGGGTGACCATATCTTTCATCGAGATAAACCCGGAAAAGTCTTCCACGAATTCGAATCGTGGTGATGAACCCAGCAAATAATTTCTCCGGCGGAAAAAGTAAAATAATGTCCGGATTCCGGAGGTCTTTGCACAACAAGAATTTACTTATCCATCATAAAAAAAAATGAAGTCCCGGCAATATATACCCGAAGACACCGTACGAAGATTATTTTTGTATTACCGCGCGCTGATTGACCTGCCCCAATACATCGAAATAGCCTCGAAAGCTTTAGGGGGCTACCCACACGACGCGCAAGTTACTTCTTCCGATGAATTATCCCGGCTGACCGGCTGCTCGGCTGCACAGATCCGCAAAGACCTGACATACTTCGGCCAGTTCGGCACTCCGGGTAAGGGCTACAGAGTCGTCGAGCTTGTTAAACAGATAAAATCCATTCTGGGAATCAACCGCGACTGGGAAGTTGCCCTGGTCGGCGTAGGCAATCTAGGCCGGGCGCTTATCGCTTACGCCGGACTGCACGCTCAGGGATTTAAAATAACCCGCGTCTTTGATAACCAACCGGCTAAAATCGACAAACTGGTTGGCCGCCTAAAAATAAAGAATATCGCCAGTATATCCCGGGAGCTCACCGGTTCCAACATCAAAATCGGCATCATTACCGTTCCGGCATCAGCCGCCCAGAAGGTTACCGATGCCATGGTTGAATCGGGCATAAAAACAATGCTTAATTTCGCGCCGATCCGCCTTTATATTCCGGACGGAGTCAAGGTTCTGGATATCGATATGACTTCCCACCTGACCCGGTTGTCTTTCTATCTGGTCCAGTCGAACAAGCCGTCCAAAAACAAATAAGATTGGTTTTTAGGATTTGCTTTTCCCGGTATTTTTATTGGTCGATGTGATGGCTTTCTTTAACGCATTTTCAACCGCGTTCAGGTCCACCTGACAGTCCTTGCACGGGCCCTTGGGCCGGGTATTGCGCACCGCAATAACCGGTTTAGGATAAATCGCCTTGATACCCTCGGCCAGCTCTTTCTCACAGGCGATGGCCAGTACGGCCTTAACTTTATCGTTGCTGACCTTCTGCAAAGCCATCTCGCCGCCCGACGCGGCCGCGCATTGAGTCCCATAACGCTCGCTCAGCCCGATTATCCCGCTGACCGGGCACTCGCCGCACCGCTTACAATTACTCAGGTTGATAACTATTTTCTGGCCGCATTCTGAATTCTGCAGGCAGTGCGAAAACACCAGCATCACCTCTGTCGGGCGGAAACGCTTCTTGCCTCGAAAAGCATTATTAAGCCATAACACCAGATTAGTCAGTTTATTGCCCATAACCTATCCTAATATATCGCCTATTTTAATCCGGTAACCGTTGACGAACTCCCGGACGTTCAGTTCCCTGCGCCCGGCCGGCTTCAGCCGGGTTATCCCTACCAACCCGGGTTGCGCCTGCACCGCAATAAAATCATTCTCAGCGCCGGCCAGCTGTCCGGGCCGCCCGCCCGTGGCGTCATCCGATATTAATCTCATTCCGTCGATTTCTATCTTCAGGTTATTCCAGTTCGTATGCGTCCCGGGCCAGGGTTTCATCGCCCGGAATTGGTTGAATATCGACCGGGCCGGCCCGGCCCAGTTAATCACTCCGTCCGACTTCTTAAGCTTCGGCGCCAGGCTGGCTTCTTCATCGTTCTGGGCCTGATACACCGCCCGGCCATCCGCGATAGCGCCTATCGCCTTTATCAGCGCCTTCGCGCCTAAATCAGACAGCCGCTGGGCCAGCTCGACGGCCGTTTCGGAGTCTTCGATATCCGTCTTGATGCGGTTGATAATCGGCCCGGCATCCATCTTTTCCACCAGCCTGAATATCGTTACGCCTGTGGTCTTGTCGCCGTTCCGGATGGCGTGGTTGACCGGAGCCGCTCCCCGATACCTGGGCAACAGCGACGGGTGCATATTGATGCATCCGTGCGGCGCCGACTCAAGCGCCCGGCCCGACAGCTTCTGTCCGTAAGCAACCACTACGGTAATATCCGGCCCGAGTTTCTTTAATGTATCTATGAAATCCGGCGCATTAATCGATTCCGGCTGGAATATCCGGCCGGCCAGCCCCGGGTATTTAAGCGCCGCCTGCTTAACCGCTGTCTGAGATTCCTTCAACCCGCGGCCCTTCGGCCGGTCCGGCTGGGTGATGACTCCGAGCATAGTATGGCCATCGGCTTCCATCAATGCCTTCAGGCAGGGAACCGCCAGCCCCGAACTTCCCGCGAATATTATCTTCATTTAACGGACTCTATAACATTTCCGGGTCGTATGGTCAATGAAATAAATGCTTATGTCTTTTTGGCTATTCCGATATTTTGCGCTTTAATGGCTGCATCCGGATATATTATCTTCTTGACATTATAATAAATAAAGCTTTAGTTTCTCTTGTGTTTATTCTTAATTAAAAAGAAAGCCGCAGTATGAAAGTGTTTATTAAACTAAGCGTCGTCTTAACCGTATGGGTAATCATCGACATCGCCGTCCTGTTCTGTTACGAAGGTTTTGACAAAGGCACGGCGCTGGCGCTGGAAAAAGCCAACCAGCTGGCCCGGGACCATCAGTTCAGCCTATCGCTGGAATCCTATAGGAATATCCAGTCGAACCCATTCTTCATATTTTCCCCCTGGAAAGAATATGTCGGTAATGGCATCAAGGAGCTCCAGCTCTATGCCGAAAAAGAAGCTCAGGCAAAACTAAAACTGGACGAACTGCTGTCCAGGGTCAAAGGCGCAACCGAAACCCAATACGACGCCTTAATAGACCAGCTTAAAGAATTCATCAATACCTACGGCGACACCGGCCTGGTTGAAACGGCGGTCGAAGAGTGCGACAACCTGAGTTCCAGGAAAGTCCGGCTGCAAATGCAACAGGCAAACGAGAAATTCCCAGCCGTCCGGCTCGAGGCAGACAATCTGGTTGCCCGGGGTGAATACCATCAGGCGCTGGAAGAATACCGGGTATTTGCCCGCGCCAATCCCCGCCTGGCCGACCCCTTAAGAAACACAATTAATAACGAAATGAAGACCATCAAGAAACGGATGGACAAAGAAACGGAAGCCGAACACCGCCTGGATGACATTCTGGCCAGGGTTGAAGATTCAGGCAAAGAACGATTCCCGGCGCTAATCCAGGAGCTGGAGAAATTTATCGAAGAATACGGGCAAACCGCATATGCCCAGGAAGCCGCCGAGGAATTAGAATACTTGAAACAGGAACTGGCCGAGGAAAGCCCCGACGAAGCATTTGCCAGGGTCCGGGGCGAGGCCAATGAATTAATCAACAAGGGCGACCTGAACGGCGCGCTGGGAAAATACCGGGCATTTATCTCGGAAAACCCCGGCCTGGACGAGCCGCTTAAAGACAAAGTCAATAGCGGAATGAAAGCCATCAAGAAGCTGATGCAGGAGCAACAGCAAAACGGCGGCGCCAAGTAATTGCGGGAATCAGATAACTTGCCCCGATTAAAAGCGTCTAACGTAATAACATTAAAGACGGATTATATTTCCCCTTACCCTACCCTCTCCCCTTGGGGGAGAGGATTGGTGAGGGGTTTTTGTTAGAGTCTCTAAAGAAAGGAATTATATGTTTGTAAGAATAAGCATCCTGGCGGTCGTGCTGGTGCTGGTCGGCTGCGCATCGCGCCAACCCGCGGTTATTCCCCCATCGGCCCAAACGCCCGCGTCAACCGCGCTCAAGCCGGCGGACCAGGTTGCCCCTGAAAAAGCGCCTGATAAAGGATTAGAAACTGCGAATACCGGGTATTTTGGAGAATTCCTCAAGGCCTGCGACAAGGCCATAGAGCTTGACCCGAATGATTCCGACGCCTGGAACAACAAAGGATTGGCGCTGGCCGGACTGGGCCGCCACAATGACGCACTTAAGGCCTATGACAAATCATTGGAGCTAAATTCCAAGAATCAAGCCGCCTGGTTTAACAAAGGCGTAACCTTTGGAAACGCCGGCCGGTTTGAAGAAGAACTTCAGGCTTACGGCAGGGCCATCGAGATAAAACCGGACTATATCGATGCCTGGTATAACAAGGGCGCTGTGCTTAGCGAACTGGGTCGTTACGACGAGGCCATTAACGCCTATGACAAGGTTGTACAGCTGAACCCCAATGATTCCGAAGCCTGGAACAACAAAGGCAACGCGTTTCGGAACCTGGGCCGTTATGAAGAAGCCCTCATCGCCTATAACCAGACCATCAAAATAACTCCGGATTACCCTGACATCTGGTGCGCTAAAAGCGCAGTTTTATTGAGGCTGGGGCGGTATGAGGAAACCATTAATGCCTGTGACCGGGCTATAGAACTGGAGCCGGATGATTTCTTGGCCTGGTATAACAAAAGCGAAGCGCTTCTGGAATTAGGCCGTTACGACGAGGCCATCAAAGCCAGCGCCCGGACCATCGAACTGGACCCGAACGCCTCCGACGCCTGGTATAACAAGGCCTGCGCCTATGCCAAAAAAGGCGACAAGCAAAACATGTTTGGGAACCTATCCAAAGCCATAAGCTTGGATGCCGCCCTCAAAGAGAATGCCCAAAAGGACGAAACCTTCAAAGCTCTCTGGGAAGACGCGGATTTCAAGACCCTGGTCAAATAGATTTGCTTTTAGCAAACGGCCAGCCGGCGCCCAGCCGAAGTCACAACTGCCGGCTATTGCAATGACAGTAAATGGTCGTTTGCCCTGAGCCATTTCCGGTGTTGTTTATAATGCGGCGATAATACGGCCACCTTATTCCAGAACCTTCTCGAATGATTATGGTGTTCTAAGTGGGCTACCTCGTGCGCCACCACGTAATCTATCACCGGCAACGGCGCCATTATCAAGCGCCAGCTGAAACTCAGGTTGCCGTCCCGGCTGCACGAACCCCACCTTTTCTGCGCGTTAGTGATTTTTATCTTGTTGGGCTTTAACCCGGCTTGTGTTGAATATAAATTAACCCGCTCCGTTACCTTATTCTTAGCCTGCTTCTTATACCACTCCAGGAATAACTGCCTTGCCCCGGGCCGGCAATCTTTTGACAGGTAGAACGCATCCATTAATGATAGCGGCGGCTTCCGGTCGTCCGTCAAATACAATTTATATGCGCCGCCCAGGTATAAGAACTCCTCACCGTCGGTAAACGCCTTCGGTTTTATGGATTGGCGTTGCCGGTTAATCAAAGCCTGTTTCCCGGAAATCCAGGCCCTTTTTTGCTCCACCAGCCGCCGGATATAATCGTCGCCGGTGTTAAACGGCGCCCGGACGACCAAAGCCGCGTCGCGGCATACCTGCAAGGTGATGGTCCTCCGCCGCGACCTGATTATTTTCGATATCTCTATGGCTACCATTTTTTACAATACAGGAAAATATATATCTTGCCACTAAGACACTAAGTCACAAAGAAGGAAGATTAATTTATTCTTGGTGTCTTCGTGCCTTCGTGGCAGAGTACAAAGTTTTTTTACAATTACTTAATTACCTGGAACGAATAAACGCCTTCAGCCAGCGTTATCGGCGCGTCGCCGGACAAGGGCGCGGTTTTTAGCTGGCCGGCCAGGTTGATGTAAATAGCGTATTTATCGCCCGGCGCGATATCCCAGGCGGTGGTTACGCCGCTGTCCAAAAGAACCGTCCCGCCCCCGGCCATCGGCGCGGTTTTTAAATCGCCGGTCTGGAAAACCTGGTTGAAATTATCCATAAAAACCACGTTGGTATTGTCCGAGGCTGCCTGCCACATAACCGGCGCGGCAAGCCCGCCGGCAGTCCCGCTAATAGGGGCATCGGTCAGGGTCACGGGCGCGCCGCCTGTAACGCTGACGCACCGGAGCTCGCTTGAACCGTTGAGATATACGGCCATCGTGGTATCGGGGCTGAGCCGGTATGCCCAGACCTGGCTGTCCAGCAAGATTAACCCGGTACTGGTGACGGGCACGGATTTGAGGTTGCATAATTCGGTATCGGAATTATAGTTGCCCAGGTAGATAACCCGGGCGCTGTCTGAGGTAATAGTCCAGGTCCCGGGGTAGACATAAGTGGCCAGCCTGAGGTTGTTGGAGCCGTCGGTATAAAGGGAACGCAAATCGCCGCCGAAAATAATCGCGCTGTAATTATTCAGGGCTATGACCCTGGTCCGGTCCGGCGTCAGCGACCAGCCGTGGAACCCGCTGACCAGGGCGGTCGGCGCGCCGCCGGTGATGGGCACAGCCTGGAGCAATGCCGCCGGGGAACTGTAAACGATATGGGCATTATCGGCGGCCACAGCGGTTTTGGTTATCGACGGGACGTCGCCTGACAGCAGGTCATTCGAACCGCCGGTTATCGGCGCGGCATAGAGCTCTCCGGTTATGGCCGCGGAGTTGACGATAGTGGCGTAGATTATGTTCAGGCTGTCAGGCGAGATGCTGAACGAGCCGACCGCGCCGGCTATCGGGGCGGTTGCGCCGCCGGTGATGGGAACTGATTTGAGGTTGTTGCCGGCGGTCAGGTAAACTATTCGCGAGCTGTCCGGGGCAGACTGCCAGACGGCGACATCGGTAGCCAGCTCTAAAGGCGTACCTCCGGCTACAGGCACGGTTTTCAGGGCACCGGTGTTGGTCTGGAATAAGACGTTCTTTTTATTCGGGGTAACGCTCCAGCCGGACACACCGTTGCCCAGCAGGGCCGGGGTGGTCCCGGTAATGGGTACGGACATCAGGTTGCCGGAAGAGGTTACCAGGCTGTAATTAACCATAAAAATGATCCGGGCGGAATTATCCAACTCCGTTGAGCCGGGGCCGGAACTATCGGTGGAATTGTCGTCGGGTGAATCCTTGCCGCACATCCCGCCCCAGCCCAGGGCCAGGATGCTTGAAAGCACAAGGGCGGACAAACAGGAGCGGTATAAAACGCGGCGCATAGTCATTTATATCGGATTATTTATTAAGGGTCCAGATAGAATAAGCCAGATAAGTGGCAAAGGACACCCATCCGAAATACGGGATCAGAAGCAATGCCGGAACCAATGCCGGTTTCCAAAGGAGGGTGATAAGCGTCAGCGTGGTCAGGTTAAGGGCGGTCATCTCGATTATGGACAACCCGATGAGGTGTAGCCGGAAGAATATCAGGCTCCAGCATACATTAAATAAAGCATTGGCGATGAAAAGCGCGGCGATGGTCGAACGCGTCCCGGGCTGAAACCGGTTCCAGAATATCAGCGCCGAAACAGTAGACAGGATGAATATTATCGTCCAGGCCAGGCCGATGAACGAACCGGGCGGCGCCAGGGCCGGGAGTTTGAGGGTCCGGTACCAGTCCATGCCGCCGGCCGTGAGCCAGGAACCGCCCAGTAAAACAGCCGCGGTTACCAGCGGGATAACAATATAATTTAATTTCACGCAAGTATTATACAAGCCGCGGAAAAGTTGTCAATTATTCCGTCCCCCCTATACGAGCCCCGCCGTTCACCGCAAAGGAAGTTTACCCTGTAAGGGCAAAGCACGCAAAGATTCGTGTAAACTTGTCCTGTAAGGATTCGTGGCTAATCCATCCTACATACTACCTACTATTAGAGCCACTAGGAACGCAGTGACGTAGTGGGTCTTACCCCGGCTATTCCGCCGGGGCATACTACATACTAGATAATATTCCCTTGACAAAATTCACCAATGGGCTTAGAATGTTTTCAAGATATATTCTTTCCTGAAATAACTCCGACAAAAGGAGAACGATATGCACAGCAATTCGATATTTAAAATAACCGCAGTTATTATGTTTGTTGCCTATATCACCGCGTTGAATTACAGCGGATGCGGAGGAGGCGGTGGCGAGGCATCAGACAGTGGCAGCAGCGCAACGGTTGCAAATAGAGCGCCTGTACTTAGCCCTATTGGCAATCAAACCATTGCCGAAGGCGCAACACTGACACTCACCATTTCCGGTACAGACCCGGACGGAGATACCCTGACCTATACGATATCTAATCCGCCGCTCGGGGCGAGTTTTGATGCAACCACCCATACATTTTCCTGGACGCCTGCATATAACAATGCGGGGACTTATACAGGTATCAGGTTTAGGGTTGCAGACCCAACCTATCTCTCCGCCGAAGAAACTATTACTATCACCGTAACCGATGTCGCGGCGCCAAATGCGCCGACCGGCCTTGCGGCCAATGCTGTCTCTCCTGCCCAAATCAAACTTACCTGGACGGATAACTCCGCGGATGAAACAGGATTTAAAATAGAACGTGCCCCCGCCTCTGGCGGGCAAGCCGGTACCTATAACCAGATTGATACCGTCAGCGCAAGCATCACATCTTATTCCGATACTGGCCTTACTGAAGCAACCGTTTATTATTACCGCGTATGCGCAGATAATAATGTTGGAAGCAGCGCCTGGTCCAATGAGGCGGATGCAACGACACCTCTTAATCCGCCGGCTCAGGTTGCATCTCCTGCGCCGGCTGATGGCGCAAACAATGTTTCCATCAATACCCAATTGTCCTGGGCTTCAGCCGTTGGCGCGTCCGCCTACGATGTCTATTTAGGCACGACTAATCCGCCGGATTATAAAACCCATACTGCTTACGGATATTGCAGCGCCGGCACGCTTTCTTACAGCACGCTCTATTACTGGCGGGTTAACTCCAATAATTCCGGTGGCACAACAACCGGCATTGTATGGAGTTTTACCACAGAAGCGCCGCCGCCTCCTCCGGCTCAGGTAACATCGCCCAATCCGGCTGATGGTGTTGCGAATATCTCTATCACCAGGCAACTTTCCTGGGCATCTGCCAGCGGGGCAACATCCTACGATGTCTATTTCGGTACGGCAAATCCGCCTCCTATTTCGCAAACAAATATTGCCATAACAGGTTATAATCCCGGCGTGCTAAGTTTCAGCGCCACTTATTACTGGCGGATAGATTCCAAGAACGGCGGGGGAATGACTACCGGGAACATCTGGAGTTTCAGCACCAAATCGCCGACCCCGCCGGCACAGGTTGCATCGCCTACCCCAGCTGATAGCGCGGCCAATGTCTCTATCACCACCCAACTGGCCTGGGCATCTGCCGAAGATGCAACTTCTTATGATGTATATTTCGGCACAGCCAACCCGCCGCCTCTGTCTCAAACAGGAACTACAGCCACAACCTATAACCCGGGTGCGCTTGAGTTCACTACAATTTATTACTGGCGGATAGATTCAAAGAACTCCGCCGGCATAACCACAGGTCAGGTCTGGAGTTTTACGACAAAGAACCCTGCACCGCCGGCACAGGTAACCTCGCCTAATCCGGCTAATGGTGCGACTAATGTGCCCATAACTACAACATTAACCTGGGCAACAGCCACTGATGCGACATCCTATGATGTTTATTTCGGCACGACAACTACGGCGTGGGCACCTATTACAAATACTGTTCTTACGTCATTTAGTTCCTCAGTTCTTCAGTATTCAACCATCTATTACTGGCGAATAGACTCAAAGAACTCCGGCGGGACAACCGCAGGTGTTGCCTGGAGTTTCCAGACCCAAGAATTTTGGGCACAGGTCACATGTGGATGGTATCACACCTTAGCGGTTAAGGCAAATGGCACACTCTGGGCTTGGGGATATAATGGCGATGGTCAATTAGGGTTAGGTGATACAATTAGCCGCACTTTACCTACGCAGGTAGGCACAGACACTAACTGGAAAGCGGTTGCCTGCGGCTGGCTTCACACCTTAGCGGTTAAGGCTAATGGCACACTCTGGGCTTGTGGAAGGAATAACTATGGTCAGTTAGGATTAGGTGATACAATTACTCGCACGTTACTTACTAACGTTGGTAGTGATAGCAATTGGCAAACAATTGGCGGAGGATTCTATCACTCTAGCGCGGTCAAGGTCGATGGTACGCTCTGGGCTTGGGGAAATAACACTTATGGTCAGTTAGGCTTAGGGGATACGACCCAACGTAACTCACCAGTTCAGGTTGGCACAGCAACTAACTGGAAAAAGGTTGCCTGGGGAGACGTGCACACCTCATCAGTCAAGATCGATGGTACACTCTGGGCTTGGGGAGGTAATAGCGTTGGTCAGTTAGGCTTAGGGGACACGACTCAGCGCAACTCACCAGTTAAGGTTGGCACAGCAACCAACTGGGAAAATGTTGCCTCTGGATGGTATCACACCTTAGCGGTTAAGGCAGATGGCACACTCTGGGCATGGGGGCTTAATGGCAATGGTGAGTTAGGTCTGGGCGAGGGCGGCTATATAACCAAAACATCACCAACTCAAGTGGGGGTTGAGAACAACTGGAAAGAGGTCGTTTGTGGATGTGCTTTCACCTCAGCAGTCAAGGCCGATGGCACACTCTGGACTTGGGGATATAATAACTATGGTCAGTTAGGATTAGGGGACTCGACACAGCGCAACTCACCAGTCCAGGTAGGCACAGCAACTAACTGGAAACAGGTCGCTGGCGGATATTTTGACACCTTCGCCGTCAAGACCGATGGTATACTCTGGGCGTGGGGGTTGAATAGATGGTCGAATGGCTATGGTCAATTAGGGCTTGGAGATAATATAGATAGATATGTTCCCACTCAGGTTGGGCAATAGCAAATGGAGCTTTGGGCGAGGCGGAGTGAGCGTCGGAACACTCCAAAATTTACTAAACGCTGATGGCAGGCCCATTTCCGGGTGGCGTTCCTAATAAATCTGCTAAAAATCCTACAAATAAATGAACTAATTGGCTTATTTTACGTTTAATATAGTAGGAGGCAATGCCCTGGAACACTGACGAATAAAGGCCTACGGGGCGACGGGGCCGCAAAACGCCCCTGAAACCGCGGCCTTTTGGAAGTGGCCCTTTGAGGCCGGCCTTCCGTAAAAGGTGGCGCTTTCTAATGTTATACTGTAGAAGATGACAATACAGGGGACCCGGAAGAGCGAAAGAACCGCTCAGAAGAAGATACCCGCACCCGACCGGAAAACAGCCCTGGCAGGGACGCTACATACCCAAAACGAAAATACGGCTCCGGGCACGCCTCCAAGTTCGAAGTCGCTCTGGACAAGGGCGATTATAAGCTGGTGTCCGAGCTGTCCCGCCGTGAACTGACCTTAGAGGACTATATCGGCGGTTATGTGGACTATACCCGGCGGCTGGACTACCCGGATATCGGCGCGATGGACACTATGGCCATCTATAAGTCATTTCACTTCAGCAAACCCTTGACCTGCCAGGAACTGGGTATGCAACCTTACGAACTGGAAAGCTTCCTGGCGTCGGTCCGCGCCAAGCTGGGACTGAACGGGGTGGCATCAGCGGTAGAGCAGGCAATAGACGGGTATGTCCGGCTGTGGCGACGGCTGGGCAAACCGGATTGGAGGGATTGGGACTGGATGAGCGCCTATTACCGGAACGGGTTCGACCGGCGCCGGACGGCCCAGGAGCAGGGCATCAAATACGAGACCTTCAAGACCCAACTGAAACAGCTAAAGAAGAAGCTGAAGATAAAAGCCCGGTCCGTGCGGTGGTGCACATAAGCAAACATGCTAATTCCTTGAAATTAACGCTCTAATTAGTATGCTTTATTTGTAAGATAACCTAAGCATCATTGATGTAAAACAAAACATTATCAAAATGGCTAAAAACTATATTGTAAAAAGGAAACAAGATGATAAAAGCATTTGGGCTTTCCAATTATATGAAAGCCAGATAGAAAAAAGGGCGAAAGAATTTGGTGAATTTGATATTATTATAATCTGTGATTATACTAGTGATTCAGAAAAATGTTTTAGAATACCGTATTCTTATCTGAAAGAGAATATACTCCCGACAGCAAATAAAGATGATAAAGAGCGGTGGTTGTTTGAAGTCAACAAGACGGATAATAAATTTAACTGGCATCATAAAGTGTCAATGGATGGCAGTCAATTTCTTGATAATTCAACTAAGCATGATTCGGGCTCTAGATATGAAACCCCATGGTCTGAAAAAGACTTTATTATAACATTAGATTTATACTTTAATACAACGCCCAATGAACGAAGCGAAAATAATAGATCGTACTCCTGCGGCAATAGTTTTTAGGCTTGGTAATTATTCCGCTATTGATCCTAATTCAAAAGTTAAGGGCCTTGACCATGGTGGAAAAACCGCCGAAGGAATGTTTAATAAATATTCTGGTGATAAAGACGAGTTGCATCGTCTGGCTGATAAAATAAAAGAAGGTTATTTGATAGAGCACGAAGATAATAAAAGTCAATTAAATCATGAAAGAACCTATAAGGAAGGTGCAGAGAGAAGGTTTATTCAAACAACAAAAGAACGTAATAATTCATTGCGCAAGGCCGCTATAAAAGAATATGGTACTGTTTGCATGGTTTGTGGGTTTGATTTTAATAAAACTTATGGGGAAGATATAGCAGATGGGTATATTGAAGTCCACCATGAAAAGATGTTAGCAGGCACCGAAGGTGAAAAAGAAACTACTGTGGATGAAGTAAAGGTTGTCTGTTCTAACTGCCATCGTATAATACACAGAAAAAAAGAAATGCTGGATTGGAATATTTTAAAAAGGAAATCAACATCTTCTATATAACTTAAATCAAAAGGAGAAAACTATGGCGAAAGAACTTTTAGAAATAGAAGGAAAAAAACCACAGGTAGATATTCCCTTAAATAATCTTGAACTAGATAACGAAAACCCAAGATTAGCAGAGGATTATAAGGGAGCTAGTCAATTTGCTATTATTGTACGTCTTCAGCGCAAGTGATAGTTTTAAAGGGTTAAAACTAAGTTGCATTTTCGACTCCTGAAAATCTTTTACTATTTACTTTCTTTCTACGATTTAACGTCTCTTTTTTAACACCTTGCCTTTTGTTTAATATTGAT
>JAZDFB010000066.1:0-32899 GCA_043808305.1 Planctomycetota bacterium | reverse complement strand
TGCTGATTATCTTGACGACCGGCTGATTTAGAGCTAATTATTTGGGTTTACATAACAAATTATCCAAGTGTGAAAAACATATAATATGAACGGAGTGACATCATTATGAAACGACTATTTATTCTCTTATGCATCGGGCTGTTATTTTTCGCAATCGGATGCGGCGGCAAGGCCGTGTCTGCCGGGCCCGGGCCGGTAACTGCAGCGACGGCGGTCACGCCGACCAAGCCGGCCCCGATAATCATAGCCCAGGAGGAAATCGCGGCGCGCCAAGCACTTGTGGCCGGCGACTGGTTAAAGTCGTTTGATGAATACAGCAAACTGCTTAAACAGGATGTCAAAAGCCCGGTGGCTGAATATTATTTTTACCAGCTCCTCCAGGTAGCCGATTACGCCACGGGTATGTCTGGCACCGACGTCGCGGCCATTATCAACCATCTGGTTGATGCCCCGGATACCAACGTTAATCTGCGCGGGCTGGCAACCTGGTTCCAGGCCCAGTCGCTTATCCGGAAAGGCGAACTGGATAAGGCTAAATCCAACATTGACAAGCTCGGCTTCCTGCCGGAATATATTTTCATCGGCCCGTTTGAGAACGAGGAGGAAACCGGTTTTAATACGGAATATGAGGTGGAGAAGGAATTGGAATTGGATAAAACATACACCGGCAAGCAAGGCCAAAATCAATGGTTCAACTGCCCGGCAACACCTGTCTGGGGCTGGGTGGATATGTCCGCCCTGTTCCGCCTCAATGAGGATGTCCTTTCCTACGCCATGGTATTCGTCAATTCTCCGCAGGAACAGGACGCCTTGATAAAGTTCGGCTCCGACGGCGCGGCTAAGCTCTGGCTCAATAATAATATCATTGTTTCCAGCGACTGCTACCGCGGGCTGTATCTGGACCAGAATGCGGCGGCTGTCAGGCTCAGCCAGGGCTGGAATAAAATACTGGTTAAGGTCTGCCAGAAAGGCGGGCCATGGCGGTTTATGCTCCGGCTGACCGATTTTTCGGGCAAGGCCCTGGATGGGTTGAAATACGCATCCAAGCCGGACCAGATAAAGGAACTCCTGGCCAATTCGCCGGTTCAAACGCCCAAGTCACAGGTCAGCCCGATTACTGATACCGGAGTATACTCGTACCTTGAGTCCAAGCTGGGCATTAATGCGGATGACGCCGTTTCGATGCGGCGCCTGGCCGTGCTTTATGATACCAAGAAATCCCTGGACGAAAACGACCGCAAGGACAGGGACCTGCTGAAACGCGCGCTGGAGCTGGACGACAAAGACGTCCTGACCCATATCGCGTTCACCCACGCAGAGCCGGACCGCAACAAGCGCCTTAGCTCATTCAACGCGGCAATCCAGCTGGCGCCCGGCTCGCCTATGGCCTATTATGAATTTTCCCGCTCCTATACCACCGACCCGTCGTTCTTCAAAGGACTGGGCTTTGACTGGTCGGACTATTTTGAGGAATTAATGGAAAGCGCCGAACGCGGCGAGGAGAACACCCAGTATGATCCCAGCAAATCAATCCGGCGCGCCCAGAAGCATACTCTTTCGCCCAAGCGGATGCCCTTTCCGCTGGAAGCCAAGGAGATAGAACTGCTCCAGAAGGCGCTCCAGCTCAAACCAGATTTCACCAAGGCGCAAATTGCCCTGGCAAAGGTCTACCAGCGCCGGTCAGACAATATCTGGCACAAGGAAGCCAATGCTATGTTCGCCGCAATACTCAAGGATATGCCGGATAATCTGGAACTGCAGGAATCGGTATTCTACGCCAAAAGCCGCATAACCAGCGAACAAATAGAATTCCACGAAAACCAGCTCAAGCAGGATTATACATATAACAAGGCGCGGACTAACCTAATCAGCCTCTACCGGGAGATGGGAAACTGCAAGAAGGCGCTGGAGCTCTGCCAGGAAATGCTCCGGATTAATCCTTATAACTACAAAGCCTATATTGCAGCCGCCACCATCTATAAAAGCCAGGACGACTGGGAGAATGCTGTCAATGCAATGATTAGTGCGCTGGCCGTGTCCCCGGAAAATACTTCATTATTGAAACTCCTGGCGGACTACTATCTGTACCAGGGCCAGATTAAACCTGCCATTGCCTCTTTGGAAAAGGCATTGAAGATAAAACCCCAGTTCAAAGATGCTGAAAAACACCTGAAATACCTGAAGTCGCACGAAAAGGAAAAGGATTTCTGGGACGGTTACGAAGAAAAGCTGACGGCATACCTGGAAAAAGCCAAGACGGCGGTTCAGACGGCCGAGAAAGAATCAGCCCTCTGGATACTCTACAACCAAATTGTCCGTGTCAAATCCAACGGCACGTCAAGCACATTCGTTCAGCAGGTAATAAAAATATTCGACGATAGCGGCCGAAACGACTATCACTATGTTTACGCATTCCCCCGGGGAAATGATTATTACCCCAGCACCAAATCAGAGGTCAAGCAAGCCAAGATATACCGGAAGCAGGCTGAAACAGATGAATATACGGAAATCGAAGGCCAGTTCGAGGAAGACGAGCCCTACGCCGCTTTTCCCCGCCTTGAGGTCGGCGATATCATCACATTCGAATGCCAGATAGATGAAATCGGTGAAGGCAGATACCGCGATTATTTTGGACTGATGTGCCCTTTGCAGAGCCGTAAAGACCCGGTTGAAACCGCCAAATTAACCCTGATTGCTCCTAAAAATAAACCGGTTTATTATCAGGCGGTCCGGTGCGCCAATCCCGAACCGGTCCAGACCGAACAAGACAACCTGATTATCCGCGCCTGGGCGGAAACCGATATCCCGCAAATAAAGGACGAGCCTTTGATGCCGGCATCGTTTGAGATATGGCGTTATGTCCATTTCTCCACTTTTAAGAGCTGGGACGAGGTAGCCGAATGGTTCTGGGGCCTGACTAAAGACCAGATTGAAACCTCGCCGGAACTGCAAGCCGCGGTCCGGAAGTCCGTCGAAGGCATAACCGACACCAAGGAGAAAATCCGCGCCGTGTATCAGCTGTTGGTCTCGGCTATCCGCTATGAAGAAGTAGCCCTGGAATCGCATTATTTTAAGGCATTCAAAGCGTCCGATACCTTTGCCCGGAAATACGGAGACTGCAAAGATACCGCGATACTTTTGATAGCAATGCTTAAGGAAGCAGGCATCCAGGTCGACCCGGTCTTAGTCAGGGCGGCGCCATATGAAATGGGCGTTGTCAACACTGATTTGCCATCGATGAAGATATTCAACCACGCTATAGCGCATTTTACAAGGGCTGACGGCAGCGACTTTTTCCTGGACGGCACGGCCCGCTATTGCGGAGCGGAGGAAATACCTTTTATGGACCAGGGCGCCGTGGTGTTCGTAATCTCGCCCACCGGCAAAAGCAAGTGCCTGGTGACCGAATTCACGCCGCCATCCGAAAACCTAACCCAGGTAGACTATGCAGTTGAGATTTACCCCAACCGCGATGCGTCCTGGCAGGAACACACTGTCATACGCGGGCAGAATGCGCCGTTCTTCCGCCAGGGATTCCAGGACGGCACCAAACAAAAATTAATTTACGAACAGAACTACAACCGCTTTTTCAAAGGCACGACCATATCATCGCTGGAGTTCTCGGACCTGTCCAAATACAACCAGCCGGTAGAGGTAAAGGCATCACTCAAAATAACCGATTTCGCCCGTAAGGAAAAAGACACTATGATATTCCGTCCGGTGCCGCTGCCCACCGAACTCTACGGCGCCAAGCTGGCGGACCTTGCCTCGGCCGAGACACGTTATTATGATATGGTTATGTATTACCTTGAGTCTAATAAAACCAAATATACCTATACGATGCCGGCCGGATACGTTATCAATTCAGTGCCTGAAAATATAAACATGGAAAACGATTACGCCAAATACGGCTGCACATACAACAAACTGGCCGACGGCAGGCTGGAAGTTACCATTGAATTCGCCTTGAAATCGGCGCGGATACCCAAAGATAAATACGCCGAGTTCCGTAACTTCTGCGTCAGGGCTTCAAAAAGCGGCGAGCAGGAAGTTGTCCTGGAACGTAAGTAAATATATATTAAAGGAAAATTCGGAACCCCGCTAATGCGGGATAAGACCCAGTAACGGCCCCCGCCCTTTTCTATAGAAAGAGCGAGGTCCTAACTGGCTCTAAGAGAGGTTAAATTATGAAAAAGTTTCTGTTAGTCTATCTGGCCATCATCATTCTTATTCCTTTCCTGGCCGGAGCCGAAACCGGCAACATCTTTTTCCTGGACAGGCAGAACAACGAGCCGCAGGCAATGATAAAGGAGCTGGAAGGCTCCGCCGACCGCACCGTAGTCAGTTCCACGGCGCTGGGTTGGCTCTATTTGCTTTACGAAAATAACGCCCTCAAGTCCAGGAGTTACTTCGAAGAAGCCTTGGCTAAATCACCCGAAGATTCCGATGCGCTCTACGGCGCCTCCCGGGCCTATTCCTGGCTGGGCGAGGATGAACTTTTTAACCGCAACCTGATGGCCCGTATTAAAGCCAATCCCGATATGCCTGAGCTGGAACTGCTTTTGGATTCGCTCATTTACCGCGGACGCTCGGGGATTAGTTTCCTGAACGCCAAGGAAAAACTGGAGTTCATCCAGTCTCTGCTGTCCAAACCGCTGGCTAATAAATTTAACGAAACCCTTCTCCGGCGCATCATGCTGGATTTGACCGAGCAGGCCAAAGGCATCAGCCCGGAAACATTCAATACCTGGAAATCATTAGGCTATCCGGATAAATGGCTGGCCATCGGCTACTTCGAACCGTATAATTCCAACTGCCTTGACGAGGTTTATCCGCCCGAGAAGGAAATCAGCCTAACCGCCAAATACCAGGTCCAGGAATGGGAAGTAGCATGGCACAAACGCCTGGCCACCATATCCAACTATGATAATTTCATAAGCAAGATAACCGAGCCTCTGGAAAACCGGGGTAACTGCACATATCTTCTGACATGGATAAGCTCGCCGGAAGAACGGACCGTATCATTCCAGATGAACGCCGGCAATTCCTACAAAATCTGGCTGAACGACGCAGTTATTGCCTGTTCAGACCGGCTTCGGAACTACGAGCCCAATTTCCAGGCGCACGGCGGCATCCTCCGGAAAGGTTATAACAAGCTGTTAATCAAGTTTGTCGGCGATATTGACCGCATTCAGATAACCGACCCGTATGGCGCCGCTTATCCGGATATCGAATTCTCAATTGAACCGCCCACCGAAACCGTTACCGCCGCGGTCCAGAACGGCCCGAAGGTCCCGCGGGGCAACCGCGACTACTTCAAGGAACTTGACAAAGCCCCGGCTAACCGGACAATCAAGGATTATCTGTTACAAGCAAGCTTCTACAGTGACGACGGGCAGGAACAGGAAGCGTTTGGCGTCTGGGAAGAACTCTTTAATCAGCATAAATCCAACGCCATGATTAACGTAATCATGGGCGACGCGTTACGGAACAACAATTTCCTGCCAAATGAAAAGCGCCAGGACCAGGCGTTAAAATGTTACAAGGACGCGGAGAAAACCGCTCCTGATTGCGTCCTTGCACGGCTGTCACTGGCCGACTACTACGCCGACAAGGACAAAGACAAAGCCATTGAATATCTCAAGAAAGCTATTTCGACAAACCCGCGTTCGATAAAGGCACAGATGCAGCTCATAGATATGTTCGACCAGAACAACTGGCCGGCCGAGTCGTTCGAGGTGATGAAGTCTCTGGAAAAACTGCTGCCCCAGAACGTCAGCATATTAATCAAAGCGGGCAATTATTATTACCAGCAAAATAACTACGATAAAGCATTATCTTACTACAAAAAGGCCTACGACCTCAACGGCGATAAATACCGTTACGGCGAGATGAACATCAGCTACCAGCGGGGCGATTGCCAACCCTACCTGGACACCTATGCCGATATGCTCAAGACACAGCCTGACGCCGCTTACTTATTCGGCTATAGCATTAGTATCTACCGCCTGCTCAAAGACTACCAAGCCGCCGAACCGCTCTACCAAAAACTCATTGATGCGTCCGAAAAGGATTCGGACAAGTACCGCTTATACTCCGAGATGGCCGACTTCTACTACGAATGGGGCCAGGCCGCAGCCAGTCCCGCACTTATGCGTGATAAGATGGACAAAGCCCGCGAATACTGGGACAATCTCAATAAATTGCCGGCCAAGTATAGCCACTATAACGACGGCTTGAGGCGTTATTTCGAATTCAAGGACGGCAAGGCCGAAACCTGGCCGGACCAGACCGATATCGACGTCCCGGAACTCGTCAAAAACGCCCCATCAGAAAAGGACTACCCCGAAGCCGGCAGTATCATCCTTCTGGAAGAACACCTGGTTAAAATCATCGGCGATGATAACCAGAACCTCAGAACCAAGGAAACCCGCTCGCACGAGGTGGTCAAACTGCTTAACAAAAGCGCCGGCGAGCGTTACGGCGACCTGTATAAATACGGCGACCTGCAGATAGCCCGGGTCTATACCAAGGACGGCCGTGTGCTTGAACCGGACCCCATTCAGGAAGGCAGCCACAGCCTCCGGCTTCCCGATCTGGACGCAGGTTCGGTCATCGAACTCAGTTATATAAAGCGCGAACCGTTTTCTTACCGCGGGCCGGACACGGTCGTGCCTATCGACGACTCGCCGCTTTTCCGGCGCAACAAAGAGCCGGTAATGCGCCTGCGCTATGTGGTCAGCATCCCCAAGTCTGTCACCTTCAAGATGCCGCACCGCTATCTCAACTGCGAGCCAAAAAAGACCGAAAACGGCAATGACATCATCTATACCTGGGATATCACCAAGAGCCTCGATTACGACGATGAAGTCTATATGCCCCCGCCTAAAGAAGTCATCCCCTGGGTGGATATTTACGCCGGGACTTTCTCCACCGAAAGCCAGTTAGCCGGATTTAACAGCAGATACCTCAAGCAACTGGTGCCCTATAACGTTAAAGCCAAGGCGGCCGAGCTGACCGGCGATACGGAAAACGAAAGCCAGCTGTCCAAAATACGTAGCCTCTATAAATTCGTGGTCGCCGAATTAAAGAGCACCGGCGGTTCCGGCGGACCGGACTCGGACCAGTCGCTCAGCCAGGCGCTTACAGAAAAGAAAGGTTCGCCTGACGCGTTGATGATGGCATTCCTCAAAGCGCTGGATATCGAGGCGTACTGGGCTTTGCCTGAGTATAAATTCCGCCCCGGCTCGAACCCGGACAAAGAAGGACTGATGATTAACGCCTCACGGGCGGTTATTTATATTCCGGCCGCGGCCATCTCGGCGCCGCAACCGCTTTTCCTCTGTCCGGCCCAATTCCAGGCATTCGGCGTCCTGCCCGCCGATATCCAGAACAACAAGGCTTACGTAATAATGCCCGAAGGCATCCGCGTTGTGGAACTGCCGTCACTGCCGTTTGATGAACTCTGCCGCGTTACCTTCGAGTTCAACATCGCGCCCAGCCTGGAAGGTTCTGCCAAAGTCACCGGCACCATCAAAATAAACGGCGAAACCGGCGCACAAATCAGGACCATGTTCAAGGAAAGCTTCAACGAACAGCAGAAACAAAAGTTCGTCGAAAGCGTTCTGGGCTCGCTGTTCAAGGGATTCAAACTCAATACCTACGATTTCACCGATTTTAACATCGACGAGCGGTCCGCCTGCTTGAACTTTGATACCGATGTGGCTACCTTCGCCCGCAAAACACAGCTCGGCTGGGAATTCCAGAATGTCATCCGGCCGCTCGAACTGTCCAAAATATTCCTCAGGGAAACCGACCGCAAGTTCCCGCTCCGGCTCTATAACATAGCGAACCATGTATGCACGCTGGACCGGATGCGGATATCACTGCCGGAAAACGCTTCGACCGAAACGCCCAAGAGCCTGCTCATCTCAACCCGCTATGGCTGTTACTCGCGCCTGGTCAGCCAGGCCGGCGCCGATATCGTTATCGAACGCAAGTTCAATATGGAAGAACAGGATATCCCGCCCGACCATTACCAGGCATTCTCGGAATTCTGCAAAAAGATAGACCAGGCTGAAATGGAGACTGTCAAAATAAATATCGAAAAAAAGTAGATAAATTCTGCCAATATGATTTAGTGCCGGCAGTTAAAGGGGGTGCTATATGCCATATGCCAAAAAACTGGCTCTTCTGATTATAATTATCGCGGCTCTGGCGATTGATTCGGCCGCGCGCGCCGAAGTCGTCCTGCTCAAAGACGGCAATAAATATATCGGCACCGTCGAAGACCAGGGCGATAAGCTCAAGATTACCACCCAGGACGGCGTCGTCACCGTGGCCAAGGACCGGGTCAAAGGCATTTATAAGGACGCCGGCGTCATCCTCAAGGAAACCTACGACATCCTGGCCAAGGCCCAGGAAATGATTGCCGGCGCCAACAAGATAATGGACGGCAAGGAACGCAACGCCGTGCTGGATAAATCCATCGAGATGCTCACCGCCGCGCGCGATACCCGCGACAGCATCGTTGATATCTACTCCACCAAGGACCAGGTTCCGGTCTATAAACGGATAAAGGAAATCAACGAAACCCTAAAGCAGGCTAAGTTCCTCAAGGTCAGCAACCTGGAAGCCCCGCCGCCTCCGCCTCCACCGCCACCGCCGTCTAAAACCGAGAAACCCGACGGCAAGACGCCTAGAAAACAGCCCCGGCCGCCGGTCGACCCGAAAAAGGCCGAAGAAGCGCTGGTTTTCTACGAGAACGCCCTGAATTTGCTCAACGCCAAGAAATACGAAGAAGCCCGGGATAACCTCAGCAAGGCCATTTCCTATAACCCCGATTTCGCCGAGGCCTATGCCAAGATGGGCGACGTCCTTCAGATTCTAAAAGACGAAGAACTGGCTTACGAAAACTTCCAGCAGTGCATAGACATAATCAACGGCATTAAAACCCCCACTCCGGAGCAGGTGGCCCTGCGCGAGGATGCCACCAAAAAAACGGATAACTTCCGGGTGCTCGAGGAAAAGCTTACCAACATCAACAAGGACTTCGTGGCCAAACTGCTGGCCCTGGGCAACCAGTGCCTGTCCGATACCGATTGGACTCTGGCTGAAGAAGTATTCGGACTGGTACTCCAGGTCGAGGAAAACAACGAAGAAGCGGCCAAGTCTCTCCAGAAGGCGCGCGAAGAACTGGAAAAAGAAAAGGCGGCCGACAAGGAACCCGAAAAAAAGGATGTAAAATGAAACGATGGCTCATCGGCGTAATACTCCTGCTCTTGTCCGGCACGGCCCTGCCTGATGACAAGGAATTAGCCAATGTCTATTACCAATCCGGCTTGGCGCTCTTCAGCCAGAGCAAATACGACGAAGCCGTAATCAGGTTTAACAGGTCGCTTTCGTATATCAAAGATTTCTCCCCGTCCCTGTTCAAACTGGGCGAATGTTACGAAAAACTCAAAGACAACAAGAAAGCCCTTAAAAACTACCGCCTCTGCCTCAAATCGCTCCAACAGCGCAAACTGACCAAGGAAGAAGAGGATTTATCAAACCAAACCGAACTTCGCCTGGACAAACTCGACGCCAACGGCCTAAAACTCAAAGGCATAAGAAGCTCCGCCATTTCACGCCTGTTCATATTAGCCGATAACAACAAAAAATACCCCCGGTTTACCTGCCGGGTATTGAGAACAATCATCGATTTGGACCCCGGCCATAAAGACGCCTTTGAACTATTGTCCAAGCTGGAATCATCGGACGCGGTTCAGCCCAATCCGGACAAGCCGGACATCAAGAAAACACCGGTCAAACCCGCCGTCGAAAAGTTATTCAACGGCAAGGATATGGGCAACTGGCAGGTAGCCGGCGAACAGCAGGGATACCAATCCTGGCGGATCGAAGGCGGCCAGCTGGCCGGCGGCTCCAAGATGGCGCACCTGGAATCATACTTCATCTGGCAAGGCACACTGCCCGAAAACTACAAAATCAGTATCAAATTCTACGTCGAGCGGACATACACCGTCTACACCAACCACGTCGGGCTGGTCTACGCCCAGAGCGGCGCCACCTATAACAGCGTCCAGCTTAATTCCAAAGACAGCGGCACCACCGGCACCCTGGTCTTCATCAAGCAGGACGGCAAATGCAAATCCCTCTTGAACGGCAAAGTCGTCAACGAGAACCTGATACTTTCCGGCACGCCCATAGTCGGGCTGATGGCAAAAAATTCCCAGGTCTACTTCTCCAACATCACTTTAGAGGAACTGAAGTAACTTGATTCACCATTCACCCCGTTAAAGGCATTCCTCTAACGGGGCAAGAAGGACACAAAGGTTAACCATAGATTTTTAAGAGAGGTGAGCCTCCCCGCACGGGGACAGTGACTTTAAGAGACTTGTAAGAGATTTAATACCTTAAGATATTAGTAATAATTATGCAAAACCTATTTCATCCGGGGAAAAATGCGCACCTTTGGGTAATCGGAATATTATTCGGCATTGTCCTGATTATACCTGCCTTTGGACAATCGCCGGACAAAGCTCCACTTATTAAAATGGGGCAAAAGAATTTCCTGCCTGCATTGAAGGAGAGCCAGTGGCAAAGAGAACTGCCCGCGCCGCCGATTAAGGGCAGATGTTATCATTCCGCGGTCTGGACCGGCGATGTTATGATTGTCTGGGGCGGGTCGAGCGGCGGGAAAAGCCACTTCGGTGACGGCGCCTGTTACGACCCCTCAACAGATAAGTGGACCAAACTGCCGTCCGCGCCGATTGAGCCACGGGGATGCCACACCGCGGTCTGGGCCGGCGATGCGATGATTATCTGGGGCGGGTATGGCCTACAGGATTGCGCTGATGGGGCCAGTTATAATCCGGAGACGAAGAAATGGCAGGAGCTGGCGCCGGCTCCGATTAAGGAAAGAATATGGCATACCGCGGTCTGGACCGGCGAAAAGATGATTGTCTGGGGCGGGATAAGCGGCCGCTATTATGCGGATGGCGCCTGTTACGACCCCAAGACGGATAAATGGACCGAGCTTCCTCAGGCGCCGCTTAAGGAACGGGCGCGCCATACCGCGGTCTGGACCGGCGATAGGATGATTGTCTGGGGCGGGCAAGGCCCCAAAGAGTTCTACGCGGATGGCGCCAGTTATGACCCCAAAACAGATAAATGGGAAAAACTCTCCGCCGCGCCGATTAGAACAAGAGGCGAGAACTCCGCGGTCTGGACCGGCGACAGGATGATTGTCTGGGGCGGGCAAGACGCCAAGGAATCATATTCGGATGGCGCCGGTTATGACCCCAAAACGGATAAGTGGGTAAAACTCCCGGACGCGCCGATTGATGCCAGAAGACTACATACCGCGGTCTGGACCGGCGGGAATATGATTGTCTGGGGCGGGGAAAAGTCCGCTAAGTTATATGCGGATGGCGCCAGTTACAGCCCCAGGACGAATAAGTGGCAGGAATTGCCGCCGGCGCCGATTAAGGGAAGGTGGTATCACACCGCCCTCTGGAACGGAGATAATATGATTATCTGGGGCGGCTGGGGTCCTGACACCCTGTTTGCGGACGGGATAGTATATTACTCCGCTGAATAATCGGCAAATTTAACCAATTAAGCTTTGAGAGGATACCACTGCTTAAGTAAACTCACCACAAAGAACACAGAAAGCACAAAGAATACAAACAGGGACTTTATTAGACTTATCTACACCTAAATTAGTCTATTCCCAGTCTCGTCAAGTCACTGTTTATTATTTTACCTCGAAGCCTTCCTGCCTGACTACGAAATTACCGCTGGTATCGTATGCCTTGATGGCGATAAAATGGCGGCCTTTGGCCAGGTTATCCAGCTTTATGCTGAACTGCTCGGTTTTGTCGTCGAATAAGCCGTCGCTGGGATAGGCAAGTTGCCAGTTTTTACCGTCTACGGCATATTCTATCCGGGCGATATTGCTGAATGAATCCTCGGCGCTTCCCTGGCAGACCAAGTCTTTGGTTATGGCTAATTCGGCGATTACCGGCTTGCGGTTATCAACCAGAATCGGCTTGGTAATTTTCCAGACTTTTTGGCCCCGGTCGGCCGGATTCATCTTTTCGTCTGAAATTACCAATTTTATCTGGTACCACCCGTCATCAACCTGGCTGGTATCCCATTTATAACTGGTCTTGCTGACAGGCCCTTCTTTATTTATTAAAACCCAATCCTCGGTGCCGTCTTTCTGGTAATAGATATAGGCCAGGAGCTCATCGCCGTCCGGATCTTTGGCCTTCCAGTTGAATGACAACTCGCCGGATTCCTTGGGCCGACCCAGATAACTGGCGTTGGTGTCCAATCCTTCGGTGCTGAAACTATCAATGATGGGCCGCTGGTTTTCTATCAGGTAAGAAATCTTTATCCAGCGCAGAACGGCCTGGTTATCGCGGTTCCAACTTGCCCGGAACTGCAGATACCGGCCCATCGGGCTGGCAATTTTATCGCCGGGAACTTTGGCAGGCGCGGACCAATCCGACCAGGTTTCATCGGGTTTGGCGGTATTGCCGCTCCGGGTCTGGAAAGAAAGTTCGCCTTTAGCGCTCCAGTTGAGACTGCCCCAGCGGGAAAGGAATTTAGTATCCTTAACCTCTGAGGTGTAATTCTTTTCGGTGCCGGCTTTCTGGTCAACCAGGTAAACTGAACCGGCATTGGAAGTGCCGAGGGCGCCTAACTGGCCCTTGTATAAAGCCAGCGTTGCCGCCTGGTTTTCCTGAAAATCAAAGACCAGCGCCGTGGATTGGTTGGGAATAAACCGGTAGACCTTGCCCTCATCGCCGGTGCCCAGGAAAATCGCCCCGTTTTCTTCGACCGCGATATTCGTAATGTATGTCTTGGCCAGGCGGAACAGGTTATATAATGTGTTATCCTTGAGGTTGTATTGATACAGGGCGCCGTCAAACAGCTCCTGGAAAGGCGATTCGGTTACTTCCTCGCCGGCTTTTATCTTTTCGGCGGTTTGTTTGAGCCGTCTGACGAACTTCTGGGGTTCGAATCTCCGGGCTTTATTGGTGCCCAGATAAAGCGTGTCTTTTACGATTTGCATCGAGCGGATTTCGTTTTCCTCAAAGCCGAACAGGACTTCCATTTTCCGTTCCGGGCTGACGCGGAAAATAATGCCGTTAAACGAGGTGCCGGCATACAGGTTTTGCGCATCGTCCATAACCAAACTCATAATATGGTCTTCTTTGGAGTCGTAATAAACCTCGATTGCGCCGTCCGGCTTGATTCGATAGATTTTCCCTTCAGGCCCGGTGCCGGCGTATAAATAGCCGTCTTTTCCCCAGAGCAGTGCCCAGATATAAATCTCCGGGAGCTTGCATAACAGCTTGCCTTCACCGGCCTTGTTCAGGACGAATATTTTGCCGTCGGGAATGGTGCCGATATAAAGATTGTCTTTATTATCAAAAGCCAGCGAGGTAATGACCAATTCGCCGGTGGCAAAAACTTCTTTCAGCGCCCCGTCAACCATAGATAATAATTTGCCGCTGTTGCCGGTGCCGAAATAAAACTTGCCGTTTTTATCGGCGATAGCCGTCCAGATGCTGATTTCGCCCGATTCAAAGCGCTTGACGGGCAGGCCGGCCGATATTTCGCCGTCCGAACTGACAATGACGCCTTCCAGCGCGCCTTTGTTAAGGTCTTCTTCCGAGGAAAGATTCCAGACCGCGGTGGTCGTGGCAAAAGCAGAGCTTGCCAAAATAAACAGGCCGGCCAGCATAATCGCTATTCTTGTCAACATAAGTCATTCGTCCTTTCTTTCCATCGGCTGTTAGCGACACCTGCCCGAACGGCCGTTCGGGCGGAACGGAGCGTTACAGCCGAGGATACTCGGCAGCCCGTTCGGGTTCTCGTCCCGAGACCCCTCAGGATCGAAGGATAAGTCGTTCCTTCAACTGCCGAAGTATAATTAATCTTTTATTTTTATTGTAACCGTCTTTGAACCGGTAATTACCCATTCGGAATCAGCCTGGATTTTAAGGGAATCCTGTTCAATAGTGACGCCGGTAGCGGTATTGGAGATAAGCGTGCCGAAAACCGAGGCCGGCAGATGGGGCATCTCCCTGCCCTTGAATGTAATCCCGGCCGACGGCAAATCTAACTGTGCGACAATCAGGTTTGAAGCATAGCTCCTTTTTATCAAGCTAATCAAGCCTTCGAATGTTTCCGGCTTGGGCAACTTGGCCGTTGCCTCCCGCCCGCAGGCTACGGTAATCTCAAATTCCCCGGCCATCATATTTTCGGGTATCTTGAGATTAACTTCCTTTTTGACCGGCGGTTGGCCGAAAGGTTTCAGAAGGACATTAACCGTAACGGTTTCGCCGCCTTTTGCTTCCGTTTTATTCAGCCAGACGGATTGTATAGACGCGTCTTTCCGCTTATGCAAAACAGAAATATCAACCGTTACCCCGGCTATTTCTATCTTTTTGAAGGGGTTATTAAGAAGCTGCATCAGTTGAGGCGCCAAATTCATCAGCAGGTCGTTATAGCCTCCCTGGGTGGCATAAAGATTATCTAATTTAACGGTCTCCCCGTCTTTTAACTTGAACTCCAGGTTAAGTTTGACGGTGGCATCGCCTTGCTCTATTGTCTCGCCGTAAACAATCGAATAAATAACACAGCGCAGTAATAAAAGGGGAAACAGGTTTTTCTGATTGAGAATCTCTACATTATAAGTATTTTGATATTGAGTTTTCTGGTTGTTGGTTGTTATCTTTACCGGAATCATTGCGGGATCTTTGCCCAATAAACCTACCACGCAGGAACCCCGGTCCTGGGTGAGAGTGCCGACCGGTTTTATTATGCTCATAGATTTGTCGGAACGCTCATAACTGGCAATTACCATGTTAACATAGGCGGTGGTCATCGGTATGGAAATCTCTCCCCACATAGACATAGGGTGGCCAAAAATCAACACCTTATCGCCGTCCACATAGGTTACCGTCCCGCCGCTTATCATGTTCAGGTCTCCGCGGACGAATTCCAGGCCTACGGCAGAGCCCGGTTCAAGTTTAATATCCATATTTTCACCGGCTGCAGTGCCGCCGCCGCCCTGCATGCAATGGAATCCAAATTCCTCGAATTTGTCCTTGACATCATTGATTACCTGCGGATAAAACCCTGCGAAGAATAGCGGCAGGCTGCAGGTTTGCCCGAAAAAGCCTTGCGGGGGCTGGAAACTGCCCTCGCCTTCAATCGGCCGTTCTAACTCTTTCAACATTTCTTCAATAGGCGTTACGCCATGGAGCGGATCTTTTTGGAAGTATTTGAAAAACTGCGAAAGCGCTCCGGCAAGTTTTCCTTCGATATAAATCGGGCTGCCGCTCATGCCGCCGATACCGGCCGGAGCGTGGTCCGTAATTTTATGGCTGGTCCTTACTATAATGCGGTCCGACTTGGGCCCGACATTTTTTAATACCGCGACAACTTCCACGTCAAACTTCTCAATCTTGGTGCCTTCAAAGACGGTTAAGCCGTAACCCTTCATGCCCGGTTTTATTTCCGAGACCTTGATTATTTCGGGCGGACTCGCCTCAGCCCAATTAGCCATCAACCCGACCAGTATTACCGGCAATAAGAGTCTTTTAATCATTACTATTTCTCCTTCGCATACTTATAAGTTGTCACAGATTTAGCATCGCCTTTGCATTTCATTCTCATCTCTAAATCTATCGAAATCCCCTGCTGTTTCATAGCCCCTTCCCCTTCAACGAAACCCTTCACATCGTCCTGATTAATCTCCAAAGAGAGCGGCCTGCCATTCGTGATATCAAACAACAGCTCCCCGCTGAATTTGATTGTCAGCGTCATGGAACCGACCATGCCTTTTAGCGGGTTCACCTTATCTTCATCGCCTTTATCTCCCAAAACTGCTTTAAGGTCGTCAACTTCGCATTTCATTGTCCCTTTTATTGCTATGCGGGCGCTTTCGGCCTGGCCATTCTGGGAAACCTCCTTTAGAGTGCACTCGCTGACAAAATCTACAAACTTCATCTGTTTCATTATTTCCGTATCTGTGGTTCCCATCGCGAATAACTTCCATCCTTCATCGGGGTCTATCTGCCACTTGTCGCCTGTTTTAACAGGTTCTTTGGGCAGGATAAATTTTACCGGGTCATCAATCTCCAATGATTTTTCTATCGCTTCCTTGAGTTTTTCCTTGGAATCTTTAATCTTGACCTTTATCTCTTTTCCGTCCCTTTCCAGAATAATTGTTTTGCCGCTGAGCTGCGACGCTTCGTTGCTTTGCGTTTCCTGGGGCGCTTGCTCCTGCCCCATCATCTCCATCGTCGTCTTTGATTTCTTTTTACATTCATCTTTAAAATATTCCCGTTTAACTTTATTTACTTCCCCTTTTACGGATACCTCCAGAATCTCCTCCTCATATTTAGTGGTGGAAGACTCCGACCCATCCATTTCTAAATCCATATTTTGAGATTGCGCTTCCTCTGCTCCTGTATCAATTAACATTCTTATCTTACCTTTAATATTCAAATTTTCGCCGGTATTTTTGTCCACGCCAATCTTTTCCCCCTGGGCATATTTAAGTTCTATGGTGTGCCTGATTTCACTTTTTGGCGTCTCCTTTTCCGCCGGCTTCTGTTCCTCTGCAAACCCGGCAGTTATCCAGCCAAGCAATCCCAGGCCCAGCACCAGCGCCAATGTCCTACGCAAAGTCTTCATACGCCCCGTCCTTTCCAGCCGTTTTCCGGCTGATTACATTAGAATATATTTATGGCTGACTTGATAAAATGTCTTAGAAAATCGCTGAATTCTTGTGCCTCATATCATTAATTAGGTTTCATCTTGTTTCCGCTTATGGCCATTTTTAACCTGTAAACGTTGTTCAAGATTGCTTAATACATCTTTCGGGTCAAGCCCTGATTGGACGATATCATTTACAAATCGGTTAACAAGATTATTTTCAATTAATTCGTGGTTATTTTTCACCTCAGACCGGGGTATACCCTTGACGAAACTGCCTTTGCCCCAGCGGGTTTTCACCAAACCCATATGCTCCAGCTGGAGATAGGCCTTGGCCACGGTCAGCGGCGCCACGCCTAATTTTTCCGACTGTTCCCTGATAGACGGTAAAGGGTCGTTTTCCTTCAGGGTCTGCGTGGCAATGGCAAGCTTGAGCTGATTTATAATCTGGCGATAAGGCGGCAATCCGCTATTCTGGTCCAGCGTAATCGTAAAATCTTGCATATATTATAACTGTTTGCTTGGAATCGGGACTATGTCTTTAGGAAATTCGGCCGCCATCATCCCGGTAATGCCGTAACTGTAGAGAACAGTCCGATAAATCTCGGTCAGGGCGGATTTAATCAATCCTAAAAAGAGCATAAGCAGGACGCCTAAAACAAATCCTATAATTAACCCCATTACTAAACCGGTAGTCCCACCCATAAGGTAGCCCGCCAAACCTAAACTAATAAGGCAAGCAAAAAATCCGGTAATCATTATGAGGGCAAAGAATGTCCCCAGGCCGATAATGCCGACAACCTGTTCACCCCAGATATTCCGGAAAAGACCGACGGAACGTTTCAGCCCATTTTTGACACTGGTTTCCTCAAAAACCAATACCGGCACCATAAAATAAGTAGTTACAGTCCAAGCCGCCCCTAAAAGTGATGCGATAATTTTGCCTAACAAGTGGGAGCGATTTTCAATTATTTTGAAAATAAGACCGACGGTCGCTGAAATTAACGCCCAGACTAATAATGCCCATTTATGCCGCCAGGCAGACTCCAACCCGATGCGTAAACTGGCGGCTTTGCCTTCCAGCCGGTTTAAGACACACTGGATAAGAGCGCAATTAAAAAAGAATACTATAAAGTAACTGAGCAGGTAGAAAATAAAAAATGCCGGGTAGAAAAAAGGGCTTTTAAAGTCCAGCGATAAGTTAAAAGCGCCTTCTTCGGCAGTTGACAGCCAAGCAGAGTTAGCGCCGGCAAAATTTACATGATAAAAATATAACCCCAACGGCACTAAGAAACTTATTGCTACTAGCAAAGCGGTCAGTGATGAGATGAGCGGAAAAATAACCAGGAATTTATCCCTTTTTAATATTTTCCAGCTGCCTTTAGCTAACTCAAAACTTCTTTTAATTTTACCCATATCTGTCTCCTTTCTTGTTACAGTACTGTTTGGTATATTCAACTGTACTATATCAGTATAACAGTGGAAAAGAAATGTCAAGAAAAATAGTATTATTTTTGCAATATTTTTTAGGGCCTTTTTCTATGGCCAACTTAGCGGGAAAACGCTCAAGAATCTCAAGTAAATTATTGACTTTTATAAAATCGGTTTTATAATAGCAGTTATGGATATAGATAACAATCTGGTCGACCATCTGGCATACTTGGCTCGGCTAAAACTAACCGATAAGGAAAAAGATTCCCTCAAGAACCATCTTCAGAAAATTATTTCATATGTTGACGAATTAAAGGAAACGGATGTGACTAATATCGGCCAGTTGGTTCAGACCAACGACGGCAAAAACAACCTGCGCGACGATGCGGTCAAACCTTGCCTGCCGGTGGACAAAGCGCTCCAGAACGCGCCGGACAAGCTGAATAATTTCTTTACGATGCCCCGGATAATAGATAACCCGTAACCAGCATTGCTTAGGCAATGGGCTAATCTTATATGCCCCATTATAAAAAACCTGCTCTTAAATCATTCACGATGCATGACACGCCGTTGGCGGAGCGCCCCCGCGAACGCCTGAAAGCGCTGGGAGCCGATAAGCTTTCCGTAGGCGAACTCCTAGCCATCATCTTGAGCAGTGGCACGAAAGGCGAACCGGTCACCCAGCTGGCTCAACGGCTGTTGGCTAAATTCGGCAACAATATCCAGGGACTGTCCGAGGCGTCTGTTGAAGAACTATGCCAGATTCCCGGCATCGGGCCGGCCAAGGCAATCAAGATAAAATCGGCCCTGGAATTAGGACGGCGGCTCATCCGCTTTGAAGACCCGGCCAAGATTGATATCATGGGCAATCCGGACCATGCCATAAGCTTTGTTTACCCGGACCTGTACGACAAGAAGGAAGAACGATTTTACCTGATTATCATCAACAGCCGCAACCGGATAATCGGCAAAGAGGAGATATCAAAGGGCAGTATCAATGCCAGCATCGTCGAACCGCGCGAGGTTTTCGGCACGGCCATAAGGGCCAATGCGGCGTCCGTTATTTTCGCCCATAACCATCCTTCGGGCGACCCGGCACCGTCGGCCGAGGATATCAACATCACCCGCAAGCTGGTGGCTGGCGGGAAACTCCTTAACATCGAGGTGATTGACCACGTTATTATCACGCGCAACCGGAACAAATGTCTGAGCTTTAAACAGGAAAAACTCATTTAATATGCTTTTTAAAGATTTCGTATCTAGCCTGGCTTTGGCCAAGACACTGATGCCGGGTTACCTTCTGGCCGGTCAGGAGGAATTCCTGAAGGAACAGGGGCTCAAATTGATACAGGAACGCCTGTGCTCGGACATAAAGCGCTTTTCATCCAATGATTTTAAAGAAGCGATGTTCTGGGACGAACTTTACCTGGTACCGTTCGACGGCAAGAAACGAGTCATAGCGCTTGATATCAAAAATACCCAGCTGTTTAATTCGCTGGCGGATAACCTGGATAAATTCCTGTCTCAGGAAAAAACATTCGCGGTGCTGGCGATACTGGCGCCGTCCGCGACCGGTAAAGGCGCCGAAAGCAAGATAACCCGGATGTTCGAAAAGCGCGGATGGACGGTCGAATGCTCCCCTATCCCGGAATACGACCTGCCCCGCTGGATAGCCGCGGAGTTTAAGCACCGGGATAAAACAATATCGCGCGATAACGCCAAGCTGATAATCGATAATACCGGCAATAATCTTTCCAAAATAGGCGAGCTGGTTGAAAAACTGTCGCTGGCGGCCGGCAAAAAACCGGAAATCTCTTTGGAAATTATGCAAAATTTAGTTGATAAAAATATCGATTATGATATCAAGCAGTTAGGCATTTCGATAGTTAATCGGAATGCCGGCAAGGCCCTCGAAATACTGGATAAAATGTACAGCGAAGGGGAATCTTCGCCTAAGATTATCGGATACCTGAGATGGTTTTTTAACCGCAAGTCCGGCTACGAGGCTCTCGGTGAAAGATACAAGAAACTGCTGGAAACAGATTTGAATATAAAAACCGGCAAGATGCCGGAGGAATTGGCGCTTAAAACAATGGTCATAAAACTGGCCATGATGAAGTAACCCACTGCCACAAAAGGAGGCTACTATGGCTATTTTCTGTATGAATTGCGGCGTCAATCTGGTGGATGATTATATCATCAGGAACGGCGAGGAAATTCCCAATCCTTTCGTGGTCTGCAATAACTGCGGCGAGTGGGCCGGCATAGCTATTCCCAAATCAGTCAATGTTGATCAAACCAAGGATTCAGAAGAATACGACCGGTTGGTTGAAGAAGATAAGGACTGCAATATCAAATCCGGGAAAGTTTCCGGTTAATAATCTGCATCATCCGCTCCGAAGCCCGGCCATCCCACAGGGGTATGCTTTTATAGCTCAAAGAACTTATCCCCCCACGCAATATGTTCCGGGCTAATTTGATAATTAATGCAGGCTTAACGCCGGCCAGCCTGTTGCCTGCCTTGAGAGTCTCGACCCATTCAGTTGTTTCACGCAACGTCAGGCACGGCACATTAAATGTAACGGCTTCTTCCTGCACCCCGCCCGAATCGGTCATAACGAACTTAGAGTTTTTTATGGCATTGAGCGAATCAATATAGCCCAGCGGCCGGGATATTATAATATTCGCGGCTCGCTTGAGCTCATTCAGCAGCTTAAATTTAACCAGTTGCTTTCCGGTTCGGGGGTGAACCGGGAAAAATATCGGTATGATGCGGCTGATGGTTACTAATGCCTTTATGATGCCTGTGAGAACGGATTTATCGTCCACATTTCCCGGGCGATGGAGCGTAACTACCGCATAGCCTTTGGCCGTCAGTCCGAATCTTCTTACAAAATCAGTCGGCCGGTAATAGAATTTCAGCGCATCTATCATAATATTGCCAACCACAAAAATATTCCCGGGTTTCACCCCTTCTCTCAAAAGATTCGCCTGGGCTGTCCGGGACGGAGCAAACAAGTAATCCGAAACCGCATCGGTTAATACCCGGTTGACCTCTTCCGGCATGCGCTTGTCAAAGCTCCGGACGCCGGCTTCGATATGTGCAATGGGTATATGAAGCTTGGCCGCCACCAGCGCCCCGGCCAGCGTCGAATTCACATCGCCCACCACTACCATCAGGGACGGTTTTATCCACGCCACGGCCTTTTCCAGTCCTATCATTATCCGGGCGGTCTGTCCGGCATGACTGCCAGAACCAATCCCCAAATGTATGTCAGGTTTTGGCAATTGCAGATCCTTGAAAAATATCCGGGACATATTGTAGTCGTAATGCTGGCCGGTATGGAGCAGAACCATTTCCAGGCTGCGGTATTTCTTGGCGGCATGCAGGAATGGGGCAATCTTAACGAAATTAGGGCGGGCGCCGACGATATTCAGGATACGCTTCATACTGGGATATGCATGCCCGGGCCCTGGTCAACTATTCCTTTTTCTTATCCGAGTATTGCTTTACGGCACGGGCGAATTTGGATGCAGTCTCAGACAAACCCACGGCCAAGCGGCGCAGTGGCATATTAAACATTCCGGCGATCATAGTCATAATTACTTCGCGCGACGGCATCGCGGCCAAAGCTTTGAGTTCATTAACCGATACGGATTTACCTTCAATGTAACCGCCTTTTATCTCCAGTATCTTATTCTTGTCGCGCCAGACCATGAGCCGTTTGGCGAAATTAACCACGTCGTAATTCGGTGTTGACGGATAAATAATAGCGGACGGACCTTCTACAATAGATTCCACTTTCTTGAGCGCGGCGCTTCCTGAAGCCTCGCCGATATACTTAACCATGGCATTCTTAACCACGTTCATCCGGATACCTGATTCACTCAGGTAACTCCTCAATTCCGAAGCCTGTTTGGATTTGATGCCCCTGTAATTAACAACAATGCAATTATCCATTCCCTTGTAGCGGCTGGATAATTCCTTGACCACCAGTTGTTTTAATCTTTTTGACATATTGCTATCAAATCCTTATGCAGTCTTGCCGCCCTTGCTGGACGCCTCGGCGCGGACGAATAATTTCAATCCCGGGCCCATGGTTGATGTTAACGTAAGATTGCGTATAAACTCACCCTTGGCAGACGACGGCTTCAACCCCTTGAGGTGTTCCATGAAAGCCGTGATATTCTGTTCGAGCGCCTCGGGCGAAAACGAAAGTTTTCCCACCACGCAATGAACATTACCATAGGCGTCATTTCGGTATTCTATCTTGCCGGCCTTAAATTCCTTAACGGCAAAACTTATTTCCTCGGTGACCGTACCGGTCTTGGGCGAGGGCATCTTGCCCAGCGGGCCGAGGACTTTACCAAGCTTGCCGACTACTCTCATCAGTGAAGGATGGGCGATGGCGATGTCGAAATCAGACCAACCACCCTCTATTTTCTTGACCAGTTCTTCCACGCCGACCTCGTCAGCGCCGGCCTCACGCGCCTGTTTAGCCTCTTCACCAGCGGCAAAGACTATCACCTTCCGCGTCTTGCCGATGCCGTGCGGCAGCGATATCGAACCGCGGACCAACTGATCGCCTTTCTTGGTGTCGATTCCCAACCGGACCGCCAACTGGACGCTCTGGTCAAATTTGGTGGGTATTTGGCTCTTGAGGATGCCGATGGCTTCGGCCAGTTCAAATCCCCTGCCCTGATTTTCCGGAGTCACCTTGGCTTTGACTGCCTCAGCTATCTTCTTTATCCGTTTGCTAAGTTTTTTCATTTCTCAGAACCAGTTAAGCAAACCATCAAGAAATGACGGTATGTTATTACTGGACCTTAAACCCCGCCGCCCGGCAGGGAATTCATTTATTCTATTGTTATGCCCATATTGCGGGCAGTACCTTCGATTATTTTTACAGCCTTATCCAGATTCGAGGTATTTAAATCCTTAAGCTTAAGCTTGGCGATTTCCTTGACCTGGTCCTTAGTGACCTTGCCGACCTTGACCTTGTTAGGCTCGCCTGAAGCCTGGACGATACCCGCGTATTTCTTAAGAAGAACCGAGGCCGGCGGTGTTTTAAGGATAAAATCAAAACTGCGGTCCTTGTAAACGGTGACAATAACCGGCGTAATCATGCCCTGTGCGTTCTTGGTCTGGGAGTTGAACCGGGACACGAATTCACCGATATTGACGCCGTGTTGCCCAAGAGCCGGGCCAACCGGCGGCGCCGGGGTGGCCTGTCCTCCGGATATCTGCAGCTTGATTTTTGCCATTACTTCCTTGGCCATATGTCACCAGTCTTTCGGATAATACCCTCTGGGGAATAACAATCTAATATACCTGATGGTATAATAAAATAAAAGACCGGCAGTATATTAAAATTACAAACCCTGTCAAGTATTTCTTGACTATTAACGCAAAAAAAATATATTCGCTGGAATTATGCCGTCATTAACCAAGGAAACTAAGCAAAAAGTACTGGATCAGCTCAAAGCCGGAGTGGACCAGGCTCACTTTGACCGCTGGCTCAACGGCATTGAGTTCCTGGATGCGGGCAATAATACCATTGAAATCCCCCTGCCCAATGTTTATTACCGTCAACTTTACGAAAAGAATTACCAACAGCCCCTCGAGAAAGCGCTCCACTGTGCGTTGGGCAATGATTATAAGTTGATATTCACGGTTAAAGCTGAATCACCCGGCCAGGGCGTGCTCCCGCTATGGCAGAATCCCACGCCGCCAAGCGAAGACGCCAATCCCGATACCACTAAGAAACCAGGTTTGCAGACTGTGGCGAACAAAAATAACGAACTGACTCTTAACAATAAGTATACCTTTGAAAGATTCATTGTCGGTCCTTGCAACCGCATGGCCCACGTGGCGTCTCTGGCCGTGTCTGAAAACCCGGGAAAATCGTATAACCCGCTTTTCATCCACGGCTCGGTCGGACTGGGTAAAACCCATCTCCTGCAGGCCATCTGCCAGACGGTTATGGACCGGTCGCCTAATGTCTCCATTATTTACCGCTCATGCGAAGGATTCGTTAATGACTATATCGCCGGAATCAAAGGCGCCAAGCTGGAGAGCTTCCGCGACCGGTACCGTTCCGTGGATATCCTGGTCATCGACGATATCCATTTCCTGGGCATGGGCGAAAAACACGCCAGCCAGGAGGAGTTCTTCCATACCTTCAATGCCCTGCATAACGCCCAAAAACAGATAATCCTGTCCAGCGACTCCCAACCAAAGGACATCCCCACGCTGGAGGAACGGCTGGTCTCGCGTTTCAAGTGGGGAATGGTAGTCCGCCTGGACCCGCCTACTTACGAAACCAAAGCAGCCATCCTCAAAAGTAAAGCCGAAATAAACCAGGTGGCCATACCGGACGATGTCATCTCGTTTTTAGCCACCAATATTAATACTAATGTACGCGACCTGGAAGGCGTCATTCACCATATCAAACTGCTGGCGGATACGCTTAAAAGCAAGATAGATATGGATCTGGCCAAAAAGGCTTTCGCCGACGTAATCGGCATAGACGTCCATCAGGTCACCATATCCGATATCCAACAAATCATCAGCACCCATTTTAATATAACTATTGTCGATCTCCAGGGCAGAAAGCGTACCCGTCCGATTGCCACGGCAAGGCAGGTGGGTGTATATCTGGCTCGGACATTCCATCCCGACTATTCTCTGGAAGAAATCGGCGATGCCTTCGGCGGTCGCGACCATTCCACCATCTTGCACAGCATCGAGATAATCAAACAGCGCATTTATAAGGATAAGCAGTTCAAGGCTACCATTGATTTGCTCATAACCGACCTGAAACGTGCGCATTAGAATATGTATAAATCATCCAGACTTTTCCCGCTACAGCGGGATAGCGCACTGCGTTCACAACCCTATACCCGCTGGTGGTGGTTCTCCAACGCGATAAAAGAATCGGCTATAAGATACCAGCTGGACTGGCTCAAACGAAACCACTTCGGCGGCGTAGAAATCGCCTGGGTCTACCCTCTCAAGAACCGGCCGGCCGGCGTAAAATGGCTCAGCCCGGAATGGACCAATCTGGTCAACTATACCAAACGTTATGCCGACCGCATCGGGCTGGGCTGTGACTTCACCTTCGGCTCGCTCTGGCCCTTCGGCGGCTCATCTGTCAAGAAGCATGATGCCTCAATGGATTTCAACGGACTCTCGCCCCAGCGGCTGGAAAACTCCTGGGAAAGTGCTCCGGTGCAGGGAACCGGAGCATCCCGTATCCGAGGAACGAGGCATCGGGACGCTTACAATAAGAAGTTCTATGTCCTGAACCACCTGGACCGCCAAGCCTTTTACCGATATGCCCACAAAATAGGCAAAGCGCTGGCGCCGGCACTTAATAATAAACCCTCAGCCCTGTTCTGCGACTCGCTGGAGATTACCACCGGCCAGCTCTGGACCAAGGGATTCGGGGACAGGTTCTATCAAAGATTCGGCTACCGGCTGGAACCATATATGCCCAAGATAGACCGGTTCCCGGATGTCCGTTACGACTACCGGCAACTGCTTTCGGATTATATGTTCAACGAGTTCTATCTGCCGTTCACCGAGGCCTGCCACAAGCTGGGCGCTTTATCGCGGGTGCAGTGCCACGGCGCGCCCACGGACTTGCTCCGGGCCTTTGCGTCTGTGGATATCCCTGAATCAGAGGCCATACTCTTTGACCCGGACTTCTCTATCATCCCGGCTTCAGCCGCGGCGCTGGCCGGCAGGCAAACCGTCACGGCCGAAACATTCACCTGCATCTATGGCTGGAAACCCCGTCCCAACCAGCCACCATATATAAAAAAGGAACTGACCGCCGACCTGAAACTCCTGGCCGATGCCATATTTGCCAACGGCGTCAACCACATCTTCTGGCACGGTATGCCGTATAATCCAGAAGGCGGGCATAACGAATTCTACGCCACAGTGCACGTCGGCCCGGACGGCGCACTGGCCCGTGAAATCCCGGCATTCAACCGTTATATGGCCAAGGTCAGCCAGCATATGAAAAATGGCAGGACATATTCGGACGTAGCGGCTTATATCCCGCTGGAAGATACCCTGATGCTCAACCGCCTGCCTAAGAAGATGCTCAAGCCCAGCGGATTCTTCCACTGGGAGATGCACTACGTCAAACCACCCAAGGAACTCAAGGGCTATCACCCGCTCTGGGTATCAGCCCCGTTCCTGAAGAATGCCTATTATGCCAATGGCAAACTGCACTGCGGCAATGCCGTGTTCTCATCGCTATACATAGATTCCAAATACATCAACCGGGCCGCGCTGATTAATATCTTCCGGCTGGCACGGGCCGGACTGCCGGTCTGCCTTAAGAAGCGCCCTAAGGAACCCGGCCGAGTCAAGACCGCTACCTACAAGCAGGTGCTCAACGGTCTGCTGTCCCTGCCCAATGTTTCCGATAAGTTCAGCCGGATAGCCGTAAACAAACCCCTGGTGCAAGGCAGGAACCTGCCAGATTTCTGGTGCCGGATAGGTGAGCATCCCCGTGGCGCTGCTGCGCCATGGCGCTCCGCGAACACAAACCAAACGGGGATGTCCGGCCAAGATTATTATATCTTCTTTGCCAATCCCAAGGCTCAAAACCTGACCTATCCAATGAAGTACGGGCAGTCACTCACTGTAAAAACCATAACTAAACCTGTGCGCATCTGGCACAGCGGCAAAGCGAAGAACATAACCCTGAAGTTCGAACCTTACCAGTCCATATTATTGAAGGTCTCCCCCGGACCAAAGATAAGACAGATAGATATAACATTTACGCCTAAACCACCGGTAAGAAAATAACTATTCACCACAAAGACACAAAGATTAGCCACAGATTATTTAACAGTGACTTTACGCTGGCAGTTTGAGCGGAAGCGAATTATGCTCCAGCAGTTTGAACGTTAGTGAATTACTGCTAGGTATCCTCGGCTGTAACACTCCTTTGTCGTTAACAGCCGATGGACTGCCAGGTATAGTCGGCTGTAAGTCATGCTTCCAACAGCCGAACTATAAGAGACTTGAAAAAGACTTTAATTAATATTGTCTCTTAAGAGTCTCGTCCAGTCCTTGTTAGCGGCAGTTCGAGCAAAGCGAGTTTACTGCCACGTTATCCCAAGCGCAGCCTTGGGACACTCAACATATTACTTGACCTTACCCCGCCCGCATTGTAGATACCTATTCTATGAGGCAGATAATAATCCTATTATTAATCGGACTCGTTATAGTATCAGGTTGCACCAGCCCGGCCAATAAACCGCCTACCCCACCCCCGCAGGAAATAACTGCCAAACAACCAACAGATGAAGCACGCCAGAAAAGGATAAAAGAATTACTGGCCCAACTCAGAAGTCAAAACCGGGATGAGCGAAAATATGCTATTGATGTCCTTCGTGAACTGGATGCCAAGGAGGCTATCCCTGGAATTACCAAGCTATTAAGTGACAAATGGGTTCGCTGGTCGGCTGTTAGGGCATTGGTGAAACTTGGTGCCAAAGAGGCAATCCCGGCTATTACCAAACTATTACAGGATACAGACTCAGAGATTCGCCGGTTTGCTGTTTATGCATTGAGTGACCTTGGCGCTAAAGAGGCAATCCCGGACATTGCCAAACTATTACAGGATACTGACCCAAATATTCGTAAGACGGCTGGTTATGCATTGCAGGACCTTATCGCTAAAGAGGCCATACCACAGATTATCAGATTATTGCAGGATAATGACTCAGCGATTCGCCAGATTGCTATTTGTGAATTGAGCCGCATTGGTGCTAAGGAGGCAATCCCCCAGATTACCAGACTGTTACAGGATAATGACGCAGAGGTTCGCTGGTGGGCTGTTGAGGCATTGTGGCAACTTGACGCTAAAGAATCAATCCCGAACATTGCCAAACTATTACAGGATACTGACTCCGATGTTCGCCAGTATGCTGTTAAGACATTGGGGCAACTTGGCGCCAAGGAATCAATCCCGGATATTACCAAACTATTACAGGATAATAACTCAGAGGTTCGCGGGGAGGCTATTCGGGCATTGGGTCAACTTGGCGCTAAAGAAGCTATACCTGAGATAGCAAAACTTCTGACGGATACTTATTATGATGTTCGCTGGTGGGCTGTTGAGGCATTGTGGCAACTTGACGCTAAAGAATCAATCCCGAACATTACTAAATTATTACAGGATAATGACAAAGTGGTTCGCCTGACGGCTGTTAAGGCATTGGGTAAACTTGATGCCAAGAAAGCCATACCTGAATTAATCAAGGTTTTAGATGGTGAAGATATGTATATGCGTGGTCTTACGGCAGTGGTCCTGGTAGAATTAGGCGCCAAAAATAAAGTGCCAATCAAATCAATAGAGGATATAAAAGAACTCTTAAGGTATGGTGGCGATAACGCAACCCGTGCCCGTGCGGCACTCAAAGCGTTGGGATTCGAAGTCCCGGAGGAGAAATAGTACGCAGATTTTCGCAGATTAACGCTGGTAATTTTTATAAGGAACCCGGAAGACTAAGCGCCATGGCGCTTCGGCGACACAAGAAAATTATTCCTGTTTTCCTGGCCTCATTATTAAATTATCCGTGTCCATCCGTGGCTAGTATTAATTCATGGTTTCAGATATGAAACACTTCCTTGCCTTTGACCTGGGCGCCGAGAGCGGACGGCTCATCCTCGGCATCCTCAATAATGAACAACTCACCATCAAAGAACTGCATCGCTTCCCCAACCGGATGCTCAGGATAGGAAACCATCTGCGCTGGGATATCAAATACCTCTGCCGTGAAATATCCAAAGGACTGGAAATATATTCCGCAAAATACAAGCTCCAGCCCCAGAGCATCGGCATAGATACCTGGGGAGTGGATTTCGGACTGCTAGACAAAAACGGCCGGCTCATAGAAAACCCCTGCACCTACCGCGACGCCCGAACCAAAGGAATGATGGAGCAACTCTTCAAGACATTCCCCAGGCAACGGCTCTATAAGCTCACCGGCATCCAGATAATACCCATAAATACCGTATTTCAGCTATACTCAATGTCCCGGCACAACTCGCCGGCCTTGAGAAAGGCAAAAGACCTGCTCTTCATCCCGGACATCCTGAACTATTACCTGACCGGCGTCAAGGCCACCGAGTTCACCTTCGCCACCACCTCGCAATTATATAACCCTAATAAAAACGCTTGGGAACCAGACATATTTAAGGCCATCAAAATACCCATAAGCCTGATGCAACCAATCATCCGGCCCGGCGCCGTCATCGGTTGCCTGAAAGACGAAATATCAAAGAGTTCCGGCCTGGGCAGTGTGTCGGTCGTGGCAATAGGCAGTCACGACACCGCCTCGGCTGTGGCCGCGGTTCCGGCCCAGGGCAACGGCTGGGCATATATCAGCTCCGGCACCTGGTCGCCTATGGGCATAGAGACTGAATCTCCGGTTATCAACCGCAAATCGCTGGCGATGAACTTCACCAACGAGGGCGGAGTCGGAAATAAATACCGCTTCCTGAAAAATATAACCGGATTGTGGCTCCTGCAGCAGTGCCGCAAATGCTGGGACGGCAATCAGGATTATAACAAATTGGCAATAATGGCCGGTAAAGCGCCGGCGTTCCGGAGCATCATAGACCCGGATTGTCCGGAATTCATAAACCCGCCGGATATGGCCGCGGCTATTACAAGGTATTGTATTCGGACCGGACAGCCCGCGCCGGACTCCCCGGCCCGATTCACCCGGTGCATCCTGGAAAGCCTGGCGCTGAAGTATCGCTATGTGCTGGAACAATTGAAGCAGTTCTCCAAGCAGCCCGTCAGGCGAATCCATATCATCGGCGGCGGCGCCCGTAATAAACTGCTCTGCCAATTCACGGCTAACGCTACCGGACTGCCCGTCATCGCCGGGCCGATTGAGGCGACAGCCATCGGCAATATCATGGTCCAGGCTATGGCAGACGGAACAGTCAAGTCACTGGACGAGATGCGCGCCGTCATACGCGGTTCGTTCAGAACCGAAATCTATAAACCCGTGAACACACAAAAATGGAATAATATTTACAAACACTTTATAAAATTATTAGATATTAAACAGGGACTGTAAAAGACTGTAACAAAAAGAAATATTTGCCGTAGCCACAGAGTCGCAGAGCACACGGAGCGGACCTGAAAATTATATGCTTAAAATCAGCTATTATAAAGGTCTCTGTGCTCTCTGTGTCTCTGTGGCAAATTTGGTTAATTTTAATTAGATTGAAAATTTATGAACAAGCATTCTGTTAATCTTTCATACAAACTCGCCTGTGCCAAATACGCCGCCTACGGCGTAGACACGGCCAAGGCCATTAAAATATTATCTACCATCCCGCTGTCCATCCACTGCTGGCAGGGAGACGATGTCACCGGATTTGAGAAGTCGCCTACCGCCCTGTCCGGCGGCATCCAGGTTACCGGCAACTATCCCGGCAAGGCACGCAATGTTGCAGAGCTCCGGGCTGACCTGCATAAGGTCTACACTCTGCTACCGGGCAAGCCCGCAGGCAGTCCCGCACTTATGCGGGGCCGGCACCGCCTGAACCTGCACGCCATCTACGGCGAATTCGGTAACAAAGCCGTGGACCGCGACCAAATCACGCCGGCGCACTTCAAGGGCTGGGTGGACTGGGCCAAGGCCGAAGGCGTCAAGCTGGACTTCAACGCCACCCTATTCTCTCATCCCAAGGCATCCAACGGCCTGACCCTGAGCAGTCCGGACAAATCCGTCCGCGAGTTCTGGATAGCCCACGTCCGGCAATGCCGCCGGATTGCGGCGTATATGGGCCGGGCGCTCAACAGCCCGTGCATCCATAACCTGTGGATACCGGACGGCTCCAAAGATACCCCGGCTGACCGGCTGTCGCCGCGCCGACGGCTCAAGGAATCGCTTGACAAAATCTATCGGGATAAATATCCGACCAGCCAAGTTAAGGACGCGCTGGAGAGCAAGCTTTTCGGCATCGGCTCTGAATCCTACGTGGTCGGCTCGCACGAGTTCTACCTGGGCTATTGCCTCAAAAATAATAAAATACCCTGCCTGGACATGGGACATTTCCACCCGACCGAATCCGTGGCCGATAAAATCCCGGCTCTGCTGTTATTCTCTGACGAACTCCTGTTGCATATCAGCCGTGGCGTGCGCTGGGACTCGGACCACGTACCGGTCCTGGATGACCAGCTCAGGGCCGTTGCCGAAGAAATTATCAGGAGTAACCGGGTACGGGATATCCATATCGGACTGGACTTCTTTGACGCATCTGTAAATCGCATCGGCGCCTGGACGCTCGGCGCCAGAACGGTCCTGAAAGCACTGCTCATAGCATTACTCCAGCCGACAGAATCGGCCGATGACAACTTCAGCCGACTGGCCCTGATGGAAGACGCCAAGATGCTGCCCTTTGGATTGGTCTGGGACTATTACTGCCGAAAAACGGGCGTGCCCACCGATGCCGAGATTGTAAAAGAGATAAAGGTGTACGAAAAACAGGTCTTAAGCCAAAGATAATACCTTCAGCGCAGAGCCATCCGGGCTACGCAGATTAATAATATACTCTGGCAGTTTGAGTGTAACGAATTATACTCCGGCAGTTTAAGCGTTAGCGAATTACTGCCAGGTATCCTCGGCTGATAACTCATTACATTCTAACAGCCGATGGACTGCCAGGTATACTGGGCTGATAACTCACTACGTTCGAACAGCCCAAGTATAAGGAATCCAGGAAACCAAGAAAATTAATTGCACAACAGGGGGGAAATTCCCCTACCCCCGTAGTATATTCACCGGCTTCCCCCCTATAGATAACCATACCCCTACAGTAAGATAACCATACCCTCACCATAGGATAACCATACCCCCACAGTAGGATAACCATACCCCCGCAGTAAGATAACCATACCCTCACCGTAGGATAACCATACCCTCACAGTAGGATAACCATACCCTCACCGTAGGATAACCATACCCTCGCCGTAGGATAACCATACCCCCGCAGTGGGATAACCATACCCCCGCAGTGAGATAACCATACCCCAGCAGTGAGATAACCATACCCCCACAAGGAGATGACCATACCCCCACAGGGGGATGCCCCTACCCTCCCCCTTTTATAGTTCGGCTGCCTGTGAAGTTGCAGCCGACTATACCCGGCAGTAATTTCAGAGCCCCAGAGGGCCTCCCCTTGAGGGGGACAAACTGCCGGAGTACAGACTGTTAGTTCCAACATAATGTTGGAGCGTTATACTTGGGCTGTTGAAGCGAAGCGACTTACAGCACAGTATCCTCGGCTGTTCCCGCTTAGGCGGGACTAACAGCCGATGGACAGTCTGTTAGACCCCGCCGAATGGCGGGGCAAACGGACTGGAAACGAATATAATGTCCTTCGGTTACTTAGAACAAGCCGTTTTTGGGGCTTTTGGCTTTTATATAAGCAACAACTTACAAACAGGGGGGGGTGGTACCCCCCCTGGGTGAAGATTACCCCCCCCCTGCCTGAAGATTACCCCCACCCTATCTAAAGATTACCCCCACCAAGCGTAAAGATTACCCCCACCAAGTGTAAAGATTACTCCCACCAAGTGTAAAGATTACCCCCACCAAGCGTAAAGATTACCCCCACCAAGTGTAAAGATTACCCCCATCAAGTGTAAAGATTACCCCCACCAAGCGTAAAGAT
>JAZDFB010000065.1:0-13680 GCA_043808305.1 Planctomycetota bacterium | reverse complement strand
TTAGCCAAGATAATTCTGTGTTAATCTGTGTAATCTGTGGTTAAAAGATTAAAAGTTATCATCAACCCCATATCGGGCAGCGGCAAGGCGGTGCGCTTCCTGAAAAAGCTGGAACAAGCCCTGTCCGCCCGGAGCATCGATTTTGAAACCATGCTAACCGAGCAAGCCGGCGACGCTTACCGAGAAGCAATTGTATGCCGGGACAAGGTCTATTCGGCAATATTATGCTTGAGCGGCGACGGAACCATCAACGAAGTCATTAACGGCCTGATGGCCGGGAAACAAGACATACCGCTGGGCGTGATTCCGTTCGGTTCGGGCAACGTCATCGCCAAGGGATTGGGATTAAAGCGCAATATCAAACAGTTCATAGACCTTTATCATAACAACCAGATTACCGCGGTTGACCTGGGCCGGATAACCAACAAGGAATCCGCCGGCCGTTATTTCATATCCATGGCCGGTGCCGGCTACGACGCCGAGGTGGCGCACCGTTACCACATCAGCCGGGCCGGCAAGTCCAGACTGCAGGCGCATCTGTTCAGCTATTTCCCGATTTCCATCAAGACGCTTTGGTCCTACCGGATGCCGCGTATTGCTATCAAATTGGACGGGAAAAGCATCACTGATGATGCCGGATTTATCCAAATTGCCAACACGCACAGCTACGGCGGTCCGTTCATATTCGTGCCAGAGGCCGTTATGAATGATGGGTTGCTGGACGTGTTGTGGTTTCAAGGCCGATCCAGGCTGAACATACTTTTGTATTTTGGAATGGCATTCCTGGGCAATGGGTCGTTGTCACCCGGTTCGGAACTGCTACCAGGGAAAAATATTGAACTGTCATCGCCGGACCAAGTATCAGTTCAGATTGACGGCGACTACTGCGGCCAGTTGCCGGCCCGGATAGAAATCGCGCCCAAAGCGATTAAGGTGTTTGCGCAAATTTAGCCACGGATGAACACGGATTAAGCCAACTCTTATTTGGGATGGTCACCGTTACCGCCATTGCCATTGAAGCGGAATCCGCACTTGATATGCGGCATAATGATATCGCGGTCCTTGAGGTCGCGTTCGTTTAAAGGGAAAAGTTTGCAAATATCCGTGCGGCGTTCATAGTATTTGCAGACAGTCTTGTCAACGTCGTAATCAAGCGCCGGGCATTCAAAAGCTATTTTACAACAGGCGCCGCAGCGTTGGCATTCGCCTTCGCGGTGCGACAGCAAATATTGGGTCTTCTCCGGGCGCAGGTAGATAAACCACATCCGCCTGAGTTTTCCCCACATCAATACCGCGTGGTCTACGAATAAAATCATTTCGGTTTAAGACAAATAGAATTTATTTACAATCGGGAAACGGCGGTCTTTGCCGAACGCCCGGGGCGTTATCTTTATGCCCGGTGCGGACTGGCGCCGCTTGTATTCGCTCCGGTCAACCATGGTTATGACACGGCTGACCGTTTTAATATCGTGGCCGGACTTATGGCTTATGTCCTTGATATCTTGGTTATCCTCTATATATAATTTTAAAATCTGGTCAAGTATTTCATAAGCCGGCAAGGTGTCCAAATCTTTTTGGTTGGGCTTGAGCTCGGCGGTCGGGGCGCGATCGATTATTTCGGCAGGGATGACCGGCCGGCCGGTCAGACGGTTGCGGTAATGGCACAGCCGGTAAACCATGGTCTTGGGCACGTCTTTAAGGACGGCCAGGCCACCGGCCATATCGCCGTAAAGCGTGGCGTAGCCGGTGGATAGCTCACTCTTGTTGCCGGTGGTCAGAACCAAACAACCGTAACGATTTGATAATGCCATAAGAATATTACCCCGGATTCGGGCCTGGAGGTTCTGTTTGGTCAAATCTATGCGGGCGCTCTGACCGCTGATACGCGGCCTGAGGGATTTGACATAGGCGTTATAAAGCGAACGGATGTCTATGCTGGTGTATTCGGTGCCGGTAGATTGAGCCAGTTTCTCAACGCAAAGCTTGCTGAGTTTTGAGGTGTATTGCGAGGGCATGAATATGCCCTTGACATTTTCCTTGCCCAAAGCGTCAATGGCCAGGACATAAACGATAGCCGAATCAATTCCGCCGCTCAGCCCAACCACGGCCCGGGTAAACCCGTTCTTGCGGATGTAATCGCGGATGCCCAGTTTCAAGGATTCGTATGCCTCGAATTCGGGCAGATAATCAGAAATCGGAGCCATGGGCACGGACTTGTCCGAAGGTATCCGGACGGAAACTAAATCCTCGCGGAATGGCGCGGCGCGGACCAGCATTGCGCCCTTAGAATTGAATGCCATGGAGCGCCCGTCAAATAACAACTCGTCCTGTCCGCCGACCATATTCACGTAAGCTATGGGCACCTGATTAGCCCGGGCTAAGCTTCGAATCATCTCCTGTCGCTCGATGTATTTGCCCAGATGAAACGGCGAAGCGCTGATGTTGATAATCAGGTCGGATGACCGGCTTTGTATTTTAGCCGGGCCACGGCTAACCCAAATGTCCTCGCAGATATTCACGCCGAATGAGAACCCGCCGGGCAGTCGGAACACCATCGGCTTATGCCCAGAAGTAAAATAGCGTTTTTCATCAAACACGCCGTAGTTAGGCAAGTGCATCTTGCGGTAGACCCCTATGACGCGGCCGTTCCGGATAACAGCGGCGGCGTTATATATACGATTAGGGTTGTCTTTATCCCGATCCACGAATCCAACCACGGCGGTAATATTCTTAACTGAGTCGGCAATATCCCGGATTGCCCGAAGGTTCTTATTGATGAATTCTTCGTTGAGAAGCAAATCCTCGGGCGGATAGCCGGTAACAACCAGCTCAGGAAACGCCACGATATCGGCTTTTTCGGCCCGGGCCCGAATAATCCGGCTGATAATCAGGCGTATGTTTCCTTTGATATCGCCGACTGTTGGATTAACCTGAGCTAACGCAAGTTTTATAATCTTGGCCATAAATCAAGGTATGAAAATATCACCTGAACGGATAAAAGTCAAGCAAGATATTCCAAATTATTCTGTTTATGGAAGCCGGTTCGACCTTTCTGACTTCCTTGAACTTGCGGATGAATAAAATATGAACGACCAGGCGAAGGATGCCGGAGATTATCATAATGACAATGAATTCGGAAATAAAAGAAAACCGCCACCCGAACAGGGTGAAATTTTTCGGGATAACGGATGAAACGAGGCCTCCGATAAACCCGCCCATAAACAGGCCGAATCCGTTGAGGAAGTTGAATATCGCAAAGCAACGGACCCGCTTGGCCGGAGTAACGGCGTCGAATATGAAATTGGTGATACACAGGTTAAACCCGGACCAAACCACCCCGGCATAGAATTGCACACAACAAACATAAATTATATTACCGCTTATGGCCCAGAAAAACGGAATCAATATTATGCCCAGCGATGTCAGTTCAATCATTTTCTTATTGCCATACCGATCGCTCAGCCTGCCCCACCAGATACTGGTCAGGAAGGCGGATATAATCAGGGTATTCATCGCGAGCATAAAATCAATGTATGAGTATTTCAAGTCGCGGAGCATATATATGCCCAGGAACGGACCGACTAATTGGCTGGTCAAGGTTATAAGAACGACAAAGAAAACGAACTTGGCAAAGTTAGACTCGGGCGCGCGCTTGAAAAAATCGATGACGGTGAAATAATCATCGCTGGTAGTTTTGTAAGCCGGCGAATGCATTTTAGAAAGGTAGTAAGCGGAAATCGCCCGTGACAGAAGAGCCAAACCGAAAATTATGATAAACGCAATGCTAACGTTAAGCGCTGCGGATTGGCCGAAGAAGTCGTGTTTTTTTGTCGCATCCAGGAAGACTCCGGCAACTGTAGCGGATATCAACTGGGCTACAATGGTAAAAGCCCCGCGCCGTCCGAAAAAGGCGCCTCGCTTATCCTGGGGCACCAAATCGCCCATTACGCTGAACCAGGGCGGCACGGTAATATTAACAGAAGCCAGATAAAGAATGAACGAAAATATGCACAGGTAGAGGTTGGTTGGATAGCTCAGGAAAATACTCAACATCATGGGTATCCAGGTCAAGTCCTGAATAATGGAGCCAATCACATAAATCTTGCGCCGTTCCCGGAATTTATCCACTATCTCAGCCGAAATCATTTGGAAAACATTGCCGATGAACGGGCTTAAGGAACCAAGAAAAGCCATATGCATGTTATTGGCTCCCAGATGAATAGCGTAAGGCCCGACGTATTGCTCGCCGAAACCGACCTGAGACGAGTAAGCTACGCCGTCTTTGATGGAATAATTGAGGCTTGATTCTATCTGCTGGGATGTAAGCTCCCTTGGTTCACTGTCTGGCATAGTCTGAAATATATCTCTTGCGGTTATAAGTGCAACGGAGGCGAGAGGATTCGAACCCCTGATCCCGCAAAGCAGGATAACGGTTTTCGAGACCGCCGCTTTCAACCACTCAGCCACGCCTCCTGATTAAAACTTCATTCAGCAGTTTCCTGGTTTGCGCCTTTATGGCAGTATATTAGGAAAATAAATACCCTGTCAAAGTGCGCCCGGGAGGAGTCGGACCTCCAACCTACAGATCCGTAATCTGTCGCTCTATCCAGTTGAGCTACGGGCGCTCTATCCAGTTGTCCGCCCAAGGCGGATCCGCCTCTGGCGGAAGCTACGGGCGCGCATGAACATTCCGCTGATAAGCGTTTTAGTTTACCTTAACTCGTTGTCGGATAAAGAACTCCTTTAGAAGCATCTGGCACTCTTTTTCAAGGATCCCCGTTATAACCTTTACTCGGTGATTAAGCCGCTTATCATTAACAATATCAAACAACGTGCCGCAGGCGCCGGCCTTGGGGTCTTTGGCGCCGTAGACCAGGGCCGGAACCCGCGCCTGAACCAGAGCCCCGGCGCACATCGGACAGGGTTCGAGAGTTACGTACATTATGGTTTTTTCCAGGCGCCAATCACCCAGCGATTCGGCCGCCTGGGTTATGGCAATCATCTCCGCGTGGGCGGTCGGGTCGTGGAGTTGTTCTTTCTGGTTATGCGCCCGGGCGATAATCCGGTTATTGTGGACGATAACCGCCCCGATAGGCACTTCTTCAATCTCCAACGCCTTAAACGCCTCCTTGATAGCCTCCTTCATGTATGTTTCGTGGTTCGGTTCATGCATATTTCTCGCCTTTTGTCAGCAAAAAAAGTGAATATTAAGGAAATTCTGCCGGGTGTCAAGGAATATCTGCACGGATAAATCTCATTTTTTACTTGACAAATCAAATTAATAAGGCTATATTATAGTGTTTGTGCTTCATAATGGAAACTACCATCCCCATAATGGGGATAATGGTTGTATCATAAAAGGATAAAGTGAACCGATTTATTCCTGAAGATACGATTCTGGACATTCAGCAGGCGACGGATATCGTCGAACTGATTTCTGAATACCTGCCTCTAAAAAAAACCGGTGCCAATTTCAAAGCCCTTTGCCCATTCCACGAAGAAAAAACGCCTTCTTTCGTTGTTAATCCGACCAAGCAGATATACCATTGCTTTGGCTGCCAAAAAGGAGGCAACGCATTTTCCTTCCTGATGGAACACGAAAAAATGGATTTTCCGACCGCGGCGCGGGCTCTGGCCGAAAAAGCCGGAATTCGCCTTAACCTGGCGGCTGATATCGAAGGCGATTACACCCGGGAAAAACGGGCCAACCTCCTTAAAATAAACCGGCAGGTAGCTGATTTTTATCACCGGATACTGCAGGGATCCAAGGAAGCGGAAATAGCCCGGGCTTATCTTGAAAAGCGTAAAATCAGCAAGTCAATGATTGCCAGATTCCTTATCGGTTACGCCCCAGATGGATGGAATAACCTGATTCAGTTCGCCCAGAAAAACAACGTCAATATGGGCTACCTCGAGGAACTCGGCCTGATACTTCCCAGGAAAGGACAAAATGGCCACTATGATCGTTTCCGCAACCGGCTGATGTTCCCGATATTCAACACTCGCGACCGGGTGGTCGGGTTCGGCGGACGTGCTCTGGACGATTCCGAGCCGGTTTATCTCAATTCACCGGAAAGCGCCTTATTCAGCAAAGGAAAAACCCTGTACGGGCTTAACTTCGCCAAGGAATCATCTGACAAAACAGGGCGGCTTTGCGTGGTCGAGGGTTACACCGACGTAATTATGGCGCACCAATACGGTTTCGAAAATTTCATCGCTACGCTGGGCACATCGCTGACGCCGAACCACATAAAATCCATAAAGCGTTTTACAAATCAAGTGCTGTTAGTTTATGATGCCGACCAGGGCGGAGAAATTGCATCGGAACGGTTATTATCGCTTTTCCTGCCCGAAGAAATAGATTTATTCGTAGCTAGGCTGCCAACCGGATTAGACCCGTATGACTGCCTGACGCAGAAAGGGCCCGAAGTATTCAAAAAATGCCTGGCTAACGCCCAAGACCTGTTTACCTGCCGGCTGGATATCGCTAAGAAAAAACACAATACCAATAGCACCGAAGGAAAAATCAAGGCAATTGACGAACTTCTTCTGTTTGTCCGCGCCGTGCCGAATATCGTCCGGCGTAATCTTTACCTTAAACAAATAAGCGAGTCATTTAACATCAAAGACGAGTTGCTCAAGATGCGGCTTAAAGATGCATCTCCGGCCAGGACCCGTGAAACTTCAACGCATGCTCAATTGCCAGCGCCGATTAATAATTTTTCGACCGCAGACAAAGAAGCGGCTGAGGAAATTATCGGAATAATGTTAACTTACAATAATTCTATACCGATAATAAAGAAATTATTTACCTGTGATGATCGCCTTAACCAGCAAAGCCAAACTGTTATTGAAATGATTTTTGAGGCCTACGAAAAATACGGCAAAGTAACCATGCCCGTACTGATGTCGTTCATTTCATCCAGCCCGGAGCTAACCGGATGGGTAGTGCAAATCACCGAACAGGGAAAATTCAACAATATTAGTAACTACGAAGAAAGAATTAACTGGCTAAAATCTTTCTTCACGCGCCGCCGCGAGGAAGAAAAAAGCGCCTTACTGAAAAAACAGCTCCACGAAGCGCAAATTAAAGGCGACCAGGAAGGAATCGATCGGATATTAAAAGAGTTTCAAAGCCCTAAAGAATTATGCCGGTTGAGCAGAGAAAAATGAAAATATTAGATAAAGATTTAAAGCATCTTATTGAGGAAGGCAAACGTAAAGGCCACCTAACGTACAGCGACGTCAATAAATTTCTGCCGCCGGATATGGCTTCGCCGGACAAGCTGGACAACCTGCTGGTGTTGCTTGACGAACTCGGCATCGAGCTGATTGACGAGGATGTGGCCACCGAAGACAGCGCTCCCGCCAAGGAAATCATCAGCGAGGAAGAAGCTCCTGCCAAGAGCGAAGAAGAAGTGGTTGAGGTTATACAAAAAAACGAGCCCAGCGCGGATAAAATCGATGACCCGGTTCGGATGTATCTTACCCAGATGGGAGAAATACCCTTGCTCTCCCGGGCCGAAGAAATAATCATCTCGAAAAAAATAGATCTGGCCCGGCGGCGTTTCCGGGAAAAAGTCGAGGAATCGCCCGTCGCCGTGCTGGAATGCATAAATATCCTTGAAGATGTGCGCAACGGCAACGTCGCGCTGGATCGGACGCTCAGGACGGACATTACCGCCAAGATGAGCCGCCGCAAAATATTACGCAAGCTCTCGAATAACATACAAACCCTGAAACGCCTGGTCAGGGAAAACAAAGAAGATTACAAAAGATTAATCACGGAAAGGCTTTCGATCAAGGAAAGGCTCTCTCTCCAGCAAAAAATAGAAAAGCGCAGGTCAAAATGGGTTGCCAACCTCGAAGACGTCAACATCCAACCGAAAAAAATAAGGCCGATTGTTTTCCGGCTCAAAGAGATTTACCAGCAATTGCGCCTGACTTTCAAAGAATATCAAAGCTTGCGGAAAGGTTCGAGCAAAAATCGCCTACGCCTCAAAGAGCTGGAAAGCAAAATCTCCGATTTTGATTTGCTCCTGATGGAGAATATGGAAGAACTCCAGACAAGGCTTAAGGAATGCGACCGGAGATTCTTGGAATATGAGCGGGCCAAACGAAAACTTTCCAGCGCCAATTTAAGGCTGGTCGTCAGCATCGCCAAAAAATACCGCAACCGCGGATTGACTTTCCTTGACCTGGTCCAGGAAGGCAATACCGGCCTGATGCGCGCCGTGGAAAAATACGACTATTGCCGCGGCTATAAATTCAGCACCTATGCCACCTGGTGGATCAGGCAGGCTATCAGCCGGGCTATTGCCGACCAGGCCAGGACTATCCGCATCCCTGTCCACATGGTTGAAACATTGTCTAAACTAAAATCGGCGGCAAAATCAATCCTTCAGGAAAAAGGCCGGGACCCGACTATTGATGAGATATCAAAAATATCCCACATACCGCCCGACGAAATAAAACGGGTATACCGAATCATCAAACACCCGGTATCTCTGGACAGCCCGATTGGTTCCAGCGATGACACTTACTTCGGCGATTTTATAGAAGACCAGCGCGTGGAATCGCCGGTAAAATTGGCTACCCATAAAATACTCAAAGAAAAAATATCCCATGTTTTAGGCACCCTTACTTTCAGAGAACGGGAAATACTCAAACTGCGCTACGGCATCGGCGCCGGTTATAATTACACCCTGGAAGAAGTGGGAAAAATATTCAAGGTAACCAGAGAACGAGTCAGGCAAATTGAAGCTAAAGCTATACGGAAACTGCAACACCCAACCAGAATCCGCAAACTTGAAAGCTTCATGGATGGAGTAAAAAGGATATAAAAATATGGAGCAAAAAATGAATACACTGATCTATCAAACATTGCAGGGTCTGAAAGAACTACAGGAAATAGACTGTCATATTTTTGAACTGGAAAAAGTTCGGCAGGAAAAGCCGTCTATGCTCAACTCCAAAAAGGAACAGCTGGCCAAAACCAAGGCGCAAATAGAAATATCAAAGGAGGAAATCAAAAAAGCAAAACTGGAAATATCCAAAAAAGATTTGGACCTTAAATCGCTCGAAGCCAACATGGCTAAAATGGAAATGCAGCTTAATATGGTAAAAACCAATAAAGAGTACTCGATACTTCAGGGCGAAATTAACGGGCTTAAGGCTGACCGAAGCCTGATTGAAGACAAAATGCTTGAGATGATGGGACAGGCGGAAACTATCCAGAAAAAATCCGCAGAATACGAAAAAGAAGTATCCCAAATGGAAAAGGATATTGCGGCATTAAACGAGGAAATCAATAAGGAAATTATAGAAATCAATAAGAAACTTGAGGATGTCTGCCAGGGCCGCCAAAAGAAATGCACCGGGATGGAAAAAGAAATAGTTAACAATTACGAAAGGATTGTCAAGCACAAACCGGACCGAATAGCTTTGGTCAAAGTGGTTCATAATATCTGCCAGGGATGCAATATGGACATTACACCCCAGCAGCTTAATGATTTAAAAAAGGGCAAGCAAATGGTTTATTGCCGCTCCTGCATGAGAATGTTGTATATTGCCCCGGAAGACCAAAAATCTTAGGCCGTGAGTAAATATCTTCCCGAATGGTTGAAAAGAGCCACCCCGCCGGTCGGAGCGTCATTACGAGTAACAAAAATACTAAAACAAGCCAATCTGCATACCGTCTGCCAAAGCGCTAAGTGCCCTAACCTTCTCGAATGTTTCTCAAAAGGCACGGCTACCTTTCTGATATTAGGCGATAAATGCACCCGGCACTGCCGCTTCTGCGCCATACCATCGCACAAAAATAGCACTGCCGGACCGGGAACGCTGAAAAATGAGCCCGAAGAAGTTGCCCGGGCCGCCCGGGAACTCCGCCTGAAACATATCGTGATTACCTCGGTTACCCGCGATGATTTAACGGACGGCGGCAGCAATAAGTTCGCGGAAACCATAAACCTGGTCAGGCAATTTTGCCCCGGCATTACCATTGAAGTATTAACACCGGATTTTAACGGCAACCCTGACCATATCCGCGCCGTCGCCGATGCCAGGCCTGATGTATTTAACCACAACCTGGAAACCGTTCCCGGATTATACCCGGCAATCAGGCCCGAGGCAAATTACCGGCGCTCGCTGGACCTGCTAAAATATGTCAAATCCATCTACCCCAAAATGATTACCAAATCCGGAATAATGCTGGGACTCGGCGAAACCAAGCCGGAGGTTTTGGGCGTTTTCGCCGACCTGAGAAAAGTGAACTGCGATATGATAACTATTGGCCAATATCTGCGGCCGGTTTTATCAAGCGCCACCGTGCCGGTAGAAAAATTCATTACTCCCGGGGAATTTGACGGATATCGCCGGATAGCGTCGGGCCTGGGGTTTAAAGGAGTATCTTCCGGGCCATTCGTGCGCAGTTCCTATAATGCAGGCGAGACAGCCGGATTAACTCCTTCCGGAACGAACAAAGAATCAGTTAAATCTCCGCCAGAGGCGGATCCCCGCCTGCCTCGGGCACGGTGCCTCCGGCATGACGCTTGTTAAATATGGCCTCAAAAAAAGATATCGGTGCAATAGGAGAAAAATTAGCCGCCGGCTACCTCAAAAAGCGCGGCTATAAAATTATGGCCTCTAATTTCAAGTGTAATTTCGGCGAGATTGATATTATCGGATACAAGAACAAAACCATCTCCTTTATCGAAGTCAAAACGCGTTCCTCGGACGAATTCGGCCCACCCGAGGAGGCGGTTAACAAAGGCAAGCAAAAACGCCAGGTGCGTGTTGCAAAATATTACCTGTTCAAGCACAAAATTGCGCCGGAGATACCCTGCCAGTTTGATATTGTCACAATTAAATTGATTAATAACCAGCCGGATATAAACTTAATCCAGAATGCCTTTGAGCTGCCGATTACATGAAAATAACTAATATCGAACTTTACCACCTGCGCCTGCCGCTGGTTCATCACTTCCAGACCAGTTTCAGCAAAGTAAATTATCAGGAAACGCTGATTATCCGCCTGCTGTCATCAGATGGTGCCGAAGGCTACGGAGAAGTTCCGGCCTCGGCATCACCCTATTACTCATACGAAACAGTCCAAACCGCCTGGTATATCATAAACGATTTCCTGGTTCCCATCATCCGGCAGACTAAAACCTGTAACCTGAAACTTATAACTCCCAACTTCCGTAAGGTCCGCGGCCATCCGATGGCCAAGGCCGGTATGGAGATGGCACTGCTTGACCTGCAGGCAAGAACAGAACGCAAACCGCTCCATAAGATATACGGCGGCAAGCGCAAATTTATCCCTGCCGGCATCAGCCTGGGCATAGAAGGTTCTCCTGACAAACTCCTGAATCTTATATCCGACTCTATCCGCAAAGGGTATCAACGGATAAAAATCAAGATACAGCCCGGCTGGGATGTCGGCATCGTAAAAGAAGTGCGCAAGACGTTCCCCAAGTTAGACCTCTGGGTGGATGCCAACGGCGCATACACCCTGAAGGATTACAAAATAATCAAGGCGCTTGATAAATTCAACCTGACGATGATAGAACAGCCGCTTTCCTATGACGACTTAATTGACCATAGCCAACTGCAATCTAAACTCAAGACAGATATTTGCCTTGATGAAAGCATCAAGGGTTTAAACGATGCCAGAGTGGCCGTCCGGCTCAAGAGTTGCCGCGTAGTCAATATCAAGCAGGCTCGCGTGGGCGGACCAACCAATGCCCGGGCGATTCACGACTTCCTTTATTCAAAACACATCCCTGTTTGGTGCGGCGGACTGCTGGAAACAGGCGTGGGCAGACTTCATAATATCGCCCTGGCCAGCCTGCCGGGCTTTATCCTGCCGGCAGACCTCTCGGAAAGCCGGCGCTATTACCAAGAAGATATCATTGACCCGCCGGTGGTATTGGAAAAAAGCGGGCTGATAAAAGTCCCGGACACTATCGGTCTGGGCGCTGATGTTATCAAATCCCGGTTGAATAAATACGCACTCCGCAAAATGGCATTGCAGTTTAGAGCCAGTTAGCCCCGATGCCGCCGAAGGCGGTTCGGGACGTTACTGGGTCTTATCCCGATGAGTCCCATTGGGACGACATCGGGGTTAAGCCAGTTAAATCATACAGCCGACTATACCTGGCAGATAAGTCGCGGAGTTTATCCCGCTTCAGCGGGACTCCAACTGCCAGAGTATTGGGCAAAAACCCTTTGAAATTCCATACGATAAATTAAGGAAGCTATGTCAAGGGCTTTTCTGCTATGCCATAACCATATTTCAAAATTTCAGGGTAACTCCCAAACTTCTGCAAAGCAGAGGGCGAGCGCCTGTGTTGCGGGGGTCAAGCACTTGCGTTGGAAAGGTTAAGCACCTGTATTGCGGAGGTCAAGTACCTGTGTTACGGAGGTCAAGCACCTATGTTGGAGAGGCTAAGCACCTGTGTTGGAGAGGTTAAGCGCTTATGTTGCCGGGGTTAAGCACTTATGTTGCCGGGGTTAAGCGCCTGTGTTGCCGGGGTCAAACACCTGTGTTGGAGAAGTCAAGCACTTATGTTGCCGGGGTTAAGCACCTGTGTTGCGGAGGTTAAGCACCTGTATTGCAGTCCATATCGGCGACCGAGGTAGCCGGTATCTACCACCCTACCCACCCCCCCCATTATCTCAAATACTTGTCCCGAGTACTCGAAGGGTATGCATATTCTGGGAACAAACAGTTCAAAATGACTCCAAAATGGGCAATTTTGCTAGTTTTACGCCCGTTGTAATCACTTTTCAGGCCGCCTCAGTCATCCGTTAGGGCTAACCAGTCATCCGTTAGGACTAACCAGTCATCCGTTAGGACTAACCAGTCATCCGTTAGGACTAACCGGTCATCCGTTAGGACTAACCGGTCATCCGTTAGAACTAACCAGTCGTCCGTTAGGACTAACCGGTCATCCGTTAGGACTAACCGGTCATCCGTTAGGACTAACCAGTCGTCCGTCAGGACGTACCAGTCATCCGTCAGGCTTGATAAGTCATCCGTTCCTCCCGAATGTGTTTTCGGGAGGACTGTCGTTTCGCAAGGCGCACTGGAACGTCCTGAACCCAGTCCCAAACGTCCAGATTTATTCCCCGATAAGACGGGATTTCTTTCCCGTAGGACAGGATTTCCTCCCCGATGTTATGGGAAACTTTCCCGATACTATGGGGAACTTTCCCGATGTCCGGAATTCTTCCCCGTATATCCGGATTTCTTCCCCGATATGGCGGATTTCTTCCCCGTATGTCCGGATTTCTTTCCCGTATGTCCGGATTTCTTTCCCGGACTACCGGGAACCTTTCCCCGCCCTGTATGAACCGTTCACTTACCTATGTGAACCATTCCACTACCTGTGTGAACCATTCCACTACCTGTGTGAACCATTCCACTACCTGTGTGAACCATTCCAACACCTGTGTGAACCATTCCAACACCTGTGTGAACCATTCCAACACCTGTGTGAACCGTTCCACCACCTGTGGAAACCATTCCACCACCTGTGGAAACCATTCCACCACCTGTGTGAACCGTTCAGTTACCTATACGAACCATTCGGACACCTATCCGAACCATCCGGACATCTATCCGAACCATCCGGACATCTATCCGAACCATCCGGACACCTATCCGAACCATTC
>JAZDFB010000064.1:0-3078 GCA_043808305.1 Planctomycetota bacterium | reverse complement strand
AAACTAGGGATACCACCTACTAAAATATTAACCGCAGATGTTTTATACAATGCCTCTACTTTATTTAATTCATCTTTCGATTGCGCGTAATGCCCGGTAGTTGCTTTTGCCACATCATTAAATAGCAATATGCTATCTTTCCACAAATCAACGTAATCGGTTCTATTAGTCAAAGTGAATATGTTACACGCCATAAAATCAACATCTTTTTTAAGGATAAATCCTCTTTTTTCTGCCGCTTCTTTTTGCCATACCCCCATAAAAACTGTTTCTGACTCCCAGATGTTTTTGAACGACGGATAGAAATCAATAAGTGTTTTAAGGTATCCGATTAATTTGGACAGTTCTTTTTCATTGAGTTTATCGCCCAGCAATACTTCTTGTATTTTGCCTTGTCCTATGCCGGAAAGTGCTGTGCTAACCAGCGCTTGAATAAACGGACCATTAAATCTATAATCATCACCGAATCTTATGGATGTGCAGTATAACTCTATCGATTCAGAAAACTTGTTATTATTCTCCAGGTCTTTGCCCAGTATTACCACAATATCACTAATAAGGCGCTTTGCAGTTGAAAAGTTAAGCAGTTTAATACAGTCTTTATCCCGTGGGTGCACGAGCGGTTTAATGCTTTCGGTATTGGCGCCATTTTTCAGAAGGTCAATCCGGGTCTTATATGATTTTGCCCATTCCAGTAATTCAGGTTTCAGTGGTTTATTCTCGCAAACACATTCATATAACGCACCCCAAAGTTCCTCAGGTTCTTCTATCTTTTCCTTTATCGCTTCCTGGTAAAAGGTTGCGGCGTTGCCGGGCACGGCCGGACCAAATAACGGTGGGCGTTTATACTCCTTCTTCTCCCATTCCGCGATGCGTTGCTCCAGGTCAGCCGAGAGCCCTTTCATCTGAGATGTAGCTTTGAGGTAAAGAATGAAATGATATCCGATGAAGATAACGATAACCGCCAGTATACCCAACCCGATATAGAGCAGTTTCTTTTTCATACCCTATTTAACGGCAACCGAAGTATATTAAAAGCTGATTGCAATGCCGGCCTGGAGGCCGAGGTAATCGGTCTTGTTCTCGGGCCAGCGGTATTGCTCGGTGGCTGATATGACTTTCCAATCACTGCCCTTCCAGTAAATCCGGCCGCCGAACAGGTCCGCGCCGACAGTAATGGTTTCGCCCAGGTGGTAGTTGAGGCCGGTCTTGACTTCCACGCCGTAGCCGCCTTTGTCCTTAAAGGTCAGCCCGGGGTAAGCCGTGTTGGTGACCCGGTTGTATAGCGGGAATGAGCCCTCTAACTCCAGGTCCCAATCCAGAATGGAGCTTTGGCCCCGGTCGCCTGCTTTGAACATTATCGGAGCCACTGCCTGATAGCCAAGCAGGAACTGATACGATTTAATATTTTCGGTCAGCTGGCTGGAGTCGGTCGGAAGTCCGTTCCGGTCATAGAAATTGGAACGCCTCTGCTTGACCATAGAATAGCGCAGTCCGGTATACCAGGTGCCGGGCTGGACGCCTTCGCCGGCGCCGTAAATCTGCCCGATATAGGCATCCAGCCGGAACCAGCTGTATTTGAGGTCATTGGTCTGGAACGGCGAGATGTTGGCACGGTCCCACTTTTCCACAGCCGGCATGGTCTGGTATGGGGTAACGCCCTTGATGCCGAACAGAACGCCCTGGTAGCCCTGGATAAAATGGAAGCTGGTTATCCGGGTTATGGACTCGGCTTCGGAAGAGGTCTGGGTGCCGGCTTCCAGCTCTTGATAATTAAAGATTTCAGTGCCGGTGCGGATGAAAAACGCCTGGCTCATCTCGGATTGCGCCTGTTGGTCAGGGTCGCCATTGTAATCGAGCTCGGCAGAAGCAACTAAGGGGCAGGCAATAAACAGCGCCGCCCAGAGCATTAACTTATTCAAATCTTGCATAGTTTCCGATACTATGATATTACATAATACCTAAAAGGTATAATATAATAGATATACCTAATGGTATAATAAAGTCAACAGTTATGATAGAAAGAATATTGCGTTACTGCGACCGGGCCGTAGAATCCGGCTGGCTGATAGCCATGGCGTCCATCCCGCTGTTCTTCAATCCGTACTCCGCCCGTATCTTCGAGTCGGACAAAACATATATTTTGATATCCATCGCGTTGATGATGGTCCTGTTCACGATTCCCAAAGCCGCTGCCCTATGGAAGGATAAAACCCCCAATATCGCGCTCATTTATCTGGTAGGCATATTTTGGGCGGTTTATCTGGTATCTTCGGTATTATCGATTACGCCGGCCATCAGCCTGGGCGGGTTTTACCTCAGGGAAGAAGGTTTTATTACCTTATCCGCTTACTTAATCATATTCATATTGATTGTTAAATATCTCAGAGGCGACCGGCAGGTTGAGCGGATTATCACCACCGCCATTCTGACCGGGTTCGTTGTGGCTCTTTACGGGATATTCCAGCGGTTTGGCGTTGACACAGTCGCCTGGGCATCCAGCACGGCTACCCGGGTAACCACCACGTTCGGCAATCCGATTTTCGCCGGGGCTTTCCTGATAATGGTAATCCCGCTGGTTTTATGCCGGCTGATTGCGCAAATCAGATTGCGCTGTTTCAGCCAAACGGCGGCTTACGGACTGATACTGATTATCCAAACTTGGTGCGTGCTGGCAACCCAGAGCCGCGGGCCTTTTATCGGGCTGGTTGCCGGCATATTCTTTTTCGCGGTTCTTTACGCCATATTGAACGGCCATAAAAAACTGATTATTTCAACTGTGGCGGTAGTGATTCTGGCAGGCGTGTTCCTGCTGTTGCTGAATATCGAAGGTTCGCCGCTGAGCGCCCTGAAACCCCGCCTGGGCAGGTTAGGCGAGATAACCGAGGCCCAGACCGGCAGCGGCAAGGTCAGAATTTTGATATGGGAAGGAGCGGTGTCGATACTCAAAGCCGAGCCGGCCCGGATATTCTTCGGCCACGGGCTGGAGACGATGTTCCCGCTTTATCACAAACACATCCCCGGCTCGTTTGCCAGATACGAAGGTTCGTTCGCCGTGCCGGACCATTCGCATAACGA
>JAZDFB010000063.1:0-6647 GCA_043808305.1 Planctomycetota bacterium | reverse complement strand
CCCCACAATGAGATGACCATACCCCCGCAGGGAGATGCCCTTACCCCCGCAGGGAGATGACCATACCCCCACAGGGGGATGCCCCTACCCTCCCCCCCCTGTAATAGGGCTGAAAATGCGTTATATTGCGTCCCGGAAAGTTATCCACAGGGGGGGATACCCCACCCCCCTCATCACTACCCATACGGTCTATAGTTAAAAGGGATGGTATCTGTAATATAAATAAACGGCATTTCTAACCAAAACAGGCGCTATCTCTTATAATCTTACTGTTTTATATTAATGATAAGGGGTGGCATTGGATTACCAAAGAAACGGCATCTCTTTGGTAAACAGGCCGTATCCGGAATACAGACAAATACCGTCTCTTATCAACTTAATGTTTTATATTGATGATAAGGGGTGGCATTGGTTATCAAAACAGACCATATCGGTTGATAAAAGACTACGGTATGCCTGATGAAAGCTGGAATTTAGGAATTGGGGGTGATTTATAGGAAACAGCTTTAGAATGTGCTAAATTATAGGGTTACAGCCGAAGGTGTGTCACCGGTGTCCAAACTTCAAAGTCCCCGTTTCTTATGCTCGCTTCCTTTTAAGAAACAGCATCACGCCAATCAGAAGGACGAATTCGATGCCCATCAAACCGCACCGCGACCCATGCGACCCACTGTCGGTAAAAGCCACCCCGCTGGAACCGGTAGTCTGGGGTTCCACGCCGAGTTTATAAGCAATGATGCTCTTAGCATATTTACCAAGATAGAAAATAGTAACATATGCCAGATAAGTCTGCTGAGAGTCAAGGGTTGGGTTATCCCAGTTAATCCTGAAAATATTCTCACTATCGACGGCGGACGCTGACAGCGTTTTTATCAGGACGCCGGCCTGGTCGTGGATATCAATAGTAATGCTCTCCGGATTAGGCACCATCAGCCCATCAAGCATCAGCCAGGAGGTCGTTTCTAACCGGTTTGCCGGAATATTAAAATTAAAATAAGACAACACCTGATATGAGCTGTCTCCTGATTCCATTTTTAAGGTCGAGGCGCTTGTAAATGCTTTACCGGCATAGGCAATGGTGACCTCGGCCAAATAGGTTTGTCCCGGATAGACAGTTGGGTTAACCCAATTAATCTGAAAAATACCACTGCTGTCATGGCTGGAGGAAGACAGCGTTTTTGTGGTAACGCCTGCCTGGTCATGGATGTTAATGGTAATACTATCCGGATTGGTTATCATTATACCATCCAGCATCAGCCACGCGGTTGTCTCTAACCGGCCTGCTATGGTATTGAAATTAAAATAAGTTGTCAGATTAGATTGGACGCCTCCCAACTCTATTTCCAAGGTCGAGGCGCTGGTAAAAGTCTTTCCGGCGTAGGTCAAACCAATCTTTGCCCAGTAGGTGATATTAGATTCCAAGCCAGTATCCAGCCAATCGATGTTGAATACGCCGTCTTCCCTGGGTGCGTTGGACTCAAGCTTCTTGATAAAAGTGCCGGTTTCATCATATATTTCGATTACAACTTTTTCCGGGTCAGGCATCAGCAAACCGTCACGCATAAACCAGGATGTGACGTGCAGGTCATCGCCAACCGGGTCGTAGTTGAAGTCCGCCATTACCTGCCAATTATGGACAACCGAGGATTCCAATTTCACGGTAAACATCTTATCGGAATCCGCTATCCAGAGGTCTAGACCACATTCTATGTAACCGGTCTTGTAGATAACCGTACTGTAGACGCCATAAGGGAACCCCTTAGTCTTGGGCGAGGAAACTGGAAATTCGATAGTGCCTGTACCCATATCCTTGAACGACAAGGCGCTAAGATGCCCGCGGGTAATATCATCAAGGACGACAAAGGTGATATAATAATAATCTATCTTGAAGGGCGCCGGGCTCTGGCCGGAACTTGTCAGGTCGCGGGAATCCCAGACTCGCACCCTGACTGTTTCGCTCTTATCATTAGGGATGGTCCAGTTATAAGAACCGGTATTGGCTGTGGCAGCGACAATGGTATTAATATCCGTGGTAAAATTATCCTTGGAATACTGGATAGTAACCTGCGGCACGGTGCCGGTCCATTGCCAGGTGATATTATGGTCTTCGTTAGTCACCCAGCGGTCGCCGCCTGCCGGTGCGGTAACCTGTATATTACTTTTGATTTTAAACGGAAGGTTGGAAACATCATAGGCATCGGGATAGGATGCCGCAACCACCTTAACCTTAAAGCGTAAATCAGGCGAGATATCGTTGGGAATGACCCACTCGTAACTGCCGGTGTTGGCTACCCATGCGTTTATGGTATTGGTTACTGCCTGGAAATTATCCGGCGAGTAGTATATCGCCACGTAATCCACAGTGCCGGTTGACGTCCAGCTGATAGTGTGCGAAGTGCCGACGGCCCAAGCTTCATCACCATTGGGCGAAGCGACGGTTATTGATTCCAGGGCAAATAAATCAGAAGCTCCGACAGTGATGAACAACGAAACGATTATCGCATTTGACAGATACTTGGCGAAACTATCCCACAGCGTTTTGCGCGGCAAGATACATTTTGGTGTTTTCTGGTTCATCATAATAACACCTCCTTTTTGATTCTGCGCATAATTAATATTCCGATTTTACTACTAACAATATAGCCCATTTATCAGAAATTGTCAAGCCTAAATCTGGTAATTAATGAAATATGAATTCCGGGGCCGCCTTAATTCCGGTCCCGCTGCGGCGGGATTTGCTCCCGCTTCGGCGGGAAACACAACGCACAATTATGCCCTTTAGAGCAACTTGGTCCCGTTGATAACCAGTTTGAACTCGCAACCCAATAACTTGGCCGCTTTCTGGGATGCCATCATCCGGGCCAGAAATATCTCAAAGTATTCCATTACCTTTGAGATGCGGTTATCAATAAAGAGCTCCAGGGTTATGGTTTTGTCTTTGGGGTTGACCTGAATCCGTGATTTCTTGACGGCGTAGTTAACCCGGTCGTGGATGTCAAAGTTTATCTCCTTGGCGGAACGGACCCGGGAGGAATGAACGTCGGCTTTGTCGGCGATGACTAATGCGGCCGATATGGGATTGACCGGCTCGCCCCTTACTTCGTCGTGGTTGCCGATGGCGCTGATTATTTTAGCGATGTCTTTGTAATCCAACTTGAGCTCTCTTAAGATATTATAAGCCAGGAATGCGCTGGATATGCCGTGGTCGTTGCGGTTGACGGTATTGCCGATATCGTGCAGGTATCCGGCTATGGCGCCCAGGGTCCGGTCGTGCTGGCTGTAGCCCAGCTTTGCCAGGATGTTCTGGGCCATCCCGGCGACAATCTTGGCGTGCCGCTCCCCGTGCTCGGTGTACCCTATCGTCGCCAGATTGGCATCGGCCTGCTCCATAAATACCTTAGCCTGGTGATTATGCTTGACCTGTTCTAATGTTATCATACAAACTCCTTTTAGAGCCAGTTGGAGTCTCGCAGGGACGACTTACTGGGTCTTATCCCGATGAGCGTAAGCGACATCGGGGTTTGCCACAGATTACACAGATTATATTTAAGTTTATCCGTTTAATTAATAGCAATTTCTCAGATTATTAGTGATTGTATTACTTTAATAAAATAAGCCAAGAATTATAGGATTCTAATTCAGTTACCCTCTAATGATTGACAAATCATTAGTCTTAAGTAAATTCTCATAAAATCTGTACTTCGGCAGTTGGAGAAAAGCGACTTACTGCCGAGTATAGCCGGCAGTAATTCATTCTTCAAACTGCCGGCTATGTAATCTGTGGCAAATATATGTCAAGACTGTATTTTACAATTTTTCTGCTGACCGCCCTGAGCGTCTTTTACGGGATGCATTATTACATCTACCGGCATACGGCTAACGGTTTGATGTTCGGACCGAGCGCCAGGACAACCCTTAAGCTGGTTATGCTTGCGGGCGCGCTGTCTTTTATAACCGGCGAAATATTCAGCCGCCAGGCGGCAGGCCCGTTATTCAAGCCGGTCTATGTGGCGGGCGTAATCTGGCTGGGCATCATCGCCATGGGCGTGGTAGTGTTCTTCGCGGTAGATATAGTTCGAATAATCATACACACCGAACAGTTCCGGTTTTGGCTGACTATCGGAGCGCTGGGACTGCTGGGGCTAATGTCGCTCTATTCGGTCTATAATGTGGCACGCGGGCCGAGGATTAAGACCATTACCATAAAAACCACTAAACTGCCTAAAGCGCTTTCGGGATTTTCCATCGTCCAGCTGTCTGACCTGCACCTTAATTACCAGAAATCAGAAAGCTGGTTGAACGGGATAATAGATAAAGCAAACGCCTTGAATCCCGATTTGGTAGTCATAACCGGCGACCTAACTGACGCCAATATCTCCGGCGACGGCAGGTTCTATCAGGCGCTCAGGAAGCTCAGGCCTAAATACGGCGTCTATGCCATTACCGGCAATCACGATTTCTATAACGGAATTGCCAGCTTTGAGCATCTGGCCCGGGAACTTAATTTCAAAACGCTCCGGAACGAACACGCAACCATTGCCGGAGCGATAGAGCTGGCCGGTGTTGACGATGACACGGGCAAAGGGTTCGGGACGTCCGGAGCGGATTTAGATGCGGCGCTTAAACTCCCAATCGGGGTTGACCAGGACCGGTTTATCATCCTGCTGGCGCACCAGCCTACCGGCATATTTGACGAAGCGGCCAAACGCGGCGTAGACCTGCAGTTATCGGGGCATACCCACTGGGGACAGATTCCGCCCACTGATTTCCTTATCAGGCTCCGCTACAAATACGCCTACGGTCTTTATAAGAATGGCTCGGCAACAATCTATACCACGTCCGGCACCGATGTCTGGGGACCGCCTATGCGGTTGTTTTCCAGAACGGAGATAGTTAATGTAATACTAACCGCGGATTGAGCGGATTATGCTGATCACGTATCCGTTAAATAGGACGCAGATTTTCGTGAAGACCATTTGCCACAAAGACACAAAGGCACAAAGGATACTTGGGCTGTTGAAGCGAAGCGACTTACAGCCCAGTATACCTGGCAGTAATTCTAGCGCCAAAGGCGCCATCAAACTGCCAGAGTATAAAATTATTTCTTAGTGTCTTCGTGCCTTGGTGGCTAAAATTCGTATAAATCTGCACCGAAGGTCTGCGTACCGTTTAATATGACGGATTCCCTATGAATAAATCATTTGTTTATCCGATTTTCTACGGGCTGGCCGCAGCCGTTCTGTTCGGGGCCAGCGCGCCGTTTTCCAAGCTGATGGTCAGCCGGATAGAACCGATAACATTAAGCGCGCTTCTTTACCTGGGCAGTGCGGTCGGACTGATTATTTTCAGAATATTCCAGCCGTCGAAATCTGGGCAGACCGAGGCTAGACTAAACCGGGCTGACCTGCCTTATTTAGCCGGATCCATATTAGCCGGCGGCGTGGGCGCACCGATACTGCTGATGTACGGATTGAAATATACACCGGCCTCCACGGCCTCGCTGATGCTCAATTTCGAGGTGGTCGCCACAACTTTAATTGCGGCGTTGGTTTTCAGGGAACATATCGGCAGGCATGCCTTGTCCGCCATCGGGCTGATTACAGTGGCCAGTATGATGCTTTCATTCAATCCCGAAGGAGAATGGTCGATTTCAATAGGAACGCTGGGCGTGCTCGGAGCCGCCGTATGCTGGGGCATCGACAATAACCTGACCCGTAAAATCTCGGCCAAAAACCCGATAACTATCGGAACTATTAAAGGGCTGGCAGCCGGGGCAATATCGCTTATTATATCACTGGCGCTGGGTTATGCCCTGCCGGGCGGAATAGCCTTGATGGAAGCTGTGGTTATCGGAAGCCTGGGATACGGGTTGAGCATCGTGTTTTTTATCCTGGCCTTGCGCGGACTGGGCGCGGCCCGGACTGGGGCTTTTTTCGGCATCGCCCCGTTTGCCGGAGTAGTAATCGCTTTCTTTCTTTTCCGGGAATCGCCCGGCATATTTTTCCTGATTGCACTGCCGGTAATGATTGCCGGGGTGGCCTTACTCCTGTTTGAGCGCCACGCGCACCGGCACAGCCATCCGGCTATGGAGCACGACCATCGCCACTGCCACGATGACGAGCATCACCTGCATAAACACTCGGGAGAAACGCGCGCTGAAGGAAAAAACCATGCGCATACGCACAGGCATGACCAAACATCCCACGAAGGGAATCACGCGCCGGATATGCACCACCGGCATGAGCACTAATATTTATTTATCCGGGGATGCTTTGTTTAATCGGTTTTGAAAGGCCCAGGAACCGGCCCAGCCATCCCTTGCGCTCATCTTTTAACTTGGCTACCAGATTCTTATATTCTTCCGGCGAATAGAAACGCAGCGGGTCAAAGCGCTTCATATCAAGATTTTCCACCTGGCTGGGCACCTGGTAATGCCAATCCGGGTCAGACTGCCACTTAATTGCCCCGCGGGCGATTTGCTTTATAATTTCAGCCGAGTCCAAAACTTTTATCTTTTCTCCGTCGACACCGCCTACCCGGCCGGTATTCATAACATAGCATTCCAGTTGAGGGTTGTCTCTGAGCGCCTTATAGAACCAGTTGCCTTCTTCCTCGGCCGGCCCGATGATAAACGGGTTAGTGCCGAC
>JAZDFB010000062.1:0-21290 GCA_043808305.1 Planctomycetota bacterium | reverse complement strand
ACGCCCGGCAAGCTGTCTTTGTACGCCATCCGGCTTAATCAAAACTAAAGTTCTTTCCATAATTCACTCCTTTACGAATCTGACATAACGTTATTTACTCGCTGAAACGCTCTGAGTGCGGTTGCCCGCCCCATTTTAGTTTCTCGCCAATGGTCCGGTAAAAATTCCGCCCCTGTCTCTTGACAAGATAGAACAACTGCTTAGCCTTATTAATAACAATCCGGTCTCCAGGATGAAGGTACATGAATACTTGTCCGTCCAGGGTTAGAATAACTTCTTCACCCTTTTCATCAATCATTTCTATTTCTATAGGGTGATTGGCTGGAGCAATAATCGGCCTCATACTCAGCGTATGCGGACATATCGGTGTCAGGATAAATGCCTGCATTTCAGGATGAACCAACGGCCCGCCGGCCGAAAGAGAATGTGCCGTCGAACCAACCGGCGTAGAAATAATCATCCCGTCGCCGCGGAATACCGTTAAATCCTGATTATTCACCCTGAGCTTAAGGTAAATCATCCTGGAAATGCTTCCGCGGCTAATAACCACGTCATTAAGCGCGATAAACGGGCCGAGCTTCTTGCTCCCCCGGTAAATCTCGCACTGAAGCATCATCCTTGATGACCTTTGCAACGGCTTGGAAATTACGTCTTTCAGGGCTATTTTCAACTCGGATAGTGGGTATTCGGTCAGGAACCCGAATTTACCCAGGTTAACCCCAACCACGGGTATTTGATTTTTATTAAACCGGCGGGCCACAGAAAGAATAGAGCCATCACCGCCCAGCACGATAGCCAGGTCGGCCTTTATTTTTGACAGGTCTAACCGGTTGGTCTGGTCAATCGCCACAATACTGGCCAGCCCGGAAAGCCAAGGTTCAATATCATTTATAATAGCAGAAATCATAGGCCTTTTGCGGTCTCCGATAAGGATTACTCTCTTTTTCATACATACTCCTTTAGGCCCTATAGTATCCTTGAAGGTTATCGTCCCGAGATATCCAGGGTCTAAGAACAGGTTATCTCTCCTGCGAAAGGGTTATTTTTGCATATTAAAGAGGTTCTGTCAAACTAATTTCAACCTGCAAGACAGCATCTGGTAACCGCTATACGGTTACACACCCGCCAAATCAAGCACTCTTCTTTATTTTGACACAGATAAAATGATATGTATATTACCGTAATAATTATGAAACAAGAAAGTCACTTAAGCGTTTATCTGCGCGAATTAAGCAAAGTCGAGCTGCTTTCCAAGGACGACGAAAAAAGACTCGCCGCGCTCAGCCTCAAAGGAGACAAAAAGGCGCGGGAAAAAATGATCAGAAGTAATCTTAAGCTGGTTGTTTATATCGCCAAGAAATTCACCGGACGCGGCCTGCCGCTGGAAGACCTTATTGAAGAAGGAAATATCGGCCTGCTTAAGGCGGTTAATAAGTTCAACTCTAACCGGGGCGTTCGTTTCAGCACCTATGCATCTTGGTGGATTAAATGCGCCATCCAGCAGGCAATTATGAATATCGGGAAACCCATCCGTTTGCCCCATTATCTGGTTGAACTGCTTGCTAAATGGAAATCCGTTTCTGAAGAGCTCTACCAGAAAGCCGGACGACAGCCGTTGCCGCAGGAAATCATAAAAAAGCTGGATATCCCGTTGGAAAAGGTAAAAATCGTAAAGCGTATCTTTCGCAACGGCTTTGTCACCGGCCGGATATTCAGCATAGAGCTTTTGAGCGGTGCGTCTGATATTCTGCCTGATGAAAAAAATAAGTCGGTCGAAACTCAGATGTTTGATAAGTCTGACGTAGAACTGATCAATAAGCTCCTCAGTCAGATAAGTCAACGTGAAGCGTTGATACTCCGACTCCGTTACGGGCTGGATTTATCGACCGAGACGCGGCTCAGGAAAACACCCCGAACACTGGAGCAGGTCGGGAAAATCACTAAATTGACCAAGGAACGGGTCAGACAACTCATCCGACAGGCCTTAAAAAAAATACATTACCACATATCAAACCTCGCAACGGACGAATAATCGGCTATGAAACAGCATCAACTCCATAATTTCATATCAGCTTCAAAGATACAGAAGAAAGTTAGAAGCCTATCGCGCCGGATTTCCGGTGATTACCGCAAAAAAAAGCCTCTTATCGTCGGCGTTTTAAACGGCGTTTTTATCTTTATGAGTGACCTCATCCGCCACCTGGATATCCCTGTCCACATAGATTTTATCAAAGTCTCGTCCTACGGCTCCGGTACCGTGTCATCCGGTAAAATCAGAGTCTTGTTGGATATCGTCCAGCCTGTTAAAGGCAAAGACGTCTTGATTGTCGATGATATAATAGATACAGGCCTGACCATCAGCCATATACGACGGATGCTCCTCCGGCAAAAACCGCGCAGCATCAAGGTCTGCACCCTGCTGGATAAGCCCAACCAGCGTAAAGTCAATGTTAGGATAGATTATTGCGGGTTTAAGATACCCAGCAAATTTGTTGTGGGTTACGGTATGGATTTTAACGAACGCTACCGCTCTTTGTCTGATATCCGCTATCTCAAATAAACATATTGTCAATCAGCCGCGTCCGGCCGATAAAAACAGCCAAAGCTGCAAGCGCTTTTTGCCCCGGTTTCACAGTTTTAATATCCAACAAAGTCTCAGGCTCAACAATTGCAATATAGTCAATCCGTGACTCATCAGACAGATTAATAATTTTCTTCATAGCGCCGATAATCCGGGCGGCAGATACCTGTCCGCTTCTAACCTGCCGTTTTGCTTCATTAAGAGCGCGATAAAGACAGGTTGCCTGACGGCGCTGATCCGCAGAAAGATATCTATTGCGCGAACTCATGGCCAACCCATCCTCTTCGCGGACTATCGGCATGACTTTAATCCTGAGGTTCATATCCAGGTCGCGGACCATCCGCCTGATTATCAGCGCCTGCTGGTAATCCTTCTGTCCGAAATACGCGATATCCGGCTCGACAATATTAAATAATTTATTCACCACGGTTAACACGCCTTTAAAATGCCCCGGCCGCGAGCGTCCGCAGAGCATGCCGCCAAGATTGCCGATATCCACGCAGAATTGAAATCCCCCCGGGTATATCCGATTAACGGCCGGCGCAAACACGATATCCACGCCAGCCGCTCTCATCATTTTGATATCCCCGGCCAATGTCCGGGGGTATTTCTTGTAATCTTCCGCGGGTCCGAACTGCATCGGATTTACAAATATACTCACCACTGTCAAATCAGTATCTTTCCTTGACTGCCTCATCAATGACAGATGCCCTTGGTGCAAAGCTCCCATCGTCGGCACAAAACCGACGGTTTTGCCTCCGGACTTAAAACGGCGGATAACTTCCTTAAGCGCGTTTATATTTCTTATTACCTGCATAACTCCAGCAACTTTCTAATCGGCTTACGGGAAACCGGATGCTTCAGGCCGGGAGCAAGTTGGCACAACGGGTCCAGCACAAATCCGCGTTTATGCATCAGCGGATGAGGAATAGTCAGATTCCCGGTTTTTATTACGGCGTCTCCGTACAACAGTATATCCAGGTCAATCACCCGCGGCCCCCAGCGCCGGACCTGTTTTTCCCGGCCCATAATCTTTTCTATCAATTTCAGCGCGGCCAGCAACCGGTCGGGAGCCAAGTTTGTATTTATGCTTGCAACCGCGTTTAAGAAACAGGGTTGGCCGACGAATCCTTCCGGCGCGGTGCGGCAAAACCGGGATGTTTTCAAAACCCTTATGCCATTTATGCCGCTAATCCGGCGGATAGCTTGTCTCAGGTTATTTTTCTTATCGCCCAGGTTGCTGCCCAATCCGATATATGCAATCACGTTAGAATATCTGGTTGTCACTTGATTCATCTGAAGCAGCCGCCTGGCCCAACAATTTGTTGTCCACCGGCACAGGCTTTTTTGATATGCGCTGCATCGTGTAAATGACCGGCCCGCTCAAAATAAAGAATAGAAATACTATAAAAAGCGTCAACTGATGGTATATGGCAATAAACAAAGCTACGACCAAGACTTCCAATAGCTTGATAAAAGGATGAACCCGGGCAAAACTATTCCCTATGTGGGTGTAGCGGAACCGGCTGACCATCAACACGCCCAGTAGAAGCACCACGAACGGCAATACAAGCAGGATTGTCTCGGCGCTGATAACTTTAAGATTGAAAACAAGATGATCGTAAAGAAGAACTGTGCTGGCCAGGAAACCGCCCGCGCCGGGTGAAGGCAGACCTATAAAGTATTCGTGGCTTTCTTTGGTCAAACCGGCTTCGATATTGAACCGGGCCAGTCTCAGCGCCACGCAGACCAGGTAAAACGCCGCGATTACGACAATAAACTTGTAAAATATCTCCAGCTTATTAGCCTCAATATGGCTGGTAGCTATTAACGAGTAAACCATGAAGGCCGGCGCCAGGCCGAAGGATACCAAATCGGCCAGGGAATCCATCTGGATGCCGAAGTTGGACGCGGTTTTGGTCAGCCGGGCTACCCGCCCGTCCAGGGCATCAAAACCCATCGCCCCGAAAATCAGTATCGCCGCTATTTTATATTGGTCCTGCGACACATAAACAATACTGAAAAAACCGCAGAGCAGGTTGCCCAACGTCAACAATGTGGGCAGTATCGCCACGCCTTTGATTTTCTGAAGTTTCATATAATCCCTATTTCATCCGGGCGATTATCGTCTGGCCGGCTTTTACCTTGCCGCCCGGTTTTATCTCCACGCTCTTAACCCTGTCCTTGGGGATGCAGATTTCCGTGCGCGAACCGAACTTAATCATACCGAACACCTGGCCTTTGGTTAAACTGTCGTTTAGCTTGCAGGCGCAGACAATGCGCTGGGCGATGATGCCGGCAATCTGCCGGACCAGTATCCGGAACTTTCCTGAACCGCTTCCGACAGCCAACCCGATGTTATTGCATTCATTCCGGGTCGAGGCATCAGGTTTCGAGGCAACCAGGAATTCGCCTTTTCGGTAATCAATCCACGCCACCTGTCCGTCGCACGGCGCCCGGTTTATATGGACATTGAATACCGACAGGAATATCGTTATCTTGACCGTTTCAGCCTTGACGAACTCATCCTCCTGAAAATCCTTTATCTCGATAATCGTCCCGTCAGCCGGAGACAGAATCAGGTCATCGCCCTGCGGAATAACGCGCTCCGGGTTGCGGAAAAAGTAAAACACGAATCCCAGCAACAACAGCGGGATAACAGCCAGGCCCGGGTGGACACGGAAAGCGAAATACGCCGCCGCCAGCATTATCACCGTGCTCAGCAAGATTTCGGCCTTGCCGTATGAAGCCAGCGGAATTTTCATATATTAAAGTATTGCAAAATTTATACCGATATTAACTTTCACCTCGAATAAGTTTATTTAATGCCGGCGAATTGTCAAGTATTATTATGAGAGACAACAAATTATCATCGTATTTCTGGGGTTTTGTGGCAAGCGCCTTTATTGTATTCCTGCTGACCACCACGCTTACGGCTTACCTAAAGAACTGCAAACTCAAAAATTATTCAGCCCAGCTCCAGCGCGAATGCACGGCGCTGTCACAGAACAGCCAGAACCTCCAGCAGGAAATAGCCGCTCTCAAACAGGATCCCACCTATGTGGAAAGCCTGATGCGCAACGAACTCAAAATGGCCTCGCCCGGCGAACTGGTTATTAAAAGACAAAATTAGCTCACAGATTCACGCCGATAATCACGGATTAATTAACTGAATAATAATTCCCTTATTGAAATTATCTGCGGCTTAAAACAGGTTTTCCTGCTTGGGCGGTGTTTCCTTGAGGTGTTTATAAGCTAAAGCCGTCGCTTTACGCCCCTTGGGCGTCTTTTCCAGAAACCCGCACTTTATAAGGTATGGTTCGTAGACATCTTCTACGGTATCCTCTTCCTCGCCTACCGAAACAGCAATGGTCTTCAGACCAATCGGGCCGCCTTTATGCAAAATCAGAGTTTTGAGTATCTTACGGTCCGTATCATCAAGCCCGCATTCGTCTATCCCCAGCATAATCAGCCCTTCATCGGCAATCTGGCGCGAAATAACGTTATCTGATTTAATCTGTGCCAAATCACGGATGCGTTTAAGTATCCGGTTGGCAATCCGGGGCGTGCCCCGGCTTCGCTGGGCTATCAGCTTGAACGAATCGGCATCGCCCTTGACGCCCAGAATTTTGGATGACCGCTTTATTATCTCGATTAATTCCTCGTCCGGATACGGACCGAGCTTCTCGAATATCCCGAACCGGCTGCGCATCGGCTCGCTCAGAAGCCCCTCGCGCGTGGTCGCACCAATCAAAGTGAACGGCGACAGGTTTATCTGGACCGAGCGGGCGTGCGGCCCCTGGTCTATCATAATATTAAGCACGAAATCCTCGATGGCCGAATACAGGTATTCCTCGACAATAGTCGGTATCCGGTGGATTTCGTCTATGAAAAGCACATCCGCTTTCTTCAGGTTGGTCAAAAGGCCGGCCAAATCAGCCGGTTTTTCCAGCGCCGGCCCGGCCACTGACTTAATATTGGTGCCCAGCGAACGGGCTACCAGATAGGCCAGGGTAGTCTTGCCCAATCCCGGCATGCCCGAAAAAAGGATATGGTCCAGCGCTTCGTTACGCTTCTTGGCGGCTTCAATGTAGATTTTAAGGTTGCTGACTATCTTGGGCTGGCCGACGAATTCCCGGAAGGTGGAAGGACGCAGAGTATTATCCAGCGTTACGTCTTCCTCGCTCTTTAACCGGGAAACGATACGAGTCATGGTGTTAGCTTAGAGCATAGAGTGTTAATCATACAAGTCTAATTCTATGCTCTATGCTTTTTTTTGCTCTTCTTTATGTTCAGCCTTATTTTCCGGTTTTGATTCAACTTTGGGCTCTGACTTAGACTCTGGCTTGGCATCCGCCGCGACAGTCTCGGTCTTGGACTCCGACTTGGTCTCGGCTTCCAGTTCCTCAGCGCCCGGGATAATGCCCAGAAGTTCCCTGACCCGGGCCGACTTACCCACCCGGCTTCTCAGGTAATGCAATTTCGCCCGGCGGACCTTACCCTTGCTCTTAACCACGATGCTGGCCACCACCGGCGCATTAATCGGAAATACCCGTTCCACGCCCTCGCCCTGAACAAGCCGGCGGACCGTAAATGTCTCGCCGATACCGCTGCCCTTGCGCCCGATAACCACGCCCGTGAATACCTGGATTCTTTCCCGGTCGCCTTCCTTAATCTTCACGTGGACATCAACCGTGTCGCCCACCTGGAAATTCTTGCCCCGGCCTTTCTTTAACCCTTCCTGTTGCAACTGTTGGATGCTGATACTCATATAATTAGTTCCTTTCTTATTCTTTGCGTCCTTTGCGCTCTTTGCGGTGCAAAGCGCGCCACTTCGCTATTTCTTTATGGTTACCCGAGATAAGCACCTCGGGCACCTTTAAACCTTTATAAATCCTGGGACGGGTATATTGCGGGTATTCCAGCATCTTGCCGTCCGCGAAAGATTCCTCCTTAAGCGACCGGGCATTACCCAGCACACCCGGAATCAGCCGGACCACCGCGTCAATAAGCACCATCGCCGGCGTCTCGCCGCCACTGGTCACGAAATCACCCACCGATATCTCATCGAAGTCGGCAATCTCGTTAACCCGCTGGTCGAACCCTTCATAATGCCCGCAGAGCATTACCAGCCGGCCCTTGCTGGCCAGCTCCTGAGCCACCTCCTGGTTAAACCGCCTGCCCCGGGGCGAAAGCAGTATGTTATGCGCTTTGGCCTTATAGTTCGGCTGCCTGTGAAGTTGTACTTCGGCAGTTGGACAAACTGCCGGAGTACGGGCGCGGCCTTTACCGCCGGGTTTCTTCAAAAATGCCATAGCCCGTGCGACAGGCTCGACCATCAAGACCATCCCCGGCCCGCCGCCGAACGGCTTATCATCAACCTTATTGTGCTTATCCGTCGTAAAATCGCGCAGGTCGTGCAGGGTAATCTTAACCAGACCCTTTTCCTGCGCCCGCCCGACAATACTCGTTCCGACAAACCGCTCAAACATCTCCGGGAAAATAGTAACTACGTCAATAAGCATACCTATAGGCTCATCGGTTAGTGGCAGTTCGAGCGAAGCGAGTTACTGCCACGTTATCCTGAACAAGGTTCAGGGAACAAGGTATTGTAATTATAGTGGCATTGATGTCAAGATTCTTATTAAAAGAAATAAACCCGTATCTGTTAGTGGCAGTAGGTATGCAACGACGTACTGATACTAAGACCCCCGGCGGGAGATGGCCTTGTCGAAACTTTCGTTGGCGCCTTTGATATAAGTTTCGTCCGAGATTATAGGCTTTTCCAGCTCTGCCGTTGTCTGGGCAGATATCCGGCCGGTCTGGACGAATTCGCGGCCGGCCTGCTTGAGCAGGCCTTTATATTTCCATATCAACGGTTTGAGTATCAATGGATGGCTGGTCAGGATGGCGCCGCCGGGGCGGTATATCTCGGCAACCACCTCCGAACCCATATTGCGGGCGATGCGCCGGAACAGGAGTTTCAGCACCTGGAAATGGCTCTGTTCGGGGAACCCGCTGTTGGAGATAACCAGTATTCTGGGCGGGGCTTTGCCCCAGACGCCGGAATGTATGCACTCGCCGCCTGAATCCTTGCTGAAGTGCGGGTCAAGTACGGGTATGGTCCGGTCCATAAAGTTCTTCATCAATCCGGTGACGTTATCGACATAAAGCGGCGTGGCATAGCCGAGGACATCGGCAGTCTTTATCTTTTCGAGCACGCCAGCCATATCGTCATTTATTGAGCAGACGCCGGGAGTCCGGATCCAACAGTCGTAACAGCCCAGGCAGTGCTTGATATTTTTGCTAGCTAAACTAATAATCTCTATCTCGGCGCCGGCGTCGCGGGCGCCTTGGGCAAAGGCGTCAGCCATAAAATAGGTGTTCCCGCGGGCTCCTTTGGGACTGCCGTTTATGATGACTATGTTCATATGAAATCCTTCATACTAAACCACTGAAAACACTGAATATTCATTTAATTTAAGACTTTTAGCCACGGATCAACACGAATAATACAAAAATTATAAGTTATTAATACAACCAAAAAGAACACAAAGAATTTCTTATCTATACGTTTCAACGGGGCGGTATTCGGCCGGTTCGAGCGAGTGCGAGCCGCGGCCGCTGGTCAATGAGCGCAATGCAGTGGCATAACCAAAGGTCTGGGCTATGGGTATCTTGCCCTTGATTATCTTGGTGGTGGTGGTAGAATCGACCTCTTCTATGACAGCCCGGCGCTTGTTGAGGTCCTGGATGACCTCTCCCATATATTCCTCTGGCACAACGATATCGAATTTCATTATCGGTTCGAGCACCACACCTTTGGTTTTAGACAGAGCATCTTTCAATGCCATTGCGCCGGCGGCCTGGAAGGCGACCTCGGACGATGAAGCCGAAACAAACGCGCCGTCTGTCAGGGTAATCTTGAGATATATCAGCGGGTAGCCGGCCACTTCGCCGGACATAACGCTGCCGGCCAGTCCGTCTTGGACGGCGTTGATGAACTGGACCGGGACTTTGTTGGGTATCGGTTGGCAGATAATGGTCGGCCGTAAAGCGGTCCGGTCAGGCTCGACACGGACGACTACTTTGGCGTAATGCTGTTTTTCGCCGACCTGCCGGTTGAATTCGGCCTGGCCTTCGGCCGGCTGGGTGATGGTTTCCTTATAGGCGACGCGCGGCTCGCCGACGTTGGCCGGGATATTGAAATCGCGGGTTATCCGGTTCTTGATGATTTCCAGGTGCAGTTCGCCCATGCCGGAAATAATCAACTGGCCGGTTTCCTCATCGGACTTGACCTGCAGGGTGGGGTCGTCGTGGGCCAGTTTGTTAATCGCTTCAATTAGCTTGTCGCGGTCGCCGGACGATTTGGGCTCTATCGCCATCGAGACTACGGTCTGGGGAAAGGATATCTTTTCATAGATAATGGGCTTGTCTTTGTCGCAGAGCGTATCGCCGGTGGCGGTGTTTTTGAGCCCGATAACGGCGACGATTTCGCCGGCCTCGGCTTCCTTTATCTGCTGGCGCTCGTTGGAGTGCATCAGGAACATCTTGCTGATACGTTCCTTCCTGGCGTTGCGCGGGTTGAACAGGGCCAGCCCTTCGGACAGCTTGCCGGAGTATATCCGCAGGTAGTTGAGCTCGCCATACTGGTCGGTCATGGACTTAAATGCCAGCGCCGAGACAGCCTCGGAAGCAACCAGCCGGCGTTCCAGCGGCTTATGCGATGCGGGGTCAAATCCCCGGGCAACTTTGATGTCGGGCGGCGCCGGAAGCAGGTAGCAGATGGCGTCGAGAAGCGGCTGGATGCCGATATTCCTGATAGCAGAACCGCAATAGACCGGCGTAAGTTTGCCGGTCAGGACAGCCTGCCGCAATGCCGGCATTAGTTTATCCGGGCCGAGGTATTCACCGGTGAGGCAGGCATCCACCAGGGATTCGACTTTATCGGCCAGAAGCATAACCATATTCTCGCGGGCGGATTTGGCCTGGGCCAGGCAGTCGGCCGGTATTTCTTCGACTGTATATCCAGCGTCTTCGGATTGGTCATCGCCATCGCCGTTAAAAATAATCGCTTTCATCTGGACCAGGTCTATCACACCGGTGAAATCGCTTTCCTTGCCAAGGGGAATCTGGACCGGGCAGGGAATAGTCTGAAGTTTGGCCTGCATCTGCCTGACCACGGAGAAGAAATCAGAGCCGACCCGGTCAAGCTTATTGACAAAGGCAATGCGCGGGACGCTGTAGCGGTTGGCCTGATGCCAAACGGTTTCGGATTGGGCCTCGACGCCGCCCACGCCGCAAAACACGCCGATGGCGCCGTCCAGAACGCGCAGGGAGCGCTCGACCTCGGCCGTGAAATCCACATGGCCCGGGGTATCGATGATATTAATGCGGTATTGCCCCGCATAAGTGCGGGACTGACTGCGGTCTTGCCCGATGTCAGGCGCCTTGAACAAAACCGGCGTCCAGTAACAGGTAGTCGTGGCCGAGGTGATGGTGATGCCGCGCTGGCGCTCTTCTTCCATCCAGTCCATGGTGGCGGTGCCGTCGTCGACCTGTCCGATTTTGTATTCCTTGCCGGTGTAATAAAGGATACGCTCGGTCAGCGTGGTTTTGCCCGCGTCTATGTGGGCGATAATACCGATATTCCTGAGCAGATTAAGGTTCATAAACTGGCAGATTAGCAAAGGAATATGCGTATGTCAAATTAAGAAGCAATATTTAGGTTTGCAATGTGAGTAAGCTGATATCCGTTAAATCAGTTTAATCCGTATATAGTTCGGCTGTTAGAACGTAGTGAGTTACAGCCGACTATACCTGGCAGTAATTCGCTACGCTCAAACTGCCAGAGTACAAAGAGGTATTCGGGGCAAGTCTTTGCGGAGGACGCGTTATCTCTTTATTGACCAGGCGAAATGGGCAAATGCCCTGTTAGCCTCGGCCATCTTATGGACGTTTATTTTGATGCCGATAGCTTCGCCTTCGTTCTTATAGGCGGCCATAATCTCATCGGCCAGCTTGACGCTGAAAGGCTTGCCTTTCTTCTTGCGGACAGCCGTGATAATCCAGCGCACCGCCAAAGATGACTGGCGTTTTGACGGCACCGGCACGGGCACCTGGTAGGTGGCGCCGCCGATGCGCTTGGAACGAACTTCCATAGCCGGCTTGACGTTATCCAGCGCTTTGTTGAACACCTCAATCGGCGGAAGATCGGTTATTTTCTTCTGAATGATGTCCAAAGCGCCGTAGAAATTGCGCTGGGCGGTGCTTTTCTTGCCTTCCTGCATAATGCAATTGATGAAACGGCCGATGGCTTTATTATTGAATTTAGGATCCGGCTTGAGCAGATGTTCGAATGATTTGAATTTCTTAGGCATAATTAATCTTTACCTCGCTTTACTTAGATTTAGTTCCGTACCGGGATCGGCTTTTCTTGCGGCCTTCCACGCCGCTGCAGTCAAGCTTGCCCCTGAGCACGTGGTAGCGAACGCCGGGCAAATCCCTGACGCGCCCGCCCCTAACCATAACAATCGAGTGTTCCTGTAAGTTGTGCCCTTCGCCCGGAATATAAACCGTGACTTCTTTATTATTGGATAGCCTGACCCGGGCAACTTTTCTCAAAGCCGAGTTAGGTTTCTTGGGAGTCATTGTTTTGACAATCAGGCAAACGCCGCGTTTTTGAGGGCATTTGTCAAGAACCGGTGATTTGGATTTGTACTTAGGCTGCCTGCGCCCTGATTTTACTAACTGATTAATTGTCGGCATCTTTTTTATCCTCCTCGCGATATTTAGGAAAACCTGTGCCGCACGGTATGATGCGGCCCAGAATTACGTTTTCTTTCAATCCTTTTAACTGGTCAAAACGACCGGCGATAGCCGCTTCAGCCAACACCCGGGTCGTTTCCTGGAACGATGCGGCGGCAATAAAGCTATCCGACTGCAGGCTGGCTTTGGTGATGCCGATAAGCGTCGGTTTAGCGGTGGCCGGCTTATTATTTTTCTTCATCACCCTTTCATTCTCTTTCGCGAACCTGAATTTATCTATGATAGTCCCGGGCAGGAAACTGGTATCTCCCGGCGAATATATCCTGACGCGGCGCAACATCTGAGAAATGATAATCTCAATATGCTTGTCGCTGACGGTCACGTTCTGGGCGCGGTAGACGCCCTGAACCTCCTTGAGCAGGTATTCCTGCAGGGCTTCGATGCCGTTAATCCTTAAAATATCCTGAAGAACCAGCGGACCGTTGGTAAGCGCATCTCCGGCCTTGGTAGAATCGCCTCTATGAACCCTAAGGTATTTACCGGGCGGAATAATGTGCTCATCAGATCTCATGTCGCTTTCCTTATTATATATGATTATAGTGCGCTTGCCGGCTTTCTTTTCACCGAATTCCACGACGCCGTCGATTTCCGCGATAACGGCCGGGTCTTTGGGCCGGCGTGCTTCCAGAAGCTCCGTAACGCGGGGCAAGCCTCCGGTAATATCCTGAGTTCCGCCCAATTCACGGGGGGTCTTGGCCAGAAGCATTCCAGATTGGACCTTTTCGCCTTCGTCGATTTCGATATGCGCTTTTTCCGGAATGGTATAGACGGCCATGACGTTTTTATTTTCGTCTTCGATGATAATCTGGGGGTGGCGATCGCCTTTGTGCTCTATTATAACGCGCCGCTTTATGCCGCTGCGCGGGTCAATCTCTTCACGCATGGTGATATTCTTAATGATGTCTTCAAAACGGGCGATACCGTCCTTTTCCGCAAGAATAGGCACGTTATGCGGATCCCATGAAGCCATCACGGTGTGCTGTTTAACCTGAGCGCCGTCCGTTATCATCAGTGTCGCGCCGGGCGGTATCAGGTATCTCTCGATTTCGCGGTCCTTGCTATCCATTATGGCGATTTCTCCGTTGCGGTTAACCACGATCGATTTGCCCTTATCGTCAGTCGCGGTCTTGAGGTTCTGGTAACGGATAATGCCCGCGTTTTTAGTCAGTATCTGCGATTCTTCTATGGCCCTGGAAGCCGTACCGCCGATATGGAAAGTTCTCATTGTCAGCTGTGTGCCGGGCTCGCCGATAGACTGAGCCGCGATTACGCCGACGGCCATGCCTTCTTCAACCAGCTTACCGGTAGAAAGATCCATGCCGTAACAACGGGCGCAGAGCCCTTCAGACGCTTCACAGGTAAGCGGCGAACGAACCCGTATTTTCTGGTAACCCAGGTCTTCTATCTTTTTGGCGATTTCTTTGGTAATCAAATCGTTTTCCTTAACGATAACTTCATCGGTAACGATATCAACGATATTGTCGCGGGCAGACCGGCCGAATATCGTCTGGGCTAACGGAGTTTCAACTTTTTCACCCTTGTATATTACGCTTTTAGTAATGCCGTTGAGCGTACCGCAGTCCTGAATATTAATAACCATATTCTGGGCGACATCAACGAGTTTTCTGGTCAGGTAGCCTGCGTTAGCGGTTTTAAGCGCAGTATCGGCCAACCCTTTACGCGCACCGTGCGTAGAACTGAAGTATTCCAGTATATTCAGGCCTTCGCGCAGATTGGCCTTAATGGGTGTTTCGATAATTTCACCTGACGGCTTGGCCATCAAGCCCCTCATGCCGGAAAGCTGACGGACCTGGTCAATGCTGCCGCGCGCGCCGGAATGCATCATATGGTAAATTGGGTTAAGATAACGTTTGCCGTCACGGTAATCGTTTTTCAATACATTAATCATGGCATCGGCTACTTTTTCCCGAGCGTGAGTCCAGATATCAATAATCTGGTTATAGCGCTCGCCCGAAGTAACGATACCCTTGCGGTAGTTATTTTCGATTTTATTGACCGCTTCTTCCGCAAACTTAATGATAGCGTCTTTTTCTTCCGGAACGCGCAAATCGTCTTTGGAAATGGACAACCCGCTGACGGTCACCGAACCAAAACCCAGATCCTTGATGCTATCGAGTATTTTAACAAAGACGTCTTTCTCAACCTTGTTATGGCAGTCATAAATTATTTGATTGAGAAGTTTCTTATCAAGCTCGTAATTATAATAAGGCATCACGACAGGCATCAAATCGTTGAATGTCAGTCGGCCCAGAGTTGTCTTGTACCGACCGAAAAATCCTTTTTCCGGACCATTTTTGGCAAGTACTTTCTTATCCCCTATTTTAACAAAAATAGGCGTATGTAACTTAATTTTATTCTGGCTGTAAGCTAACATCGCCTCTTCAAGGGTAGAATATGTCGGATAGGACGGTTTTTGGCCTGATTGCGGGTCAACCGGCTTGTCCTCAAAATCCAACATCAGATAATGTATTCCCATTACCACGTCCTGAGTAGGACCAATAACCGGGTTGCCATGTGCCGGCGAGAATATATTCTGGCTGGACATCATCAACAGCTTGGTTTCCAGTTGTGCCTCCCAAGAAAGCGGCAGATGAACCGCCATCTGGTCACCGTCGAAATCGGCGTTAAACGGCGGACAGACAAAAGGATGCACAGTGATAGCATTGCCTTCTATCAGAATAGGCTCAAATGCCTGAATACCCATTCTATGAAGGGTAGGCGCCCTGTTCAACATAACCGGGTGGTCTTTAATAACTTCCACCAGCACATCCCAGACATCCTCGGTTCGGCTTTCAATCATTTTCTTGGCGCTCTTGATGGTGTCAGCCTTGCCAAGTTCCTTAAGCCGTTTAATAACAAACGGTTGGTATATTTCCAAAGCGATACGCTTAGGCAAACCGCATTGGTGGAGTTTCAGTTCCGGACCAACCACGATAACCGATCGGGCCGAGTAGTCCACGCGCTTGCCAAGCAAGTTCTGCCTGAATCTGCCCTGCTTACCCTTAATCATATCCGAAAGCGATTTGAGCGGCCGTCCGGCGCTGTCCAGAACATGTCGCCGGCATCGCTCGTTGTCAAACAATACGTCTACGGCTTGCTGGAGCATGCGCTTCTCGTTGCGGATAATTACTTCGGGCGCGTTAAGTTCAATAAGTTTCTTGAGGCGATTATTGCAGTTTATCAAACGACGGTAAAGGTCATTCAGGTCCGACGTGGCGAAATTACCGCTGTCCAGAAGAACCAGAGGCCTTAAGTCCGGAGGAATTACCGGAATAACATCCATAACCATCCACTCGGGCTTATTTTCTGATTCTAAAAAGTCTTTAACCAATCGGTGGCGCTTAAGTATTTCTTTGGCTTTCTGGGAAACCGGGCTAAGTTTTTCGGATTTTGATTTAAGTTCTTTGGAAACTTCTTCGAGTTTAAGATTCGCCAGCAAAGTCTTAACGGCCCGGCCGCCGATATCGTAGCTAAACTCGCCCGGATAACGTTCGTTATATTCGGCGACCTGTTCATCATTAAGCAGTTGCCCGACTTTAAGCGGACACTTTTTATTCTTCACATCAGTAACCACGAAATCCTGGTAATATATAATCCTTTCCAAGGATGAGGTTTTAATGCTAAGTAAATTGCCTATGACAGACGGGACAATTTTAAAAAACCAGATATGAACTATCGGCGCGGCCAGCTGGATATGGCCCATTCTTTTACGCCGGACGCGGGAAACAGTTATTTCTACGCCGCACCGGTCGCAGGTATTTCCCTTGTATTTAATGCCTTTGTACTTGCCGCAGAAACATTCGAAATCCTTTTCCGGACCGAAAATGCGCTCGCAGAAAAGCCCGTCTCTTTCGGGCCGGTAGGTGCGGTAGTTGATGGTTTCCGGCTTCTTAACCTCTCCGTAGGACCATCTCTTGATTTCCTCGGGCGAAGCCAGTTTTATACTTATAGCATTACAATCGTTTATCTGGTCGTATAATTGTTCCATAAATCAATTATTTATTTACTGGTTTTTCCTTATCTTTTTCCAACTTAAAATTGAGGCCAAGGCCTTTAATTTCATTAATTAAAACTTCGAATGACACCGGAGTAGTCGGAACCAAGGTGTTCTCGCCTTTGATGATGGCTTCATAAATACGGGCGCGGCCATCCACGTCATCGCTCTTAACCGTAAGCATTTCCTGCAGCACATTGGCTGCGCCGTAGGCCTCAAGCGCCCATACTTCCATTTCACCAAGTCTCTGGCCGCCGTAGCGGGCCTTACCACCCAGGGGTTGCTGGGTAATCAACGAATACGGCCCGGTGGCGCGGGCATGAATCTTATCATCCACCAAATGATGAAGCTTCATTATGTATGCATACCCAACGGTAATCTTTTCCTTAAACGTCTCACCGGTGCGTCCGTCATAAAGCCTTACTTTACCGTCAGCCGGCAAATTAGCTTCCTTGAGCGCTTCGGTTATTTCCTGCTCGGTAGCACCATCGAATATAGGAGATATGGCTCGGAATCCGAGCTTGCTGGCGGCCCAGCCCAGATGCGTTTCTAATATCTGGCCCACGTTCATCCTGGATGGAACACCTAATGGATTTAAAATTATCTCAATCGGCGTGCCGTCTTCCAGATGAGGCATATCCTCTTCAGGAAGTATTCTGGCTATAACACCTTTATTGCCGTGGCGACCGGCGATCTTATCACCGACGGCTAAACTTCTTTTGGTAGCAATCTTAACCCGGACCATTTCCAAAACTCCGGTCCGTAAATCATCTCCTCTGATAATGCGATTAACCCGAACATCTTTTTCGTTCTCAAGGTTCTCGCATTTTTCCAGAAGGCTCTTGACCTTAGCCATAACCAATTCCTTATCCGCCCGAGAAGAAACCTCCAGTTTTTCCACTTCAGACAGTTTTTCTTTAAGTTCATTAAGGCTCTTGATAGTCCCACGCGGTCCGTAGGCAATCGGCCTGGGCACCAGCCGTTTGCCGACTATTTTTTCCAGAGGTTTTATGCTTGATTCGATAATTGTCTGGATTTGAGTATTAATATCCCGTTCCACCTTTTTGGTGGTTTTAGTCAGTTCTTCCTTCTGCTTTTCAGACAGATTAGCGCGCCGGGCGAAGTGTTGAGTTTCTATAATAATACCGTCCACGCCGGCCGGAACATCAAGTGATACATTCTTAACATCCTCGCCAGCCTTGCCGAATATCGCGTGTAGAAGTTTTTCTTCGGGTGTCAGTTCACTTTTACTCTTTGGAGCTATTTTACCGACCAGAATATCACCCGATTTCACCCGCGTGCCAACGCGAATAATGCCGCTTTCATCCAGATTACGCAATACTCTTTCTGACACATTGGGAATATCACGGGTGAATTCTTCCTTGCCGAATTTAGTCTCGCGGATTTCTACTTCAAAATCCTCGATATGAATAGATGTAAATGTATCTTCTTTGAGTAATTTTTCGCTGACAATAATAGCATCTTCAAAATTATAGCCTTCCCAAGGCATAAACGCAACCAGTATATTCTTGCCCAGAGACAATTCGCCGTTAGATGTGCCCGGACCGTCGGCAATAATCTGACCGGCCTTAATTTTGTCGCCTATTTTTACAATAGGCTTCTGGTTCATGCAGGTTTTTTCGTTCAATCCTTCATATTTGGTGAGATTATGGGTTTCGAACTCCTCATCACCGCTTTCGTTTTCGTATCCGATTATAATTTGGTTAGCATCTACCCGGCTGACAACACCGGCTCTTTTAGCCTTAACAACCATAGCCGAATTCTCGGCTACGACTTTTTCCAATCCGGTAATAACCAGAGGAGCTTCGGTTTTAAGAAGCGGCACGCCCTGGCGTTCCATATTGGCGCCCATTAAAGCCCTGTTAGCGTCATCGTGCTCAAGGAACGGAACTAAACCGGCAGAAATACCCACCACCTGGAACGGTGAAACATCCTGATAATTAATTTCTTCCGGGGAAACCATCTTAAATTCACCGTTTTGGCGGGCGATTATTTTCCCTTCGATTATTCTATTACCTTTAACAGGCAAATCGGCCGGAGCAATAATCACATTAGTTTCCTCGTCAGCCCTAAGCTGGACTATATCTTCTGTTATTTGTCCGTTCTTGACAACGCGGAAAGGAGTGGTCAAGAAACCGTACTTATCTATCTGCGAGAAAGCAGCCAGAGATGTTATCAAACCGATATTAGCGCCTTCAGGCGTTTCCACCGGACAGATGCGTCCGTAGTGTGATGGATGCACATCGCGCACTTCAAATCCGGCTCTTTTACGGTTTAAGCCGCCCGGACCCAGCGCGCTCAAGCGCCGCTCGTGGGTCAACTGGGACAGTGGGTTGGTCTGATCAGCTACCTGAGACAACTCTCCCCTTTCGAAAAAATGGTCCACTACCGATGAAATAGTCTTGGAGTTAATAAGCGTCCGTGGGGTAGCTTCTTCCCGATAATTTATCCTTTTATCCTGCTGTTTGGCAGCAGCGGCTTTGCTGGCTTCTGATTCCGGTTCCGTTTTACGCCCCTGCTGGTCATCCCGATAAGAAGGAGCGCTAAAACTATTGAGCCTATCCCGAACCGCTTTCTGGAGCTTATAAAAACCCTTGCGCATCTCATCGCTTAAAAGCTCGTCAATCGGCCTGATCCGGCGGCTGCCCAGATGGTCAATATCATCGATAATGCCTTCGCCTTTGCGCAACTTGATGAGATACCGCAGAACTTCAACTATGTCATCCTTGAGCAGCGTTTGTTCCGTTTCCGGTATGCTCAGGTTGAATTTACGATTTATTCGGAAACGACCGACCCGGCCGAGTTGGTATCTGGTCTTGTCCAGAAACCGCTCAAAGAATACGGTCTTGGCCTTATCTTCCTGTGCCGGCATACCCGGCCGGAGCCTGGCATATATTTTGAGAAGCGCTTCCTGATGGGTTCTGGTCGGGTCATCATTCAGCGTATTAAGCACCAACAACTCGTAAGGCTCATTGCCGGCTGTTTCCAATGAGAATTTGACAACTTCTATTTCTTTGGTCATTTCGGATTCGATCAGCGTTTTGGCCGCTTCCTCGCTGATTTTATGGCCAGCCTCAATAATTATTTTATTAGTCTCCGGATCAACCACATTAACAACCGCGTATTTGGTCATCAGGTCCTGGATGGGGGTATTTTTGCTGATCGGGAATATCTCTGTCTCATAGAATGCCTTAATAATCTGGGTATCGGTTGAAAACGACTCATCCATAGCCCTTAGGAACGTGGTAGCGGGTATTTTTCCACCCTGGTCTACCTTTATGGCGAATGAGTTTTTCTTAGCGATAGTTATTTCTATCCAACTGCCCCGTTCGGGAATAATGGTCGCCACGTAGGATATCCGGTCGCCAACTTTTTCCAGCTTAAAATCTACCCCGGGCGAGCGATGTAACTGGGAAACCACGATGCGTTCTACGCCGTTGATAATGAATTCGCCGCCTCCGATCATCATAGGAATGTCACCCAGGTAAACATATTCTTCAATCGATTCAGGCTTATTGAGCCTGAGCCGGGCCTTGAGCGGCGCACCATAAGTAATTTTCAAGGCTTTGCATTCATCCGGCGTATATCGGGGTAACCCTATCTCATACCAGAGATAATCAAAAGTTATGGAATTATCGTATGATTTAATAGGGAAGGTCTCTCGGAAAATGGCTTCCAGCCCCATATTCTTGCGTTTGGTCTGATAAACGTCTTGTTGGAGGAATTTTTCGTAAGACTCTACCTGGATATTAACCATCTCGGGAAGGTAAAGGCTGTGAGGGTATTTTTTATATATTCTGGTTTCCATCAGTTAAAAACAAGTGTCGGAACGAAACCCCAGAATCAATTCTGGTAATTTATAGTTTATTACCCAGTTTGGGGGAAATAGGCTATTTAATTTCAACCTTGGCTCCGGACGCCTCAATTTCCTTAGCGATTTTCTCCGCCTCATCTTTGGGAATGCCGGTTTTGACCGGCTGCGGAGCCTTATCGACCAGGTCCTTGGCTTCCTTTAAACCCAGGTTAGTCACAGCCCGAACAACCTTAATAGCCTGGATCTTGTTGGAGCCTGCTTCCTTAAGGATTACGTCAAAAGTAGTCTTTTCTTCCTTTTCGGCAGCAGCCGGACCAGCAGCCCCGCCCATAGCTCCGCCGCCCATCATTACCGGTGCGGCAGCACTAACGCCGAACTTTTCCTCAAAGGCCTTGACAAAATCCTTAAGCCACAGAACACTTGAATTCCCGATAGTGTCTAAAAGTAATTGACTGCGTTCTTCGTCCTTCAACCCTTTTATGCTCTCTACCAATTCATTAACACTTGCCATATTATCATCTCCTTTAAACAATACTTCCAGATTACCTATGTTAACAGGTAAGAACTATTAAAATAGACAGTGAATTATGCACTAAAGGAAAGTCCTTGTCAAGAAAAATAATAATTAAATACCAGTTTTTTAGAGGGGTAGTTTGGCTATTCCGACCAGACTCCGCTGATAAGATTCCGGCAATTCGGACATCTGCCGTTTGGCACCAGCCCCTGGGGAGCCGAACCATCACTTATAATAACGTTCTGTTTCACAATATAGCCGCTACGCTCGACCAGGACTTTCCCGCATTTGGGGCAATAAGTGGATTCGGCCGAATGTGGTGAAACGTTGCCTACATAAATATAATTCAACCCGGCTTTACGGGCGATGTCACAGGCATCGTCCAGGGTTTTTACCGGAGTCATATTGATATTGGTTAGTCGGTATGACGGATGGAAGCGTGAAAAATGCACCGGCACGTCCGGCCCGAGATTAGCGTTAATCCATGAGCACATCTTGTTCAGCTCCTCGGCTGAAT
>JAZDFB010000061.1:0-3580 GCA_043808305.1 Planctomycetota bacterium | reverse complement strand
GTCCTTTAGTCCCGTAGATTGATACTCTCAGTCCCGTAGATTGATACTCTCAGTCCCGTAGATTGATACTACTATTCCCCCAGATGATAGATACACTCCCCCCGATATACTCCTAGAGGGTGATGTAGCGTTGTGTTGCGTAAAGTAGCATTAGCCCAAATTCTTCGTTTTATTTGACTTTCAGGACAAATAAGAGCATATATAAGATATGATAGTCGGAATCCGTCATATCAAACTGACCAGACTCCTTTTTACTATTTATACAAGGTTATTATAGGTAAAAACATTTGTAAGTCAAGCAATATATTCAAATTTCTGGAGATTTCTCTAAGTAGCGCCTGCTCTCGGAAACTTTTTGTCCAACCAGAATGGTTTTTACCTTTTTGGACAACAGTTCTCTTGTCCTTCCCCAATAACTCTAATAACTTATCACCCCCTTTCATCCAGATGACGGGCATAAACGTCGGATATTGTTTAAGAGCCCAGAAAATATCTTGTGGTTAATCATCGTCTCAGCTAATAATAAGCAGTAATATCGGGCATGCTTGATTAACCGCCCGCCAATCTTGATTAGCTTTAACTGAATACTTCTTAATGACCAGTGTTTTATCCCTTCGGGTAACACCAGCGTCCTTAAGAAATTGCCCAAGTTATAAGCCATTATGAATAACTTCAGCCGAGTTTCATTCTCTACAAACCTCTGGCAAGATAGTCTCGTCCAGTTCAAGGCATACTTGCCTTCTTTTATCCACTGCTCGCAGGTGCCTCGCTTATTATAAAACTTTATTATCTTCTTATCACACCATTTCAGACTGGATCTAATTCGGGGGACACCATACTGAATTATATTTTATCTTGCCCGCGCCGCCACAAACTTCAATAGTATAGATTTACTTAGACCGCCTTCCAGGATTTAACATCAATAAATATATCCAAAACATACTTATTGAGGGCATGATTTTTGTTGACCCCAAGATATTTTTTCATTACGGTCAGGGCAGCAATCCATTCTTCCTTTGTTACTGGTCCACCGACATCTTTATCCCCGCCGGTAATTCGGGGGACACCATACTGAATTATATTTTACCCTTTTCCCGCGCCGATGTCAATCAATCTTTTGTTGCCCGGCCGGCGATTATTGTATTTTCGTACGATGTTAGCAACGACGCCGCAACTCATTTATTTTTCCGAGGCCGCCTGCATTTTGCAGAAAGCATACAGGGCATCATAAACCGTGAATTGATGCTTTAGATTTTCGGGGTCAAAAGGATACAGGATGCCATACCCGCGGGCAATGGCTTCCAGTCCGGTGGCGTATTGGTTTTTATCAGGCTGGCCGGTATCCGCCGCATTGATTATGTCTGCCAGTTTCAGCAGGGCTTTGTCTTTAAGCCCGTATTTGTTGATAATAGAAACGAAACTGCAGTGGCCTTCGTGGTGGCCTAATTCCGCATCGGGAATATCAAAAGGGATGGCGTTTTGTTCGCCGGCAACTTTGGCGGCTGAAGCGGCGTCTACGAATAAGAATTCGGCATTGGCGTCTATGAACCTTGTTATCAGCCAGGGGCAGGCAACACGGTCAACGTGGACATGAGCTCTGGTAATCCATTTCATAAAACACATCCTTACCATTCCCAAGCGGTTTGGGCAAGGAAATTGGGGAAGTATGTCCCGGCGGAATAGCCGGGATAAGACCCACTAATTCACTCTGTTCGAAGTGGCTCTAATAGTATGCAGAAGGTAGTATGTAGGGACGGAAGAGGGGTCGGGGGTGTGTTATTTCCCCCGAACTCTGTTTGACCTGCTGTCTTTACTTCTTAGGGTGTTTGATGCTTATAGCATGCAATCCTAATTTACCGTGCTTGTGGGTCTTTTTCGCTGCCTTTTTCTTTGCCATTTTCTCCATCACCTCCTTTAGATTAGAATGTATTTGCCGGTTTTGTGGCCGCCGGTCCTTTTTATCAGTTTGTTTTCCAACAGTGGTTTGAGTATAAAATGCGCGCCTTGTTTGGTGACTTTCAGTTCTTGTTGCATCTGGCTGATGCTGAGCGCGCCTTCGCGTAATGTTAAGAGCAGTTTTTCCTGCTTGGGCGTCAGGTCCAGCGTTTGCCGGCCGCCGTGTTTGCCGAGCAGTCCGATTCTGCGCCAGACGCGCTCCAGTGTTTTTTCTACGGCCGAGGCCATAAATTCCAGCCAGCCGGTTAGGTCTTCTTTTTGCCGGCGGACCGTATCGAGCGCCCGGTAATAGGCCGGACGGTCTTCCCGAAGTATCTCGTCGACCGCAAAGATGTGATTGGTGTCGAACTTCTTTCGGTAGAGTTCCCAGGTGGCCAGCGCCCGGCCGACCCGGCCGTTGCCGTCGCCGAAGGGATGGATGTATTCAAAGCGATAGTGCAGGATGGCGGAGCTGATGACGGCCGGCAGGTCTTGCCCGGCCCGGTTGAGCCAATCGAGCAGGCCGGACACCAGTCCCGGGACAGCCAGGGCTATGGGCGGGGTGTGGTTGCCGACGTATACCTGGTATGGCCGGTATGCCCCGACCGGCTGGCGGTCCAGCGCGTCGCGGCCGATAATGCCGTGCAGATGCAGGACGTCTTTGGGGGTTATTTTCTTGGCGCCGGAATGCTGTTCTATATAACGCAGGGCGGCCAGATAGTTGAGCACTTCGTTTGTATGTTTGGGCCTGGCCCGGGGCAGGCGGCCGCCTTTGGACAGTATTTTGACCTCTTTCAGGGTCAGCGGGTTGCCTTCGATGGCGGTTGAGGAGTGGGCGGTCCTTAAGGATGTTTCTTCCCGGATGGCCGGTATCCAGGCGACGGATACGGCCGAGGCGTCTATCTTTGTTTTGAGCGCGGTGATGCTTTCCAGCATCCGGAGCAGCCGGGCCGTGACGGTGTAGTGTGGCGCATATTTCATGGCTGAAGCTTATCTGATAGTAAAGTATAAGTCAAGTAATAAGTAAAGTGAATGCCGGTAATGCCCCAAGGCTAAGCTTGGGACCCTCCCGAAAGCATTCGGGAGGATAAGAAACTCTAAGGCTCGTGACTCGCCAAGAGATTTCTAATAAGGTGCCGCTCCCGACGGAATAGTCGGGATAAGACCCAGTACGTCACTTCGTTCCTACTGGCTCTAAATAACTCGCTTCTCTCGAACTGCCACTAACCCATGAACTTCGTCAGGATAACGTGGCAGGTCCATCGGCTGTTAGCGACAAAGGAGCGTTATCAGCCGAGGATACTCGGCAGCCCCGTGGTATACCGGGGTGTACCATAAGTCGTTTCACTTCAACTGCCGAAGTATAATTCACTGCGTTCGCACTGGCACTAAGATTTATTTGTCTTTTAATCTCTTATTCTGCGGTTGTTGGAGGTAGTTCCGGCGGCTGACCACTTTACCGCCGGTTTCCTGTTCCAGTTTCCGGCGGGCCAGTCCGGCCACATTGCCGCCCCGGTGGGCAATGCCCCGATTCTCCATAAAACCGGACGGGTGTTCCACTTTGGTTATCTGTGTGGTGGATGCCTCGCCCAGCATAGAGAAAATCAGTTCCAGGTCGTTCATATGGTCGCGCAGGTTTTGGCGT
>JAZDFB010000060.1:0-31976 GCA_043808305.1 Planctomycetota bacterium | reverse complement strand
TTTAGGATTGATGTTAAGTATGTTAAGGTCATAACAGGTTTGCTTACCGGTCTGTTGAATGACATCTTCGACTTCTTTTCTGGTAGCTTCAACAATTTCTTCTATACGGCCCGGATGTATTCTGCCGTCAATTATCAATTTCTCCAAAGAACGCCTGGCGATTTCCCGTTTGACGCTGTCGAAGGATGAAATCACGATGACGCCGGGCGTATCATCGACGATGACGTCGACGCCGGCGGCTTTTTCGAACGCCCTGATATTTCTGCCTTCGCGCCCGATAATCCGGCCTTTCATATCTTCGCTGGGGATGTCAACCGTAGAAACAGTATTCTGGGCGGTATGCTCGGCGGCGCAGCGCTGGATAGCCAGGCTGACTATTTTTTTCGCCTCGGTTTCTCCGGACTCCTTGGCTTCTCCGCGGTGTTTGTTTATAATAGCCACCGTTTCACTTTGTAATTCATTTTCCAGCTTAGTAAGGAGCATTCTTGTCGCTTCTTCTTTGTTGAGTCCCGAGATATTATAAAGAGTTTTCTTCTCATCGTTGATTAAGTCGGCCAGTTCCTTAGCCTTTGTTTCCATATCCCGGTATTTTTGCTCGGTTGATTTCTCCAGGTTTTCTATGTATTTTTCCCTGCGCTGGAGTGATTCGACTTTGTGGTCTAAAGCATCTTCGCGTTTGAGCACTCTTCGTTCGAAAGCTTTAATCTCATTGCGGTTTTCCTGGGTTTCATGGTTTAGTTCTTCCTTGAGCCGGTAAGTTTCTTCTTTAGCAGTGAACATTGCCGCTTTTTTTATGCGCTCGGCTTCTTCTTTGGCATCAGCGATAATCTGGTCTGTTGTTTTATTGACCTTCTTTTTTTGGAAGAAGGAGATAGCATAGTATGCCGCGGCGCCGATGCCAAGCCCGACGACACCTATAATAATAGTTACTAGATTATATTCCATAGACAACCTTTCATTTGGTAATGGCGGTATACCCTGTAGCGGACGGAAAAGGAAGGACAAAAAATATGATACGAGCCAGCCCCCGGAAATCATCGATAAACTAAACTTTTATTGAGCCTGATCTCCAGAAGACGAGGTTCCCAAGAAAGCGTTTATTTAGAATATCGCGCCCGGTAATTAAAGATTTATCTATTAAATAGTTTGATTTTATTTTAATCATATTTTGTCTTCTCATCCGGTTCTCTTCTTGCTTTTGAATTATTATCCCATCATGCCGCAAAGAGAGAGGGTTACCGCCTTGATTTCTAATTTATTCTAATCTCCGTCCCGTTAAAAGGGCAGAGTGGAAAAAGAAAACACCTCCTTTTTTGATTATTTATCGTTGAGAACGTAAATTTTTTCTACAATAATGGCTCTGGTATTCCAACCTTCAATCTTGACAATTGAGCCGACAATACCGACATATTTTTTGTAATAATCATCAAGGTTTATTGTCGGGGGCGCTTTGACAAAAACCAAATCCTCATCGCCCTTTACCAGTTTATACGCAGATGGCCTTTTGTAAAGTTTGCCGACCGAATCCAGCCAGCCTTCGGCATCATAAATGGTATCGGTTTGCAGCGGTTTTAAGAGGGATATGATACGCTGGTTATGCTTTTCGTCCGCATCCTTCTTTTTATTGGCGGCCGCATTGATTTCTTCTCTGTAGACCTGAAGGAGTCTTTCCCGTGGTTCTATCTGTTGAATGCGGTCCTTGGACTTTTTGCCGATTTCGCTTTCCGGAGCGCTTTCTGCGACCTGGCGGTAAAGATACAGGGCTTCGCTAAAATCTTGTTGCAGGTCCGGCTTGTTTGTTTCTTTAAGGTAAAGTTCTTCAGCTTTTTGGAATCGACCATCGTTGGTGGTTTTTAATGATTCAGATTCTTGTTTTTTCCGGGCTTCGTCATTGACCATTTCGCTATAGCGCTCGTATGTTCCCCAGTAGCGAGTATATTTCTTGTTGACCCATCCGGTCAGGGTTTCTGGAGGCGTAATTTTGTACCAATCGTTTTTGTTGCTGATCAGGGATACTGACATGCCTGCGGTAACATAGCCAATAGTATTATCATCGCTTGTATCAGGCGCGGTTCTTATTCTTACTTTATCGCCTCTGATAATGCCGGTATCTTCGCCTTTAATTTCAAGGTATTTTTTATGTATCCAGCATGGGACATTAGACGGGAGCTGAACCTGTATCCAGCCTTCCTTATCCTCAAGGACAACCAGTTTATCGCCTTTTCCAATAGTATGAATATCAGGATTATTAAGTCCGGGACCGCTTCTGATATTGAGTTTTTTTGCGGTAACTTCAACAACTTCTTGGGGAGCTTTTTTCTCCTTCGATTCTTTCGGGTTTGCAACCTCTTCAGCGGCTTTCAGCATTTGAGCAGGGCCAAAAAGTATAGAAAAAGCTATACCCAGGCATGCTATTAAGCCATAACCTAAATATTTTCTCATAAGACAAATACCTCCTTTTAGATGTTTATAATATATAAGGTTATATCGTCAATTTTTATATGCTACATTATATTATTGCCAAATAATAATGCAAGAGATATTTACTGCTTGTAAGTCACCAATTTGGCTTCTGTTTTTACTTTTGATTTCCACTCAGTCATGAACTTCTCGCGCTTTTCCATTGTAGCATTATTGGTGAGTTCTTTCTGCCTGGCATAGAAGCTGGAAGGCGTTCCGGGCCGGCGGTTGGTTACCTGGACCAGGTGATAAACGATATCCTTGCCGTCGGACGACTTGTCGGGCATAACATTAATTCCGCCTTCCTGTAATTTAAAAACTTCTTCCAGGAACTGGTTGCTTGCCTGGGTTTCCATCTGCAGCGGGCCGTTTACCTTGAAAAAATCACTGGATTTTACTCCGAATATTCCGTCAGTTAGGTTTGTAAAAGCCTCTTTTTTGATATTAATAACCGCGGAATTCTCAAGCGATGCGGCGCCGGTTTGACTGAGGGCTTTTTGGGTGGCATCGTTAATTTGGGCGTTTATTGACTGCAAAAGCCTCTTGGCGGATCCTTCGGCTGATGCGGCGGCTTTTTCTTTGCGCAGGTTGTAGGATACCTTTTCTTCAAGCTGGGCCGTCAGTTTTGGCAGATACGAACCTTTTTTACCGGTTAATCTGAATATCAGATAACCTTTGTCTGTTTTGATGCTGTCGCTGATATCTTTTTCCTGGAAAGTGCCAAGTTGCCTTTTCAAAAACGGTGAACTACCCAGTTCTTTTTCTATTTCACTTATCCGGTCTGTGGCAAACCAGCCTGTCTGCGCGTATTTTAGCTTGAATTCAGAAGCCAGGTCTTCCAGCGACACCGGTTTATCCTGGACGCTTAACTGGACTATCTTTTTTTCCGCATTGCTGATAAGTTCAAGCGCCAGGTCATTGGCATTTCGGCTTGTAATAATAGATTTTACTTCATCTTTAACCTGGTCCAGGGTTTTATCTTTGTATTCCGCAGCCTTATGCTCATTGAAATAGTTGTCAATTTCCTTCTGGTTCGGTTCTGCTGCTTTATTCTTCAGCTCATCAACGGCGGTAAAGATGTACTCCATCCTGACTTTTAGAGGTATCTCATATTTCGGAGCGTTTCTTTCATAATATTCCCTGATTTCTTCAGCAGAACCGGCTTTAATTTTAGATATAAAATCATCCGGTTTGAAAGTAACCCAGTGCATCTTTATCTCATCATTTTTTGAGATGTAATCCTTAAATGAATCTTCCGCTGAGGCTGTCACAGCGCTGGATACGAGATTATAATACTTGGCTATTTTCAAGAACTCGGCGCCGGTCCGTTCGAACTCATCGGCCGGTATTCTCAGATTAATAAGAAGCGAGCGGTATTCTTCCATGCTGAAATTGCGGCTTTGGTCTGTCAGCCTTGGTGATGACTTTATATATTCGCTGACCTCGTTTTCTGAAACGCTGATGCCGGACTTATCGGCTAACCGGGAAAGTATAATGGCGTTCCATGCTACCTCATCAAGGTATTTTTCACGGTTGCTTTTTAGCAGTTCGAAATCAATCATATTATAAGGCGCCATATAGGTAAGATAGAACGGGTATTTCTGGAAATTAATGAGCATCCAATCAGTCCAGGCGGTCCACCTGCCGTGGCAGTTATTGAATTCGACCTTGGTAATCGGTTTGCCGAATACTTCTCCGGCCAGGTTCTCTTTTTTTCCCCCGCTGAAGACGTCCAACATTGTGCCGGTGATTCCGAATGCCAGCGCGGTAACAAGCAATATCCCCAGCATTATCCATTTCTCATATTTTTTGAAGACTCTTAAAGATAGCATAGTTTTTATTGGTTTTCGCCACTCCTTACTTGATTCTGGCCGTTACCGGAAGTATTTGCGCTTTCGGCGCGGCCTGCTAATTCAGTCGGTTTCGGCAAATCATTGATTGATGCCAGTCCCAGTAATTCAAGGAAATTATTGGTTGTCCCATATAGAATAGACCGGCCCAGTTCTTCGGCTCTACCGGTCATCCTCACCAGTTTCTTGTCCATAAGCCCGCGCACAATAGCGCTGGAATCAACGCCCCGGATGGCTTCTATTTCAGCCCGGGCAATAGGTTGCTTGTAAGCAATAATAGATAGCGTTTCTATAGCCGCATTGGAAAGCACTCCCTCGGAACGGCTTTCTTTAAGTTTTATCAGGTACTGTTGGTAATCGGTTTTTGTGCGCAGCTGGTAGCCGTTGGCTATTTCAAAGACCGTAAAAGCTCGGGTAGAGGTTTCGTATTCAGTCCGTAACTCTTCTATAGCCTTCTTTACCTGATCGTCGGTGATATTGCCGCCCAGGATATATTTCAGCTTTTTGATATCCAGCGGCTTATCAGACGCAAAAAGCAATGCCTCGATTATCGGTTTTGTGTTATCTGTATCGCTCATTTTAAATTAATAGTATAGTTCGGCTGTTAGTCCCGCCGAAGCGGGAACAGCCGACTATACCCGGCAGTAATTCGCTAACGCTCAAACTGCCAGAGTATGGAATTTTGCTTTCTTGCCCAGCATTTCTTCAATCCTGAGCAACTGGTTATACTTAGCCACCCGGTCGGTCCGGGAAGCCGAGCCGGTTTTAATCATTCCGGCGTTGGTAGCCACGGCCAAATCCGCGATAAAGGTGTCCTCGGTTTCGCCTGAACGGTGCGAAATCATAGTTGTATATTTCGCCCTGTTCGCAATCTGGATTGTTTCCAGCGTCTCGCTGACCGTGCCTATCTGGTTGACCTTGATCAATATCGAGTTAGCCACTCCTTCTTTAATGCCCCGTTTCAGCCGGACCGGGTTGGTGACGAAAACATCATCGCCCACAATCTGGATTTTCCTGCCGAGTTTTTCGGTAATCAGTTTCCAGCCGGCCCAGTCATCCTGAGCCATCCCGTCCTCGATAGAAATAATCGGGTAATCTTGGCATAATTTGCCGTAGTAGTCAACAATTTGTTCTGAATTCAATGATGCCTTGCTGGACTTCTTGAAGGTATACTTGCCGTTATCAAAGAACTCGCTGGCCGCGGAGTCGATGGCCAGTGCGATATCGTCCTTGGGCTTGTAGCCGGCTTTTTCGATGGCCTTGATGATGCATTCGAATGCCTCCTCGTGGCTCTTGAGCGACGGCGCGAACCCGCCTTCATCACCCACGCCGGTTTGGTACCCTTTTTCCTTAAGCACCTTCTTGAGATTATGGAATGTTTCCGCGCCCATCCGGAGCGCCTGGGCGAACGATGTGGCGCCTCTGGGCACAATCATAAATTCCTGGATATCCAGGCTGTTATCCGCGTGGGCGCCGCCGTTAATTATATTCATGAACGGCACCGGCAGGATGTTGGCTTTGTTCCCGCCCAGATACTGGTAAAGCGGAAGTTTTTTGTAGGCGGCTCCGGCACGGGCAACTGCCATAGATACTGCGGTAGTGGCATTGGCGCCGAGCTTGCTCTTGGTTTCCGTGCCGTCCAGCTTTATCATCAGCTTGTCAAGCTCTTCCAGCTTGAGCGCGTCCTTGCCCTTGAGCGCCGGCGCGATGAGGCGGTTGATGTTATCCACGGCCTTGAGCACGCCCTTGCCCAGATAGCGCTTGGCATCGCCGTCGCGCAGTTCCAGCGCCTCGTGTTCCCCGGTGGAAGCGCCCGATGGCGCCGCGCCCCGGCCCATTACGCCGTTTTTCAGCAAAACATCGGCTTCTACGGTGGGGTTGCCGCGTGAATCGAGTATCTCACGGCCAAATACACAATCTATTTTTGACATTATATTTCCCTTTCTATTTTATTTATTTGTTTCAGGTCGCTTACGCCCAATTTATAAGGCGTGTTAGCGCAGGTGTTAAGGTATTCCGATTTCAAAGGCGTTTCCTTGGGCATAACGCTGTTGCGGTAATTCTGGATAATTTCCTGGCCGACTATATCAACGGCTACCGGGTCAAGTCCGGCAATGATGCCGTTATAACGCCAGTGGTAGCGGTCATCATTACCCGGGCCGCCGTTATACAGGGGATATATGGCGTCGCAGACGGTTAATTTAACGCGATTTTTTATGGCCGCCAGGCTGTAAATATCGGCCGCGCCGGGGTTGCATTCATTGTCGTAGAAAGCGGGCATATCCGCTTCCTGGATTTCAACCGCCTGGTACATATTCATTATCGAACCGGCCACGCCGGTGTTATCCTTGAATTTATAGGTTTTCAGGACAGGCATATTGATAAGCATGCCGCACAATCCTAATGCTTTGGAAAGCCTGACCTGAGTTTTTGCCACCGGCGTCGGATTATCCTCATAGCCGGCAAACGGCTTGGCAAACCTGGGGTTGCGGTGGGTCATTGTTGCCATACACCTGATTTCTTTAGCCGCCAGGCTGATTTTATAGCCGGCTTTTTCCATTTCATCCTGAGCCCGGTCCCAGATGATGATATTATTCGGCTTGATATTCCTTTTGGTCAATAACTCTGCTAATGCATTGGCCACGGCAGGCTTGGTGGAATTAGTGGCTTCGCCGAAATAAGCGTTAATTTTAAGCCCGATAGTATTTTTTTTATCCGTCACGATGGCATCGATTAATTCCTCGGTTGAGCCGGAGTCCGATAACACTTTAATAGCTTCATAGACCGCCCGTTTAATTTCCTGTTCGTTAAACTTGCCGTCTTCATCAGTCATTTTAGGGTTGCGGATGATAACGACTTTGGAGTTGCCGGCGGCAAAAGCTTTTGGCATAAACAGCTTGGGCGCCAGATATAAGCTCCCGATGCCCAATCCGACTGTCCTGATAAAATCCCGGCGGCTGATTTTTCCCGCTGCGGCGGGATGCCGCTCCGCGAACACAACGCACGATTTACTACTCATAATTCAGAACCTTTCGGTATTCCAATTCATACTTCATAATTTAGAGCCTTTCGGTATCCCAATTCATAATTTATAACTCATAACTCATAATTTGGTTTATACCACCATTCCCATAATATTGGCTTCGAATACCAGTTTGCCGTTGACGATGCCCTGAGTTTCGAACAAGGCGCGGCGGCTCTTCAGGTCGGTGCAGTTGATGATGATAATCAGCCGGTCGCCCGGCACGACCGTGCCGCGGAAACGGGCCTGGTCAACGCCGGCAAAGCCCATGAATTTATCAGCCAATTCGTCGCCGCCGGCCAGCTTGGCGTAAATCGATGACATCTGCGCGGCCGCTTCAATCATTATGACTCCGGGCAACAGCGGCCGGCCCGGGATATGTCCCCGGACCCAGAATTCCTCCGGCTTGACGTTCTTAAATCCGACCAGGATATGGTCTTCCTTGCTGAAATAATAAACCCCGTCCGCCTGCTCCATTTCGTAGCGGTGCGGGATAATCTTGCGGATGCCTTCCTTATTTATTATTACCTTATTCAGGTCTAACTTGGAAATATCAAACAACAAAGGCGACGGCATATAAACCTTTTCTATATATAATTATTTATACCATAGCTATGATTGGATAACTGTCAATAATTTTCTGGAATGTTAGTGGCAGTTCGAGCGAAGCGAGTTACTGCCACGTTATCCCGTTTATGCCAACGGGATTAATGCAACAACGTAGAGCTGCTGCCTCCCTTTAGGGACTGTCACGTTATTACTCGCAGTTAGCGACGAAGGAGCGTTATCTGCGAGTTATCCCGACTATTCGTCGGGGTCCCGCATTAGCGGGATCCCGAGTTCTTGAGGGGCGCGTTTGGGTCTCGAATACTTGACGGCATTTATTAATTAGCTATATTAGAGCCGCTTCGAACGAAGTGAGGTAGCGGGTTTTATCCCCGAACATAGTGAGCGGGGGTATTTGGTAGCCTAAGAGTAAACTCTGGGTTGGGATAAAATGAACTTGTGGCGGCGCAAGGTGTGTTAACCGATAATAAGGCTTATGGCAACTACTTTCGGCAAATATACCCTTGAGAAAAAGCTCGGCCAGGGCGGTTAGTGTCAGTAGGAGTATACGACGTACTGCCACGTTATCCCAACACGAAGTGTCAAACGTTAGTGCAAAAGAGAGCCTAAAATGCCAACAACATTCGGAAAATATACCATCGAGAAAAAGTTAGGACAAGGGGGTATGGGCGCGGTATATCTGGCCGTAGACCCGGCCTTGAACCGCAAAGTCGCCATCAAGATTATCACCTCTAAGGATGAAAAACTCCTGGAACGCTTTCAGCTTGAATCATCAGCTGTTGCCAGGCTCAAACACCCTAATATCGTTCAGGTCTATGAAGTAGGCGTAGTTTCCCTGCCTTCGGCGGCGGGAGGCTCCGCTCGAAAACAGCATTACTTCACGATGGATTATATTGAAGGCATACCTTTAGATAAACTTATTCGGGGTAAGCCCAAACCCAGCTTTCAGAATATAGCTCGAATTATCCAACAGGTCGCCTCAGCGCTCCATTATGCCCATAGCCAAAAACTGGTTCACCGTGATATTAAACCGGCTAATATTCTGATAGATAATAGCGGTAATGCATATTTGACAGACTTTGGCGTTGCCAAACAACTGAGCGGACTTGACCGGCACCTGACAATGACCGGCGCAACCGTCGGTACACCGAGTTATATGCCGCCGGAGCAGGCCATGGGTGAAAAGGGCGCCATTGACCAAAGGAGCGATATTTTTTCATTAGGGGCTACTTTATATCATTGCTTGACAGGTCGCTTGCCTTTTACCGGCAAGGAGGTATATGATGTCCTAAACAAGGTCATTAACGAAGACCCGCCTTTGCCCAGTTCCATTATCCGTTCTATTCCCGAGGACTTAGAGACCATCTGCCTGAAATGCTTAGCGAAAGACAAGGCCAAACGCTATCAAACGGCGTTGGAATTGGGTCAGGATATCGATAGTTATTTAAGAGGTGGGCAGATAGATGCCCAGCGGACATCTCCTATCAGCAAGGTTTTACTTAAGGTGAAGAAGAATAAAACTGCCAGCTTAGGCATTGCCGGCGCGATACTGATATTGATAATCGGACTAATTATATCATCCACAGTCTCATCATTTCGTACCACCAGCAAATTAGAGGAATACCGCCGGGAGGCGAATTATTACTTTAATAAATCAGAGTATGAAAAAGCCTTAGCGTCGTGCGAGAAGGCATTGGCGATTTTGCCGGAAGAACCGGAGATGGAAGGTCTAAAAAAGAAGTGTCTAACATTGCTGGAAGAGAAGAAAAAGAATGATAAGGATGCGGCTGAAAAGAGCAAGACGGCTCTGGAACAAGCCCGAATAATTACAGCCAAGAACCAAGCGCTAATGGAAGAGACAGAAAAGCGGGTAAAGGAGAGCGCGGAGAAGAGCAAGGCGATAATAGAACAGGCAGAGCTGCGGGCAAGGGCAAAAACGATACTGGATAGAGCAAGTGGAGCGTCTACCCCTGACCAGAGGATAAAGATTGCCCAGGAGGCGCTTGCTATCGACCCCACTTTTGGCGATGCCTATCAAATAATCGGCTATGCATATAAGGCCAAGGCCGCCGAAAGCGGACGAAGTCCCGATGCATATCGGGAACTAATAGATAAGGCGTATGAATATTTTACTAAGGCGATAGAGGCAACGCCGACATTAGCGTATTCCTATTACGAACGGGCGATGATTACCGCCTATACCTACAACAAACTCGAAGATGCCATTTCTGACTTTAATAAGGTTCTGGAATTAGACCCCAACAGCGATATCGGCTGGCTTGCTAAAGGGACGGTTGAATATCACCAGAAGAATTATGATAAGGCGATTATTAGTTATAACAAGGCAATAGAACTAAACCCGAACCTTGCCGATGCCTACTCCAGCCGCGGGAGTATCTATTATGATAAAGGCGAGACAGACCGGGCAATCAGGGATTATAATAAGGCAATAGAACTGAATCCGAATCTTGCTACGGCCTATTCCAACCGCGGTAATGCCTATGGTAAGAAAGGCGAGGCAGATAAGGCAATGGCGGACTACACAAAGGCAATAGAACTGAACCCGAACCTTGCCGAGGCCTACTCCAACCGCGGTAATGTCTATAATAATAAAGGCGAGGCAGACCGGGCAATCAAGGATTTTAATAAGGCAATAGAACTGGACCCGAACCTTGCCACGGTCTACAACAACCGCGGTAATGCTTATAATAATAAAGGCGATATAGAGCAGGCGCTCAAAGACTATAACAAGGCAATAGAATTGAACCCGAATCTTGCCAGTCCCTACGCCAACCGCGGTAATATCTATAATGGCAAAGGCGAGGCAGACCGGGCAATCAAAGATTTTAGCAAGGCAATAGAACTGGACCCGAACCTTGTCGAAGCCTACAACAACCGCGGTGTTACTTATAATAGTAAAGGCGAGGCAGATAAGGCAATCAAGGATTTTAATAAGGCAATAGAACTGGACCCGAACCATGCCGATGCCTACTTAGGCCTTGGTGTTGCCTATAAAAAAAAGGGGGAGATAGACCGGGCAATCAAGGACTATAGCAAGGCAATAGAATTGAACCCGAATCTTGCCATGGCCTACTCCAACCGCGGTAATGCCTATGATAATAAAGGTGATACAGAGCAGGCGCTCAAGGACTATAACAAGGCAATAGAACTGAATCCGAAGCATGCCACGGCCTACTCCAACCGCGGTGTTGCCTATGGCAAAAAAGGCGAGCTGGACCGGGCAATCAAGGATTTTAATAAGTCAATAGAACTGGACCCGAACTTTGCCGACACTTATAAGAACCGCGGATATGCCTATTCGCTAAAGAAGGATTACAAAAAGGCGATAGCGGATGGAGAACAATTCCTTAAACTTGCTCCCAATCATCCCGGGGCAGCCCAGATGAAACAATTGATAGAGGAGTGGAAGAAACTGTTAAAGTAATAGAATACAGTTTATGCCAACGACCTTCGGCAAATATGCCATTGAGAAGAAATTATGCCAGGGCGGTTAGTGCCGCTTCGACCCCCGCCTGAAGCGGGGTAAACTCCGGGAGTTATACTCTGGCAGTTTGAGCGTTAGCGAATTATCTGCCAGGTATCCTCGGCTGTAACTCATTACATTCTAACAGCCGATGGGGCGGCACGTTATCCCGACACGAAGTGTCAGAAATTAGTGCAAAAGAGAACCTAAGGTGTTAACTCAATTCGGAAAATATACCGTTGAAAAGAAACTGGGGCAAGGGGGTATGGGCGCGGTCTATCTGGCATTAGACCCTGACCTGAACCGCCGGGTGGCCCTCAAGGTCATAACCTCCACCGACCCGGAACTCATCGAACGATTCCAGCGCGAAGCTTCGGCCGTTGCCAAACTCAAACACCCCAACATCGTCCAAGTCTATGAGGCAGGCGTCATCAATAAACAGCATTACTTCACCATGGATTATATCGAAGGGGTATCATTAGAAAAATTAATCAGCTCATCCAAACGGCCTAATATGAAAAATATGGTCGTAATTATCCGGCAGATGGCCTCAGCCCTTGATTATGCCCATAGCCGTAAGGTGGTCCACCGTGATATAAAGCCGGCAAATATTATGATAGATAAATCCGGGCGGGCATACCTGACAGATTTCGGACTGGCCAAGCAACTGACCGGACTGGACCGCTCCCTGACCATGACCGGCACAGCCGTAGGTACGCCCAATTATATGTCACCCGAGCAGGCCATGGGTCGAAAGGACGAGATTGACCCGCGTTCCGACATCTTCTCCTTAGGAGCAACATTATATCACTGCCTGACCGGACGGTTAGCGTTTTCGGGCAACGAGATTTACGAGGTGCTTAACAATGTCATAAACAATGAGCCGCCTTCGCCTTCGTCCGTCATCAAGATAATACCAAAGGACCTTGAGACCATCTGCCTGAAGTGCCTGGAGAAGGAAAAGACCAAGCGTTACCAGAGCGCGGCAGAGATAGAGAGGGATATAAAGCGATACTTGGAGGGAGGCGCTATCACCGCTAAACGGACAAGCCGGGTAACTAAATTATGGATTAAGGCGGCCAAGAACAAGGTCGCCAGCCTGGCTATAGCCGGCGCAATTGTTGTCCTGGCAGTCGTAGTAATCAGCCTGCTGGTTTCCTCATCAAACAAAAGACAGCTAATAGCCCGATACCGCCAGGAAGCCCAGCAGGTATTTGATAAAGACCAATTTGACCAGGCGCGTGCAATATGCAATAAATTGCTGGTTCTGTCGCCGGGTGATGAAGCCATAAAAGGCATCCTCAAGAAGTGCGATAAGATAATCAAAGCGCAGGAGGCCAAAAAGCAACAGGAAGAAACGCAGGCCAAAGCGGTGGCGGACAAGGCGCAGAGAGCTTTGGACTTAAGGGTTGAGGCCAAGGCGATTCTGGACCGGGCAAACGGCGCGCCGACGCCAGACCAAAAGATACAGTTTGCCCAGGACGCCCTCAAAATAGACTCGACCTACGGTGATGCATATCAGGTCATCGGCTATGCATATATGGACAAGCGAGACAGTGATAAGGCATATGAATATTTTACCAAGGCGATTAAAACTACTCCGACATTGGCCTATTCGTATTACGAACGGGCAGTGATTACTGCTTTTATTCGTGATAAGCTTGAGGAGGCTATTCCTGACTTTGAGATGGTCCTTAAATATGACCCGGGAAGCCATATCGGATATTTTGCTAAAGGCCAGCTTGAATATTATCAAAAGAGATATGACGACGCTTTAGTGAGTTTCAACAAAGCCATAGAGCTTTATGCAGATTATGCTGAGGCGTATAATAACCGCGCCACTACCTATTTTATTAAAGGCCAATTAGACAACGCTATTGCGGACTATAGTGAGGCAATCAGGATAAACCAAAACTATGCCACGTCATATAACAATCGCGCCATCGCCTACAATGATAAAGGTGAATTCGACAGGGCAATTGCAGACTGTGACAAAGCGCTCAGCCTTAATCCGCAATTTGCCTCGGCATATCATACCCGGGGCAATTCCTATAACGGCAAAAACGATTCAGATAAAGCCATTGCAGACTACAGCCAGGCAATCAAACTGAGCCCCGAAGAAAGCAGGCCATACTTCAATCGCGGCAATACTTATCATAGCCAGGGCGAACTGGACAAAGCCATTGCGGATTTCAGCCAGGCAGTCAGATTAGACCCCCGATATATGAAAGCCTACTACGAACGCGGCAACATTTATCGCGAGGGAAAACAGTTAGATAAGGCCATCGCGGATTTCAATGAGGTAATCCGGCTTGACTCCAAGTATGCCGAGGCATATGAAAATCGCGGCAGAGCCTATTTGTTGAAGGGCGCGTTAGATAAAGCTATTTCAGACTTTGATGAGGCAATTCGGCTTGACTCTAAATATATTGAGGCATATAGCAACCGCGGCAGCGCCTATAGAATAAAAGGCGAGTTAGACAAAGCTATTGCCGACTATGATGAAGTCATCAGGCTGAATCCTGAATATCCTGAAGTGTATTACAATCGCGGGATTATCTATCATGATAAAGGCGCGTTCGACAAAGCCATCGCCGAATATAGCCAGGCAATCAAGTTTAACCCGCAATACGCCAAGGCATACTACAGCCGCGGCGTCGGCTACGACGCCAAGGGCGAAATGGACAAAGCCATAGCAGACTACAGCCGGGCAATCATATTGGACCCCAAATATATTGATGCCTATAACAACCGCGGTCTTAGATACAGCCAAAAAGGGGAAACAGACAAAGCCATGGCTGATTTTAATGAAATCATAAGATTGGATCCCCAAAATTACAGGGCATACAGTAACCGAGGCCTGGCCTATTTTGAAAAAGGCGATATCGAGCTGGCAATCAAGGATTATACCAAGGCAATAGAATTGAACCCAAACTATGTCAACGCCTACGGCAACCGAAGTGGCGCCTATGGCTCGAAGAAAGATTACCAAAAAGCCATAGCTGACAGCGAGCAATTCCTTAAACTTGCTCCCAATCACCCCGGCGCGGCCCAGATAAAACAACAAATAGAGGAATGGAAGAAACTGATTGGCAAATAAAAATAGTAGCCTTCAGACTTCCTAAATTATTCCCTTGACATTATCCTGTCCGTATTGTAGATATCTATTATGAGGCAGATAATACTCGGATTATTAATCGGACTGGTTATAATATCTGGTTGTACCAGCCCGGCCACCAAACCGCCTACGGAGTCGCAACGACGTCCCGATTATTTCGGGACCCCGCCCCCACAGGAAATAACTGCCAAACAAACATCTGAAGAAGCGCAGATAGAGCAATTGATAAAGAAATATTACAATTGTATAAGCGCGAAGGAATTTGATAAGGTTTGGGAAATGATGAGCTCTTCAATACAACAGGAAAAGCAGAATAAAGAGAAATTTATTGAAGAGATGAATAAAATAGTTTCTCCTTTCGTAGTATTTAAAGTTGATGGAATCAAAAGCATTAAAGTAATATCCCCGGGTATTTTAGCCGAAGCTATTGTATCTGTAGGTGCTGGAGCGCCAATCTTCCCCGAAAGCAGTGAACAGGTTAAAGTTAAACATCAGATTATTTTTGAGGATGGTAATTGGCGAATAGGGAAGTCTCATCCTATTAGCGAGTCCGATGACATTCCTGCGCTAATTGCGCGATTAAAGTCCAAAAACAGTTCTACGGTTAAGTATGCGGCAGATTGGCTCGGGAAAATAGGTGCCCGTGAGGCAATTCCGGAGCTCACAAAACTCTTGAAAGACAAAAATAAAGAAGTTCGTAGCAGTGCTGTTTGGGGTTTGCGTCAATTAGGAGGAGCACACGAAGCTATTCCAGACTTAATAATACTTCTTAATGATGAAAATGGCCTCATACGCGCAATGGTAATAGATACACTTGGCTTTCTCAAGGCCAAAGAGGCAATCCCTGAAATAATAAAATTACTTGATGACAAGATATTTACTTCGCGCCAGGCAGCCGCTTATGCTATGGGATCCCTCGGTGTTACAAAGGCAATTCCCAAATTAGTAGAACTGTTAAAAGACAATTTTCCGGACGTTCGTGCCTCAGCAGCTCTTGCCTTAGGTGCGCTCAACGCCAAGGAAGCTATTCCTGAAATTATGAATCTATTTGAAGAAATAGGACCTTATACTTATGGCTATGCCGCAATTGCTTTAATAGAATTGGGTGCTAAAGACAAGGTTGCTTCTTATGATATTCCGAGTATAAAAACTATTTTAGACCGGAAGCGCAACAACAAGGACCCAATAGAAAAAGATATATATAACCGGGCAAACGCCGCCCTTAAGGTGTTAGATGCTAAATAAGAGGCGGGAACGCTTCCCCTTATGCCCTTTTCGTGTGGTTGAGACCTTCCCATTTATTTGTTTTTAATTAACGCATTTTTCTTGACATCTCCTGCGCTTAAACATAAGTTTATATCTCGTAACGATGTCGTTACAGGTTATAACGTTGCCGTTACGAGTTATAACGTTGTCGTTACGAGCTGTAACGTTGACGTTACGGATTATAACGGTATCGTTACAAGTTATAACGGTATCGTTACAGATTATAACGTTGCCGTTACAAGTTATAATGTTGACGTTATGAGTTATAACGTTAGCGTTATAAGCTATATTGTTAACTATATGAGTTATATTCAGGGAAATATGACTTTTATAGCTATTCCCGCACCCCTGCCCTCTTCCCGCAGAAGCGGGAGAGAGGGAAATGGTGACGGGAGAAAAGGAGAATTATGGCAAGAAAAAGAGGCAGTGACTGGATACCGAACCGTGATGATGATTTCTTTAGTCTCCAATCTAATCTGGTGAAGAAATCCGAGGCTAACAAAACCGCCTGGGGCATTCCGGACAGCGCGGTTAATCCGCTGGTGGCCCGCCGGGCCGAATACGAGCCACGCTACCACAAGTCGCAGGAGAAAAACGCCCGGACCAGCGTTGATGTCTTGGCGCACCGCCAGTCGCGCAAGCTCTATGAGAAAGAAATCCGGGTGTTCGCCAAGGCATACCTGATGTTTAATCCGCTTGTCTCGCCGGCCAATAAAATCAGTATGGGCTTGACGGTTTACGATACCGAGCCGTCCCCGCGGCCGGTCATTTCGGACATCCCGATATCCTTCCTTGAGCCTCTGGGCGGCGGGACTATCAAAGTTACCTGCCGGCGTGAGACCGACCAGACCCGGCCCAGTATGCACCCTGATGCGGACGGGATTGAGTGCCGATACACCTTTGTGCCAAAAAGAGAAATGCCGCCGAAAAGCTGGGAGGATTGTTCAAGGACACAGACCTCCAAGAAGGCGCGGTTCATTATCAGTTGCGGCGTGGAAAATGCCGGCCATAGCTTCTATGGATTCTTCCGCTGGGTTAATCTGACAAATCCAACCAACAGCGGGCCTTGGAGTAATGCCCAAGGCGCGGTTATCGCGTAAATAAGCTAATATTACCACGAAAGCGCGAAAAAGGGAAAATAAGAAATTTAGTGCTTTCTTACTTTCGAGTTTTCGTGGTTGCATTTGGCGTATCCGGGGAAAATATATTAATCGAACACCTTGACAGTCTTTGGTTAATTGGTTACTATTTCGTTCAATGAAAAGTCTGTGGTACAAAGTAGTGGTTGAGGAGCGCGGCGGGCTGTATGTCCTGGCCCGGATGTTCTTCATTTTCCTGAGCTTGTTCTATAGGCTGGCCATAGCTTTCAGGCGATTTATATATTGGCTGGGCATAGTTAAACCGGTTAAACTGCCCTGCAAGGTTATCAGCGTCGGCAATATTGCGGTGGGCGGGACGGGAAAAACGCCGCTGGTAATATATCTGGCGAAGATGTTTTTGCAGTCCGGTAAAAAGGTCGGTATACTGGCCCGGGGATACGGGAAAATTAGCCACAGAGCCACAGAGAACACAGAGAAATCTTTAATCACGGATGATGAGGCGCTGGTGCCGGAAATTCCCAATGTGGTGCGCATCGCACAGCCGGACCGTCTGAGCGCCGGACGCAAGCTCTGTGCCGAGCAAAATATAAATAGTATTATTCTGGACGACGGGTTTCAGCACTGGCAGATAAAACGGGATATGGACATCGTGGTGATTGACAGCACGAATCCATTCGGTAAGGGTTGGTTATTGCCGGCCGGCATACTGCGCGAACCGCTGGGCCAGCTTAAGCGGGCTGATATGTTTGTTCTGACCCATTGTAATTTCGCTGCGCAGGACAAGCTAAGCTGGCTGGAGCAATTCCTTAAGAGCTATGATAAACCGGTTGTCAAGACTGTTCATCAGCCTATTGAATTAGTTCCGTTATCAGGCGGAGAAATAATCCGCATTAATAACCAGAATTTGGATAAAGTATATGGGTTCTGCGGCATCGGCTCGCCGGAACGATTCCGGGATACGCTTAAAGAAATATCCGAGATGCTTGGTTTCGATTTGTTCCCGGACCACCACATCTATAGCAATACTGAAATAGACAAGCTCGCCCAAAAGGCCAAGACCACCGGGGCCCGGATGCTGGTAACTACCGAAAAGGATGCGCTCAGGCTTAAAGCGATGCCGGGCATCGACCGGTTAGCCCTACCCATATATTTTCTGCGGATAGAATTGAAGATAATAGACGGCGAAGACGCATTGAATAAAGCGCTAAATCCGAAATCCTAATTACCTGATGCCCCAATAGTATGTTGCCTTTCGCTTTAATACTCATCGGTTTCAGCGGCATTGTTGCCCAACTGGTGCTTCTCCGGGAACTGCTCATTGTTTTTATGGGCAACGAGCTGTCCATCGGGATTATCCTGGCCAACTGGCTGATTCTCGGAGCGGCCGGGGCATACCTGTTTGGGAAGATAATTAACAGGGTGGAACGCAAAGTTGAGGCGTATGTAATAGTCCAGGTGATATTCGCTCTGGCGTTGCCGGTGGCGGTGTATCTGACCCGCGACCTAAGAACTATTACCGGCATTGCCACCGGTCAGGGCTTCGGGCTTTTTACAATTTTATACGGTTCGTTTCTGATTCTTCTGCCCGTGAGCATCTCAAACGGAACGCTTTTTACATTCGGTTCAGGGATACTTACCACAAGGACCGATACCAATGGTTCGGGAATATTCACCACAAGCCGTGCTGCAGGACTGACCTATATCTATGAGACTATTGGAGCCATCGTTGGAGGGCTGGCGTTCACATACATTTTCACTCCGTATTTGAATTCGTTCTGGACAGCTATAATAATCACGCAGTTGAATCTTTTTGCCGGTATTGTGTTATTACAAATGAAGGCAGTGAGGCATGGGAAGATAAAAACGATTCTTCTATATAGCACCATCGGTTTCCTTGTTATAGGCTGGTCATTTTTTGGAAGGATGGGGGGTGATATCCACCAGTATTCCATCAAGCGTCAATGGCAGCCGTTTCAGGTGGTGGATTACCGCAATTCGCATTACGGCAACCTGGTGGTGACCAAAGAAGAAGGCCAATATACCTTCTTTTCCAACGGGTTGCCGGTGATTACCACGCCGGTGCCGGATATCGGTTATGTGGAGGATTTCGTGCACCTGCCGATGCTGGCGCATCCTGAGCCGAAGGATATCCTGGTGCTTTCCGGCGGCGCAGGCGGGGTGATAAACGAGATATTGAAACACCCCAGTGTAAACAGGGTAGATTATGTCGAGTTGGACCCGCTGTTATTTGATTTATTGAGGAAATACCCGACTCCGTTGTCGCAGTCGGAGCTGGATAACCCCAGGGTCCATATACATAATATAGACGGCAGGCTTTTTTTGCAGCAGACCAGCCAGCATTATACTCTGGCAGTTGGAGCGAGCGACTTATCTGCCAGGTATAGTCGGCTGCAACTTCACAGGCAGCCGAACTATGATATGATATTTATTGGGGTTTCTAACCCTTCTGATTTGCGGACAAACAGGTTGTTTACCCGGGAGTTTTTTGAGCTGGCCCGTAAACGGATGAACAGCGGCGGGATGCTGGTGTTTGCTTTGCCCGGGTCCGATTCGTATCTGGGCGAGGAATTGAAGAAACTTAATGCCGGGATTTTGGATACGTTACGCAAAGTGTATAAATTTGTTCTCGTCATACCCGGTAGTACCAATTTATTTTTGGCAAGCGATTCTGCCGTTCCGTCGTGTCCGGTTGGAGAGGAACTTTATAATAATATGGGGAAAAGTATACAAATAATGTCTGAGAGATTAGAAAATCGCCATCTTCAATTAGGTTATATCAGCCCGGGATATATCGAATACAGGTTGGATAAAAAAAAGTTAGACTGGTTTATGGATAATATAAATGGTGTAACTTATAAGATGAACGAGGATTTTCTGCCCAGTGCGGTTATCTATAGCATCGGATACTGGAATGCTATGTTTGCGCCGGGATTCCAGAAATGGTTTCGGCATATAGAAAAGGTATCGTTTGGGCTGATAACTTTAATCATAGCGATACTAACCATTATGATGTCATTATTGTTGCGTTTAAGAAAAGGGGCATCCCGTATGGCCATTCCCATCGCGCTTATCAGCACCGGATTTGCCGGGATGGTCGTTAACCTGATGTTGATATTCGCCTTCCAGGTGGTGTTCGGGTATGTCTTTCACCAGATCGGATTGATGGTCACGGTTTTTATGGTTGGTATCGCTGTGGGCGGATTGGTGATGACCGTGTATATGGACAGGATACTTCGGCATTTTCGGGCTATGGTTATGCTTGAGGCAACCATAACCCTGGTGGTATTAGCGCTTTTAGGTTTGGGGTATCTGCCGGGCGGTATTGTCGGGCAGGTGGGTTTCCTGTTGTGTGCCGGGATGGTTGGCGTGGTTATCGGCGCCGAGTTCCCGCTGGCGGTGCGGTTATATTCTAATAGGGCCAAAGACGGTAATCTTTCAGGCGCGGCCCCTATTAGCGGGACGAACTGCGGTTCAGCCGGACTGCTTTACGGGGCCGACCTGTTGGGCGGTTGGCTGGGCGGCATGGTCGGCGGGGTGGTGCTTTTGCCGGTTATTGGGTTTATAAATACAATCATGGTCATAGTCGTTATCAAGATAGGCAGTATTATCATCCTTATTTCATCCCAAAAAAAGCTCCCACCAAAAACGGGTCAGCCTCTGGCTGATAAAATAGGCTAAAATCTGTTACCTTTATGTAACAGAAATCAACCCGTATTACCTAAAAGTAACCGCATAAAATCAATACAAAACAAGCCTGTAGCTAACAGGCATAAATCACGCCGGAAACGCGTAATTTAGCGGTATTTGGCATATTAAAGGTCTAATTTATAATATTATCCAATATGTCCATAGGCACGCTTTTTGCTCCATAAAATGCAGTGGTTTTATCTTAAAATATGATGGGATTTATCTTGACAAGAAAAGGTAATATATTAAATTGAATATACCAAATATGCCAAAACATAGTATCTTTCAGAAAATAGCACTTATTCTTCTGTTAAGTATAGGGATACTGAGTTATGGCGGTTTCTGCGAGAACGAGGCGCGAAGAATAATTACCGGCAGCAGTGATGTTCCCCAGTCGCCATCCAACCTTATTGCCATAGCTTCATCAGAAAGTCTGGTGACTCTTTCCTGGACAGATAATTCCACCAATGAAGATGGTTTTAGGCTGGAGCGTAAAACCGGCATAAGCGGCACATATCAAGCGCTTGTTTCTTTACCGGCTAATATAACCGCATACTCTGATACGACGGTTTCGGAGGTTACCTTATATTACTACAGGGTTATTGCCTATAATGCCGTCGGAGACAGCATACCTTCCAATGAGGCCAATGTTACCACGCCCTGGACTATAACTGCATTAGATACCCAGGGAAATACAGGCGGGTATGTTTCTATGGCGCTTGATTCGGATAATAAGGTGTACGTTAGTTATTATGATTATTCCAACTCTGCCCTGAAATACATTTCTAACGCGTCCAATAGTTGGGTAGTTTCAACTATTGATAACATCGGGGAAGTCGGAGAGTTTACATCTATTGCCGTCGACCATAACAATAAAGCGCATATCAGCTATTACGACAGAACCAATGCCCATCTGAAATATGCCACCAACGCATCGGGCAGCTGGCAGACAACAACCATTGATTCAAACGGGCAGAATGGTTTTTACCCTTCTATCGGGGTTGATTCCAATAATAAGGTTTATATCAGTTATTATGACAATACCACCAGCGACCTTAAATTAGCTACAAACATATCCGGGGTATGGGAGATAAGTGTTATAGATTCAGCGGGTTATGTCGGGCTGTTTTCGTCTTTGGCTATTGACCAGAGTAATAAAGTGCATATCAGTTATTATGACCAGAGTAATGGTGATTTAAAGTATGCGACCAATAGTTCGGGTGTTTGGGTTGCCTCAACGGTTGATAATGCGGGTAATGTGGGTTTCTACACGGATATAGCGCTTGATTCTAATGGTAAGGTTCATATCAGTTACGCGGATTGGGAAAATCGCGATCTCAAATATGCCACCAACGCCGCCGGCGCCTGGCAGGCTTCAACAATAGACGATAATGCGCATGATGTGGGCAACTATACTTCTATTGCCGTTGACAGCAAGAATCGTCCTCATATCAGTTATTACGATTCTACCGATAAGTCATTGAAATATATCGCCAAGCAAGATAGCGGCGAATGGGCAGGCCGTGCAGTAGACGGCGATCCGGTAAATGGAAATAAAGCCGGTGAGTTTACGTCGCTCTGTCTCGGGCCTAACCAGGTTCATATCGCCTACCTTGATGTTGAAAACCGGGATTTGAAATATGCGAGTAATTCCAAAGGAGACTGGCAGATTATACCCGCGCCCTCCGGCCTTGCGGCATCGACCGTTTCACCCTATCAGATTGACCTTTCTTGGACAGATAATTCCAGCACCGAAGATGGCTTCAAAATAGAGCGAAAGGCGGAAGATGAGAATGATTATATAGAGGTGGCAACGGTTATATCAAATACAAACAGTTATTCTGACACAGGCCTTGTTGTCTCCACCCTTTATTATTACCGGGTTAAGGCGTACAAGCTGGCAGATAATAGCATTCCTTCCAATGAGGCATCGGCCCGGACCTTATATGCCCAGCCGGGCATACCGGTCCTGCTATCTCCGCCAAATACTTCTACAGATATATCTTCCAGCCCGGTATTAACCTGGGAGCCGGCAACCAATACTACCTTTTATTTATTGCAGGTATCGCCAAATGCAGATTTCGGAGTGCGGATTGCGGATTTACAAATCACCCAAACATCCTATGCGTTTAGCTCGATACTCTTAGCTAATAACACCACCTATTACTGGCGGGTGCAGGCAAAGAACCGGGGTGGTTCAGGCGAGATGCCGGAACCTTTTAGCTTTACCACTATTATTGCGCTTCCGGCCCAGCCGGTATTATCTTTACCCGGGCAAGGTGCGACTGATGTGGCAATCAATCCCGCATTGCAGTGGAACCCGGCTGCCCGGGCGGATTCATACCGGTTACAGCTTTCTGACAGCCCGGATTTCCTGTCAACCATTCTTGACCAGGCTGATATTACCGCCACGGCGTATGCAATCCCTACTTTAAACAATTCCGCCGTTTATTACTGGCGCGTTAGCGCCACGAACATCGGCGGCACAAGCGCCTGGTCGGCCATATTCAGTTTTACAACCGTAATCGCGCCACCCGCAAATGCGCCGGCATTAAGCACCCCATCAGATGCTTCTACCTGGCTTTCTGTTGTTCCGGTATTCAGTTGGGATGCCGTTGCCACGGCTATGGCCTATCGCATACAGGTATCTACATCTTCGGACTTTTCCGGCATTGTTGTGGACCAGGGCAATATTGTCTTAACTTCCTATCAAGGCGCCACTCTTTCTAATAATCTTGGATACTATTGGCGTGTTAGGGCGGTCAATGCAGGCGGTTCAGGCCCCTGGTCGGATGGCTGGAGCTTTACCACCGCGCTGGCAAACCCATTACAACCTGTAATTGTTTCTCCGGCAAATAATTCAATCAATATTCCCATAACCCAGACTTTGATATGGAATATCACCAATGGCGCCGCTACATACCGTTTACAGATTGCCACTGACAGTGATTTTACCTCCGGTATTATCGCCGACCAGTCCGGTATTATCCCCACCTCATATAGTCCTTCTGCGCTCGGGTATTTAACCGTTTATTACTGGCGGATTAACGCCACTAATATCACTGGCACGGGTCCGTGGTCGGCAGTCGGGGTATTCACTACTATCATCGCCGCTCCGGCCACTCCCGCTTTAACCGGGCCGGCAGACGGGATTGCCGGACAGTCAATCAATCCAGTTTTATACTGGGACACGGCTTTGAGAGCTTCAACTTATAATGTTCAGGTGTCGACCGATACGGCCTTCAGCAGCCTGATTATCAATCCGCCCAGTATCGCGGTTACATCATATCAGGCCTCGGGATTGGCTAATAACACAACTTATTACTGGCGTGTCAAATCGGTGAATATCGGAGGATCGAGCAATTGGTCGTCATACAGAACTTTAACTACTGTCGTCGCAATCCCGACTTTGTCATCCCCTGCCAATAACGCCACTCTGATTTCCATTAATCCAAACTTAACTTGGATCGATGTGCCTGGAGCTGCGGTTTATCAGGTTCAGGTTGTTACCGGCACCGATTTTTCAGTGGTTCCGCTGGCTTTTGACCAGTCCGGAATAGCTAATACGTCCAAAGCGATTACAGGACTTGCCAATTATACCTTATATTCATGGCGCGTCAGAGCCAGCAATGCCGGAGGGACCTCGGGCTGGTCTTCGGCATCCAAATTTACCACGATAATTGCCATCCCGGCCAAGCCGATTCTTTCAACTCCTTTATCCGGCGCAACCGGAGTTGCAGTTAGCCTGACTTTGCAATGGTCTAATGCGGACAGGGCGTCTTATTACCGTTTGCAAGTATCGACCTCGGTTTCTTTCGCTACGACTTTTAAAGACCAGAATTACATCAGCCTGGCATTATATAACCTGTCAGGACTGGTTAATAATACGACATATTACTGGAGGGTTAATTCTGGAAATGACGGGGGCACCAGCGATTGGTCGGATACCTTCTCATTTACCACCATAATTGCCGCGCCGCCTGTGCCGGCGCTTATTTTCCCGGCTAATGAAGCTGTTGATATTTCTCCCCATGCCACGCTTACCTGGAATCCTTCAAGCGATGCGGTTTCATATGGTTTGCAAGTGTCAACAACATCCGGTTTTGGAACTACAGTGATCAATCAATCAGGAATAGCGCTAACTTCATATGCCGTTATTTCGGGATTGAATTATAACGGGGTTTACTACTGGAGAGTCAATGCCACAAATGCAGGCGGAACATCAGGATGGTCAGCAGCACGCCGTTTTACGGTTGCTCCCCAGCCGCCGGTTGCGCCGATTCTGAGTTTGCCGGCTGATAGCGCCACCGGACAATGGCTGCCTCCCACATTGCAGTGGAATACTGATCCTAACGCGCATACTTACAGGTTGCAGATAGCTACAACGTCCAATTTTATCAGCCCGGTTGTAGATCACAGTGGTATTGCATCTAACTCTTACCAGCCGGTCGGATTGGCTAATAATATACTTTATTATTGGCGGGTGAAAGCTGTAAATAACGGCGGTGAAAGCGACTGGTCTTCGTATCGGCGCTTCACAACCGTTATATCAACGCCGATTTTGGTAACGCCGACAAATACCGCATTAAACGTAGTTACAAATCTCACTCTGGAATGGAGCTTGTCACCCGGAGCTGCGAAATATCGTGTTAATATCGCGACAGATTCGGGGTTCGGTAACATCGTGATAAACCAGGATAATATTGCCGTAACCTCGTATCCAGCCAGTCTCAGCTATGGAGTTACCTATTACTGGCGTGTTAATGCGTATAATGGCGAAGGGACTTCACCTTGGTCGCTAATCCGAAGTTTTACGACTTTGCCTCCGCCACCGGCCCAGCCGCAGCTTGACACGCCCGTTAACGGCGCTACCAGGATTTCCACCAGCCCGGTGCTAAAGTGGAATGCGTCTAATTATGCTTCGAGCTATGAGCTTCAGGTTGTTACCGCCACTGATGGATGGTTATTTACTCCATTGGCTTTCGATTTAGCCGGAATAACTAATACGTCCAAAGTGATTACAGTTCTTTTTAATAGCACCGAATATTTATGGCGTGTTAACGCCACTAATATAAGCGGCACGTCAGCCTGGTCTGAAGGATCGTTTACGACTGTTCCGCCCCAGCCGGACCAGCCGACATTATTGACGCCTACAAATAATATAACCGGGATGCCGCTCAGCCTGACATTAGAGTGGAACCCGGTAACTAACATGGCGGTTACTTATATGCTCAGGCTGGCCACGGATTTATCATTCTCAAACATTATTGTTAATCCGTCCAGTATCGCGACAACCTCATATCCCGCCAGCGGTCTTATTCACGATGTAACTTATTACTGGCAGGTAAAGGCTAAGGCGGATTCGTCAACCGAAGAAAGCGATTGGTCTTCGGCCAGGAGTTTTTCCACCATCGCGATACCTGTACTGGCCTCGCCCCCTAACGGCGTATTCGGAGTCGGCAATCCACCGACGCTTGTCTGGGACCAGGCAAATGGCGCCATAAAGTATCAGGTCCAGGTTGATAATGATATAGGTTTCGATAGCACTGTGATAGACCAGGACAATATTGCCGTAACCTCATATGCGGCCAGCGGACTTAGCAGCGGAGCTTTTTATTACTGGCATGTCAGGGCTAAAAGCCCATACGCCACGTCTGATTGGTCAACACCCTGGAATTTTACCACTGTGGTGGCTCTTTCTAACCCAAGCGGCGGTTCCTGGGCTTATTCGAAGCTGATTAACGTCAGGAACCCCGGTTCTTCTGTTACTGATTATCAGATACCCGTTACCCCGTTTGCCGATCCCAATTTTATTGATAATACCGGCTTGGTAGGCAGTTGGCACTTCTCGGAGGGTTATGGTGCAACAGCCGCGGATATGTCAGGCAACGGCAATAATGCCATGATTTGCGGTTATGCATCCTGGACTGACGGGCGTTTTGGAACTGGCTTGATTTTTAACGGCACAAATCAATATGCCGCGACATCTCTGACCACGGGTTACCAGAACTTCACGGTTGAGGCATGGGTAAAGCCGCAAGCCGGAAACAATATCCAGGAAATAATAAGCAAACGTAAGTATATTGCGTCGTCTCCCACTGATTTGCCGTTTTCTCTGACGATTAATCCTGAGGGCACGCAGGCAACCGCATTTGTGGATAGCGGTATCGTGGATTATTCACCTGATTTACAGGTTATCAGCGTGCCGTTTGTTCCCGGGGTTTGGCACCATATTGTAGTGTCCTATAACTCAAGTGTTCTGACCATCTATGTGGATGGGGTGCCCAACAGTGTAAGCGGCATAGTTACTCTGGCGACTAACGCTTACGCCTGGACGTTTGGCCGGGCCAGTGTTGAGTCCGGCGGTGGCAGCACCTATTATAAAGGGTCAATTGACGAAGTTAAAATATACAGCCGCGCCCTTGCCGCCTCTGAGGTTACGGCCCGCTATAATGCCGGCACCAATACCGGTTCGCCTTACGTCAATAATGATTACAAGGATATCAGGTTTACCAATTCCGATATGACCCAGGAATTTTCCTACTGGCAGGAGTCTGATGCCAAGTTCTGGGTAAAAATACCTTCTTTGCCGGCCGGCAACAGCGCTATTTACATGACCTACGGTAATGCCAACGCCTCATCTTCCAGTAATTCCTCATCGACATTCATAAGGGTAGTGGGCGGTGTTAAAGGAAGTTGGACATTTGATGAAGCGGCCGGAACCAATGATTTATCCGGGCAGGGCAATCATTTTGTCTTGGACTCAACTAATAATATCCCGTTAGCTCTCAACGGTAAATTCGGCTGGGCAATGAACCTCAACGGCACAAGCCAGTGGCTGAATCGTCCGGCAGTCAACCTGCCTACAGGCTGCGCCGCTACGGTTATGGCCTGGATTTATCCGAAGGCTTATACCGGCGGCGGAATAGTTTCCTATGGCAAGCGGGCGACAACCGGAGATTCAATTATGCTTTCAATAAACACCATAGGCAGGCCTTCAATAGAAACCTATAATAATGGTTATACGCCGACCTCAGGGGCAACCGCTACGCTGAATCAATGGAATCATATTGCCGCAACCCTGGACGAAGGCGCCAATGTTAACCTATATGTAAATGGGTCAGGTTTGACTCCGGGGATTCTTACAACCACGCCCACGCCTAATATATTTTCACAGAATTTGTCTGTCGGTTGCGCTAATTATCCCGGCGCATACTTTAACGGGCTGATAGACGAGGTGTTGATATTCAATAGGGAGTTGTCATCTGGCGAGATATCGGATATCTATGGCAATTACGCATATACGACTTCTGGAGCGCCCGGCTACGCCTTTGTCCGTAAATATTCATCGCCCGAACCGTATGCCAGGGCAACTGTGGATATTTCGACGGAATCACAGGGCAGCTGGACCGTATCCGGCGGAACCTTTACCAGGCGGGTTCCGCTCAGGATTACCGGTGCGGCTTCAGCGCTTACTAATTATCCGATTTCATTTTCTGTGCCTTATGGCAGGGATATGAATATTGACTTTAATGACCTCAGGTTTACTGCCTCGGACGGCGTCACGCCGCTTGATTACTGGATTGAATCAACCGCAACCAGTTTTGCCGCTGTCTGGATAAAGGTTAATTCCATTGCGGTGGCGCCGGCCATTACCACTATTTATATGTATTACGGCAATCTGGCCGCCGCCGCCGCATCCAACGGCAATAATACCTTTACCCTGTTTGAAGATTTTAACGGCGCCTCAATAGATGCCGTTAAATGGACCAAGACCGATAACGGCGCTCCTCCCTGGCTTTCACAACTCAGCGGCCGGGTGATTGCCACCGGCGGTAGTTACACCTGGCCCAACGCCAATGGGTTAGTCTCCAATGCTACCATTTCCCGGGAAAACCTGGCCCTGGAATTTGATTACAAATGGCTCGGTGGTTATGACATGGTATTCGGCTGGAGGAATACCGGGGCAAGCGGTCTGGTTGACCTAATCTATGGATTTTATAATACGGGCGCCGTCGGCGGCCTGGGCGATAGTAACGACGTCTATGAAAAGGGAACAGGAGGCGTCAATGTTATGAGCTGGGCGCAAAATCAGCCGTATAAGATAAGAATGCGCGTGAAAGCAAGCGGCGGATGCGCTTATGAAAGGTCTGCGGATGGCGGGCAGAGTTGGGCATTGATGTATACATCCATAACGGCAACGACAGACTCTCCACTTAGGGTTGGATTGCTGAATTATGGCCAGGCATTTGAGGTGGATAACCTGCGTGTCCGTAAGTATTCTTCTATGGTTGAACCGGTTACCCGGATGAGTTCGAACATCGTCAATGAAGAGCAAGGCAGTTGGCTGGTGGGCGGCGATACATTTACCCGCCGGGCGTTGGTGGTGATTTCAGGCTCCACTTCCACCCTGACTGATTACCCCGTTCTGGTCGGCGTGCCTTATGACAGCGATATGCAGGCGTCTTTTAACGACATCCGCTTTGCCACCTCAGGCGGGACTCCTCTTAGCTATTGGATTGATTCCAACCCGGCCAATCCGCTTAATGTTTGGGTAAAGGTTAATTCTATCGCCGCATCGCCGACCGGCACGGTCATATATTTGTATTACGGCAATGCCTCGGTATCATCCGCCTCCAACGGCCTTAATACCTTTGGGTTCTTCGATGACTTTGAGTTAGGCAACTTAACCAGATGGGAACAGAGCACCGGGGCGGTTATATCATCCGCGGTAAAATATGAGAAAACTTACGGCGCCAGTCTTTACGCCAATCCCGGATTAAAGCAAACCATCAGCGCCGGTAACAATTCACTTGAATTCTGGTTCTATGACGACGGCACTACTTCCTATAAATACCGGTATGGTTATAATAATAAAGCCATTGGCGTCGGTGATGGCAGTACTTATGCCGTATATGACGGGGCAAATTATTACAACACACTTATTTCAAGAAGCGTCGGTTGGCATAAGGGCCGGATAGTAGTGAAAGCCGCCGCTATGGATTTCTATGTTGATGATATCATTTACACCTACTCGGTGATTATGACGCCTGCTACAGTGGAATTTTGTCGGTATTCGGGCGGAGGCGGCACCGGCGGAGTGGATTTGGTCCGTGTCCGTAAATATGTCTCGCCGGAGCCGGTTGCTTTCAGCCCGGGCGCGCTCTACGGGTTGGATACAACCACCAACTTATCCGCGACGGTGGGTTCATATACCCAGGTTAATCTTGCCTGGCAGGATAATTCTTCGGCTGAAGAAGGGTTTAATATTGAACGCTCTATTGATGCCATAAATTGGACCCGGATTTACACCGCTACCGCCAATGCGGTTTCTTATACGGATAATACGGCCGTAGCCGATACTACCTATTACTACCGGGTCCGGTCTTATAATTACACCGGCAACGCTCCCTGGTCCAACCAGGTAACCACCCGGACATCTCTGCCGGCCGCGCCTACCGAACTGACGGTTGTTTTTATCGGCGGCACTTATATCAGCCTGACCTGGACGGATACGGCGATAAACGAGGCCGGATTCAAGCTGGAACGTTCCCTGGATGGCAGCGGTTGGGCCCAGGTTGCGGTAATCACCACAACCCCAAACGCTTATACTAACGCCGGGCTGAAGAGAGCCACGCTCTATTATTACCGCATCAGGGCTTATAACGCTATCGGTAACGGCGGGTATTCCGACCAGGTATCCGCTACCACAGGGGATATGAACGTGGTTTGGACCGAGACGTTTGATACTACTACCTATAAAGACCCTGTTACCGATGCCGATTGGAATACCACTTTAGGCGTTGCGACATTATCGCTAGTGCCGGCGCAACAATCATTGGAACCACCTTCCTATAACGTAGGTGTTGGTGGTACTGTAGCTGGAAATAGATTTACGCCGACACAAAATGTCAGGATTATTTCATTAGGCGCTTGGTCGGATGTTGGCAGCTATACGGGATGGGTGCGCCTCTGGGATGATGTCGGGACACAGTTAGCTGCTGTTCAGTATACCTCCACCTCTGGTGGTGCCATGTATTATACGGATCTTGTCACCCCTGTTAATCTTGTTGCCGGTCAATATTATCGGCTTGTATATCTAAAATCCGGGTCCGAGAATTTTCGTGGTATGAGTAGCCCGCCTTACCCATATACTGCTGGTGTATTTAGTGTTACGGGTGGTGTAACCAGTGGTAGTGATAATACTTGGCCCGCCGGCAGTAGTAGTTATGCATTTTGGGTTGGTCTTAAATACGATACCGGAGCTACAAAGACTGCTCAATCTAAAAAGGTTAATTCCGGCGTAACTACGGCGTCAAAAGTGCGCCTGCGGCCGACTCATTTTATTTCGCTGGGCACCAGTATATCCTATGCTGTAACAGCCAATGGCGGGACAAACTGGTATTCAATTACACCCGACGAAATATTTAATTTCCCCGTCGCTGGTTCTGACCTGCGCTGGAAGGCGGTATTAATCACTCCTTCTTTGAATTATTTACCGTCTATAGATACCCTGATAATAGAAAGCGATGCCGCGCCGCTGATAAATGTCACCACTAATTTAACCTCCACTGTGGTATCCGGCACCCGGATTGACCTGGCCTGGCAGGATAATACATCTGATGAAACAAGCTTTAAGATAGAGCGCTCGTTAAACGGCATCAACTGGAATCCGATTGGCACTGTCTCGGCCAATAGCATAACTTATTCGGATACTACGGCAGTAGCTGATACCACTTATTACTACCGGGTCAGTTCTTATAATATTTTAGGTTATGACCCCTGGTCCAATGTGGAAACTAACCGGACATCTGTGCCTGATGTTCCGTCTAACCTTACGGCTGTTTTTATCAGCGGCCTCTCTATTAGTCTTACCTGGACGGATACCGCGATAAACGAGACCGGTTTTAAGGTAGAACGCTCGTTAAACGGCAGTTCCTGGACTGAGGTGGCGGTTCTTCCTAATAATACAACCGCCTGGACTGACAACGGGCTCAAGCGAAATAATACTTATTATTATCAAGTCCGGGCTTATAACGCCATCGGTAACGGCGGGTATTCTGCTCCGATATCTCCCGCGACACTGGATATGGGTATAGTTCTGACTGAGACATTTTCTACCACCGCTTATTGTAATACAGGCGCCACCACCGCCGATTGGAATACCTCTTTAGGCATTGCCCGATTAGCGCAGGTGCAGCAGAAATTAGGGGAGTCCCTGACTAATAACACGACTGGCAATTATACAGTAGGTAATCGTTTTACCCCGACACAAAACGTTACCATTACCCAATTAGGCGCCTATATGCCGGCCGGAGTTACTAACTGGCTTCGTATCTGGAATGATGGCGGAACGCTTTTAGGTTCGATTCAGGTTACGGCCGGCGGTTCTAACGGCTGG